>CANGYP010000006.1 GCA_947458235.1 Alphaproteobacteria bacterium
CCCTATCCCTGAAGTTTGGGGGTGGCGGGGCCGGTCCAGACGCTTCTGTGGGTGTTGAGATCCTCGAACGTCTGGCGGTGGGTGATGATGCCGTAATGATCGCCCGCAACCATCACCTCTGCCGGAAAGCTGCGCATGTTGTAATGGGACGCCAGCACGGCACCATACGCCCCCGCATCCAAAATAGCCACCAAATCCCCCGCGTGCAGGGGGGGTAACAGCACATCCCGCCCCAAAATATCCCCTGTTTCACACACGGGCCCCACCACGTCATAGGGTTGAGGGGGCGCATCGCTTTGATGAACCGGCACAATACGATGAACGGCATCATACAGCGCGGGGCGGATCAGGTCCGTCATGGCCGCGTTAACAATGGCAAAGCATTTTTTTGGGGCTTCCTTGATATACAAAACCTCAGTGACCAAAATGCCAGCGGCACCCACGATAAAACGGCCGGGCTCAAAGATCACCTTGCCAGACCAATCGCCCAGCGTATTTTTAATCATGGTGCCATAATCGGCCAAAGTGAACTCGGGCCCCTGATGATACGCAATGCCGATTCCGCCTCCCAAATCCAGATGATCGATGACAATGCCGTGACCCGCCAGATCCCGCACCACCTGCATAACAAACGTATACGCGGCCTGATATGGGGCCAGCGTGAGAATCTGCGACCCAATATGCACCGCCAACCCCTGCCAATGCAAGTGCGGCGAGGACTGCACGCGGTGAATGGCCGCAGGCAAAGCGGACAGGGGCACACCGAATTTGTTATCCTCTTTCCCCGTGGTGATTTTGGCGTGGGTTTTGGCATCCACGTTGGGATTGATGCGCAGGGCAATACGGGCGGGATGGCCAAAGGCCGCTGCCAGCGTTTGAATCACATCCAGCTCCGCCAGCGATTCCACGTTGATTTGGGCAATGCGATGATGCAGGGCCAGATTGATTTCCTCCGCCGTTTTCCCCACGCCAGAAAAAACAATTTTTTGGGGGGGAATGCCAGCATTGATGGCCTGCCGCAGCTCGTACCCCGACACCACATCGGCACCTAAGCCCTCTTCGGCCAGCAGGGATAATATGGCGGGGTGATTGTTGGCCTTAACTGCATAACACACCATGGCATCGGGAAAGGTGGCGGCCATGGCTTGATACGCCGCCGCCTGAGTTCGGATCATGGCCTGACTATAGGCATAAAAGGGAGTGGGCACATGCTCCGCCAGCTGGCGCACAGCGCAGGATTCTATAAACAAATCATGGTGTTGGTGGGTAATCACAAACGGCCGCCCCTATAAAAAAACATGCCCCCACTATAGGGTTTTTTTGGGGGCTTGGCCATGGATTTCATTGGATGGCACCCCTGTTCATGGCATAGGGTTTATGGGCATCCAGCCAATGGTCGGATTGTTCTGGGCGCATCCTATTTGCGGGCCCGCTGTCTCTTTACCCCTTGGCTTTTTCTACAAAAGTCCCGTCCCGTGTGTCCACCACCACCTTGGCACCAGCCTCAAGATAGGGAGGCACAAGGATTTTTTCCCCGTTAGAGAGAACAGCGGGTTTATACGATGATGTCGCCGTCTGGCCCTTAATGGTGGGCTCCGCCTCAACAATTTCCAAAACGACCGTTTCAGGGAGGGTGACACTCAGCGGCTTGCCTTCGTAAAACAACACCGTTACGTCCATATCGTCTTGCAAAAATGGAAGCGCATCCCCCAAAATATCGCTGGGCAGGGTGATTTGTTCAAAGGTTTCTTTGTGCATCAGGGTGATCCTATCATCCTGTAAAAACAGGAATTGATAGATTTCTTCATCCAAGCGTACGCGGTCTATGCGTTCGGAGGAGCGAAAGCGCTCGTTGAGCTTTGTGCCCTCCAGCAAGGCCTTCATCTCCGCTTGAATATAAGCCCCGCCTTTACCAGGCTGGGTGTGCATGGTTTTTAAAATAACCCACAATTTACCTTTGTGGTTGACAATATTCCCGACTTTCAGGTCGTTGGCATTAACATCCATACCCTATCCCCATGTTGATTCAAAAGATGATCCATCTGCTGCAACGCGGCCCCAACATCGTCCCAAATGCCACTGCACAAAGCAACGCCGCTGGCACCAGCATTCAGGATTTCCTCTGCCGCCCTTAGGGGTATGCCACCAATGGCCACACTTGGCAAGGGGTCAACCTGTGTCTGACACCATTGAGCGAACAGATCCAAGGTGGCGCGGGTTTTGGCCTGTTTTGTGGGACTGGGATACAGAGCGCCAAAGGCCACATAGCTGGCACCGTCCTCTTGGGCCTGTATCGCTAAGGCAATATCATCATAACATGAAGCCCCAACAATAGCCCCCCTAGGCATTTGGTCCCGCGCCGTGGTCACGGGGGCATCCTCAGCCCCTACATGTACACCATCACATCCCAAGCGACTGGCCAGAATGGGGCTATCATTTAAAATCAGAGCCACCTGATGATCCCGACAAAGAGGCTGGACAGTGCGCACGGCCTGTGCAATCGTTGCTTCTGGGGAGGATTTCAGACGAATCTGGAACGCCGTTACAGCGGGATGGCGACACACCATGGCAAGATCCCGCAAGCAGGGTAAGGCATCTGGCGGAGAAAGAACATAGATCATGGTTAAAAAATACAAAAGACCTGATGTGTGTTAACCTTTTTTTTAACAATACGCGGCAGAGTGTGAATATGTCGATTTATAAACAATCGTCACCTAACAAAACAAGAAAAAACACCTTAGGAGTGCGCGGCATGTTTTCAAAACTTTTTGGTATGATTTCCTCTGATATGGCCATTGACTTGGGGACGGCCAACACCCTTGTGTATGTGCAAGGTCGAGGGATTGTTCTGAACGAGCCCTCTGTGGTTGCCCTAGCAAATGTGAAAAATAAAAAAATTGTTCTATCCGTTGGGGCGGATGCGAAACAGATGTTGGGGAAAACGCCCGCCAACATTACGGCTGTGCGCCCCTTGCGTAACGGGGTGATTTCCGATTTCCATATTGCGGAGGAAATGATCAAGCATTTCATTCAAAAAGTTCACAACCGCAAATCCTTTGCCAGTCCACGTGTGGTGATTTGTGTGCCCTCTAGTGCCACGGCCATTGAGCGTCGCGCCATTCAGGAATCTGCCGAACGTGCGGGTGCGCGGGCCGTGTATTTGATCGAGGAACCTATGGCCGCCGCCCTCGGCGCGGGCATTTCCGTCACCGAGCCCAGAGGCAGCATGGTGGTTGATATTGGTGGGGGCACCACAGAAGTGGCCGTCACATCCCTTGGGGGTCTGGTGTATGCCCGCTCCATTCGGGTTGGGGGCGATATTATGGATGAAACCATCATCAGCTATGTCCGCCGCACCTGCAGCTTGCTGATCGGGGAAGCCACTGCCGAGCGCATCAAAATGGAAATTGGTACGGCCATCAAGCCCGCCTCTGGCATTGGCAAGGCCATGAAAATCCGTGGCCGCGACATGGTGGAGGGTGTACCCAAAGAAATTGAAATTAACGAAAAACAAGTGGCCGAAGCCCTATCTGAACCCATCACCGCCATGATCGAAGCCGTTCAAGAAGCCCTAGAGCACACCCCCCCCGAATTGTCCGCCGACATCGTGGATCACGGAATTTTATTAACGGGTGGGGGTGCATTGCTAAACAATTTGGATAAATTGTTGCATCAAGCCACGGGCCTGCCCGTCATCATCGCCAAAGATCCCTTGAACTGCGTGGTCATGGGGGCTGGAAAATGCCTAGAAGAAATGTACACCATGCAGGACATTTTGGCGGAGGCATAGGGTATAACCCTCGTTTAAGCAATCCAGCCTTATCCTACAAACCTTGCTCCTCTGGCTCGGCGAGGATGGTGATGCCTTCCGCCCCCCCCATCCGCCCTACCTCTGCGGCACGGAAATCCCCCTTCCCCTACATGACGCGACCATGGAGCCATCATTACACACATCATGACAAAAAACTTGACATGCGCCCTCAAAATCCCTTAGGGTGAGCCTAAAGTAGAATTATCCAATCTCCTTAGTCTTTTGTGTTTTTTTAGATATCCTTATGGCCCGCGTCACTGTTGAAGATTGCATTGAAATCGTCCCTAATCGCTTTGAACTGGTCATGTTGGCCGCCCAACGCGCCAAGGATTTAGCTGCAGGGGCCATGGTGACCTTGCCTAGAGATAACGACAAAAATCCCGTTCTGGCCCTACGGGAAATTGGCGTTGGCCATATGTCTGTGGACACCCTACGGGAGGACTCCATCCGCGCCATGCAACGGAACATATCTCTGGCGGATGACGAGGGAGATCTGGAAGCTCTGTTGCTCGGCGAACATTCCGAAGCCACCACCAAAGCCCCCTCCATTTTGATCGAAGCAGATGACTTTAATGCTGAGGATTTTGCCGAAGCCGATGCCGATTTGCCCAATAGCACCGAGGATGACCTTTAATTTCCTTTTTCCCCAAGGCCGAGCTGCCATGCTGCGTGTCAACTTGGCTGGTGAGTATGGGGCCCAGTGCATTTATCGTGGACAACTCAGGATCTTGCAACACCATGCCTGCGCCCCTGTTCTGTCTCACATGCTGGAGCAAGAACAAGTCCACTGGCGTTTTTTCCAAAAAGCCTGTGTTCAAGAGCGCGTCAGACCCTCGGCCCTATCTCCCTTGTGGTGTGCCGCAGGGTATATGCTGGGCATGGTGACGGCGGCCATGGGCCCCAAAACGGCCATGGCCTGCACCATGGCCGTTGAAACGGTCATCCAAACCCATTACGAGGACCAAATTCAGGCCTTGCCCCACAACGACCCTTTACGTGAAACGCTCCTCCACTTCCAAGAAGAGGAGCGAGAACACCATGACACCGCTTCTGCCCATCACGGGCAAGAGGCCCTCGGGTATCCTCTTCTTTCCGCAGCGATACAAGCAGGCTCTCGTTTGGCTATCGCCATCGCAAAGCGGCTTTAAAAAAACAATCAATTCAATGCTATGATGACTCAAAGCAAAAGCTAAGGGACCATTAGAGGTGTAACCCTAAAATTTAGGGTGGTCGCTTTAGCCCATTTTCTCTACGCGGACCGCGTGACGCCCCCCCTCAAATGCGGTAGCGAGGAATGTCAAGGTTGCATCCATGGCCACCGCCATGCCCACAAAGCCAGACCCTAAAACCAAAACGTTGGCATCATTATGCAACCGCGCCAACCGCGCCGACAGGTGATCGTGACACAACGCCGCCCGCAAATGACGGTACCGGTTAGCGGCGATGGAAATGCCGATCCCACTGCCACAAATCAAAATGCCCCTGTCTTGGGGCTTATTGAGCAACGCTTCCGCCATGGTTGCGGCAATATCTGGGTAATCCACCGCAGATTCGCTGTGGGTTCCCAAATCCGCCACACTGTAACCTTGCTGTGTTAATTCTTCTTTTAAATAAGCCTTCAACGTCAAGCCACGATGATCCGAGGCAATCAAAACATGGGACATTGCGGCATCCATCCTATTGATCCTTAAGTGAAACTTCAAAACGCTGCATCACGGGGTTGGCCAACAGGTCACGGCCCAGACGCTCCCCTATGGCCAAGGCGTCTGCAGCATCATGGGTCATCACATCCAAAACAAACTGACGTTTTTGGATCAAATTGTGTACCTGACGTTCGCCCAGATTATGAATGGCCTGCAACACCGCTTGGCTTTCAGGGTCCAAGATTCCAGATTTAAAAAAAACAGTGACAGTAACCTGCATGATGGAACTCCTTTAAACAACAACATACAGAGGGGCTATGGCGTTTCAGACTCTTCGTCCGAGAAGACCGCAGGATCCATCCGCGCCAACACAACACCATCTGGCAACACACCCAAACGGCGGGCAACCTCTTGATAGGATTCCTTCACCTGTCCCATATCACGGCGAAAGCGGTCTTTGTCCAAAATATCGTTGGTAACAGCATCCCACAGGCGGCAACTGTCGGGGCTGATTTCATCCGCCAAAATAATTTGCACATCATCGTCATCGGCACCATGCAATCGGCCGAATTCTATTTTAAAATCCACCAGCTTCAGGGACACACCTGCCATCAAACCCGAAAGAAAATCATTGATCCGAAGGGCCATGGTGATCATGGCGTTCAGCTCGAAGGTGTTGGCCCATTCAAAAATCAGAATATGCTCATCACTGACAAGGGGATCATCCAAATCATCATTCTTATAATAATACTCGATCAGGGGTCGTGGGAGGGGCGTGCCTTCCTCCAGACCCAGCCGCTTGCATAAACTGCCTGCGGCGATGTTGCGCACCACAACCTCTAGGGGGATCATTTGGGTTTCGTGAATCAATTGCTCCCTCATATTCATCCGCTTAATGAAATGGGTGGGTATCCCAATATCCCCAAGTTTCTGCATAATATGACTGGAAATAAAGTTATTGATAACCCCCTTACCCTCAATCACGTCGAATTTTTTACGGTTGAAAGCGGTGGTATCATCCTTAAAATACTGCACCAAGGTACCAGGGGCCTGACCACGGTAAAGAATCTTGGCCTTGCCTTCATAAACTTTTTGTCTGCGTGTCATGGGATATACCGCCAAAAAAGTTCCTTTTTTTTAAGAAACATTGAAAACCAGACTTGACTATACGCTTTTTTTGCAAAGCTGGCTAACCTTTTATGCAATACGGCGCATCGGCAATGATTCTTGTGCTTTGAATGAAACCTTCATAGGCAGTGTTTTTTATATCAAAAACGCACTCGCCAACCCCAAAAAGGCAAAAAAGCCCACCACATCCGTCACAGTGGTGAGGAACACGGTGGAGGATAAAGCCGGATCCAACCCCAACTTTTTCAGACCCAGAGGAATCAGTGCCCCCGCTGCGCTGGCTGCCACCAGATTCGCCAACATCGCCACTGCCATCACGATGCCTAATTTAAGATTCCCAAACCAAAAATAGGTCACAGAACCGCTCAACGAGGCAAACAATACCCCCAGCAATAAACCCGTCACGATTTCTTTGCTCACCACCTTTAATCGATTTTCAGTGCCAATATGGCGCATGGCCAAAGCCCGCACGATGATGGTTAAGGTTTGGGTTCCCGAATTGCCCCCCATGGAGGCCACAATAGGCATCAAAACCGCCAGAGCCACCAGACTGCTGATGGAATCCTCAAACTGCGCAATGACCACAGATGCCAAAATGGCTGTCAGAAGATTCACAAATAACCACTGAAAACGGCCCAAAGCGGAACGCCACGCGGCTTTGTACACCTGCCCACTGGAAGACACCCCTGCCAAACGCAAAAAATCTTCCTCGATTTCCCGATCAATGATATGCACAACATCATCCACCGTAATCATCCCCAAAATATAACCACTTTTGTTGACCACAGGGGCGGACACCAAGCCATACTTCCGAAACAAAAACGCCACGTTTTCCTGATCGTCCTCTGCTGGTATAGTGTGTAGCTGGGTTTCCATCAACTCAGACAGGCTTTGACTGCGGCGCGAACGAATCAAACGCGATAACGGCAATACTCCCAAAGGGCGATTTTTCGCATCCACAATAAAAATATCATAAAAATCATCTGGCAAATTCCGCTGGCTGCGGACATAATCGATCATTTGTCCCACATCCCAATGCTCGGGCGCCGTGACGCAATCGCGCTGCATCAATCGGCCAGCGGATTCTTCGGGATAAATTAACGATTCCTCTAAAATCACACGCTCTTTAGAGGGGAGGGCGGAAAGCAGCTGTTCCTTGTCTTCGGGACGAAAGGCCTCAATAATCTGCACCGCATCGTCGGTGTCCATTTGACGAAAAGCCTCGGTCAGGGCTTTTTCATCTAGATCGGGGATAATGATTTCCCGGGAACGGGCATTTAAATACGTCAAAATATCCGACAGCGTATCCGCATCCAAACGGCAAACCACATCCCTCTGGTCTTCGTCACGCAGACTGTGAATCCATTCTGCCACATCTGCGGGGTGTAGGGTCCGCAGGGCCGCTGGCAAAGCCATGCGGCTTTCCACCGTCTCTAAATCCAAAAGAGCCGATAAATGTTCAGGGGTCCATTCCTTTTCATCGGCCATGCCCCCTACCCTTCCGCATCAACAACCGCAATGGCGGCCATGTTCACCAAACCCCGCGCCGTAATGGACGGGGTCGCCACATATGCCGGACGGTCCACGCCCAACAGCAAGGGACCGATGGGCAAGCCCTCTCCCAAAGCTTTGGTCATGGTATAGGCAATGTTGGCCGCATCCAGTGACGGCATGACCAAAAAGTTTGCCTCCCCCGCAAAGGCCGAATCAGGGAAAATACGATCCCGAACCGTTATATCCAGCGCGGCATCGGCGTGCATTTCCCCCTCAACGGGAAAGGCGGGATCCCGCGCCAGAAGCAATTCCCGAACACGGGCCATTTTTTTGGCCGAGGGCAATTTGCTGCTGCCGAAATTGGAATGGGACAACAGGGCGACTTTGGGCTCTAACCCAAAACGACGAATTTGATCCGCGCCCAAAAAAATCATATCCACCAAATCCTCCGCCGTGGGATCGGGATTCACATAGGTGTCCGAAAAAAAGTATACCCCCCGCGGCAAAATCAGAATGGACAGGGCCGAGCAACGTTTAACCCCCGCCTTTAGGCCAATGATGCGGTTAATATGCTTCAGGCTTTCTTGATAAGACCCCCGAATCCCGCATAGCATGGCATCAGCGTGTCCACTCTTCACCAGCAAGGCCGCCAGAACCGTTGTATCGGTACCCACAATAAACTGGGCCTTGTCTGGTGATACCCCATGACGGGCGGTGATATGGTGATACATGCGCCAATGGTGCGCGTAATCAGGATTATGGGCAGGATCCACCACATCACAATGGGCACCGATGTGAATTTTTAATCCCAACTGTTCCAAACGGGCCCCAATCATAGCGGGATCCCCAATGAAAACAGGGCGTGCCAACCCTTCATCCACCAAAATCTGGCCAGCGCGTAAAACGCGGTCATCGTCACCTTCGGCAAAGACAATTTTTTTGCCGCAGCCTCGGGCCCGCTCGAACACGGGCCGCATCAACAGGCCAGAGCGGATGACGAATTGATTCAATCCCTGAATATAGGCCTTAACGTCTGATAAAGGCCGCTTGGCGACCCCCGAATCCATGGCCGCCTGCGCCACCGCTGCCGTGATATGCACATACAAACGGGGGTCAAAGGGCTTGGGAATCAAATAATCCCGCCCAAAAATCATGGACTCTGTACTGTTATAGGCACGGGCGACAACCTCAGAGGGCTCCGCTTTGGCCAGATCGGCAATGGCTTTCACACACGCAATTTTCATGGCATCATTGATGCAGGTGGCCCCCACATCCAGCGCCCCCCGAAAAATATACGGGAAACATAGAACATTGTTGACCTGATTGGGATAATCAGACCGACCCGTGGCAATAATGGCATCGGGACGGGCCGCCTTTGTCAACTCGGGCACAATCTCAGGGTCTGGATTGGCCAAGGCAAACACAATGGGATTTTGATTCATTCCCTCTAACCATTCTGGCTTGAGAACATTAGGAGCACTCAGGCCCAGAAAAATATCCGCGCCCACCAAGGCCTCTTGCAGCGTTCGTGCCGAGGTGCCCGAGGCAAACTGGCTGAGGAAGGGATTCATCCCCTCTTCCCGTCCCCGATAAACCACCCCATACAAATCTGTAACAATGATATGATCCCGTGGCAGGCCCAACTTAATCAACATGTCCAAACACGCCAAGGCCGCTGCGCCGCCGCCAGATGTTGTCAATTTGACGGTGTCTAAGGTTTTTCCCGCCACCTGAATGGCATTTAGCAACGCCGCCGCAACGATGATGGCCGTACCATGCTGATCGTCATGAAAAACAGGAATATCCAAACGGGCGGCCAAGGCCTTTTCCACCAAAAAGCAATCGGGGGCCTTGATATCCTCTAAATTGATGCCCCCAAATGTGGGGGCCAGAGAGGCCACAATATCAATCAGCTTGCTGGGATCCTGTTCATCAATTTCGATATCAAAGCAATCAATGTTGGCAAATTTTTTAAACAAAACGGCCTTACCCTCCATCACAGGCTTGGCAGCTTTGGGGCCGATGTCGCCCAGTCCTAGAACCGCTGTTCCGTTGCTGATGACGGCCACCAGATTGCGGCGATTGGTATAACGAAAGATGGCCTCTTCATCCTCAACAATGGCGCGGCAAGGGGCCGCTACGCCGGGAGAATACGCAAGAGCGAGGTCCCTTTGGTTGCTCAAATTTTTCGTGGGTTTGATTTCCAGTTTCCCAGGTCTGGGAAATTCATGATAATTTAACGCCGCATCATCCAATTTTATCATTCTGCATTCCTTTGATCAATCATCGATAAACAGGCCTGCGCTGCATAGCCCCCTTTGTTTTTTTTCGCGGGATGGGCCCGTTCTATCGCCTGATCCCAGTTTTCCGTTGTTAGAACGCCATTGATAATAATGATATTTTTTGATAAGGCCAGCGTCATAAGACCGTAAGCACTGGTTTGACACACCACATCATAATGGCTGGTCTCCCCCCGAATGACGCATCCTAAAGCCAGACATCCATCAAAAGACGATCGAGCTCCCGCTATTGCCAAAGGAATTTCTAGGGCTCCAAGAACATCCAACACTTGATACTGCGCCCCTTTATCCCCAAAAACGGCTGATGCACCTTCCAGCAGAAGATCCGCTATCTCTGGGTAAAATGTAGCGCGTACAATCAAAATGCGGGACATCATGAAAAGACCACAGACAATAAACACACAGGAGATCTAGATTTAAGCGGCAGGGTGATGAGGAAAAAACACCAGCGACACTTTCATCACATCCCCCTGCCCCAACTCTACATCAAGTTTTAGATATTGGCTATACTGTCGTACCAAGCTGGTAATGCCGGGCAAAGCCCTGAGATCCCGTGGCAACGCATGAAACGATTCTTTACTGAGCACAAAAACAACATCCAGCAGGGCATAACCCTTCAAAAGTTTAAGGGTCATAATCACTTCGCTTTTGGGCTTTACACACAATGCTATCAAAGATAGTAACATTTTGATAGCATCCTCAAACAAGGCTTGCGGCAGAGTCATCCCCTCCCCCTCACGATGATTCAGGGCAATCGATACTCCTTTATATTGAAATTGATGTTGAAAATCTGGAATGATCGCATCCATCATCTCCAAAACCGAGGCGGAAATCATCGCATCGGGTCTAAGACCATCTAACCCAGCTTCGTCTTTAGCCTCACGGATCACAGGGTTCATGCCCCTATCTCCCCCAAATGGGGCTAGGGGCAGCAGGGACAATAAAAACCCACCATCTGGCAAAGGACGAAAAGCATAATGTACCTTTAGACCATGATTAAGACGAAATACCCCCTTTCGAGGCCTTTGGCCCATCAAACCACTCAAAAGACGTTTTTGAAAAGCAGGCCAACGATCCCCTGAAAAACGCCTAGAAAGCAAGGGCCTTAGCCATTCCAAAAGATCCTGAAGGCGCATCCCTTCATAAGAGTCTTTGGGTCGTTCCAAGCATAAAAGGTCATGACAGGATGTATTGATCCTCTGAATACGACCATCAGAGCCCCAAATGATTAAACCTTCCTCCAAATCCTGAATCACAGATTCGTGGACCGAAAGCAGAGTTTTGTAATTGCGCTCTAACGCCAAACGATCCGTGACGTTTTCATAAGAAAAGAAAATCCCTCCCAAGGGATGAGGGACAATGGTAATTTTGATGGTGCGCTCATCAGGCAGGTGCCATAAAGCCTGTTTAGGCTCTAGCAAGGATGTAAACATCCCCATATATTCGTTGCGCATCCTCTGAAAATCCAGCGACTCAGGCATCATACGACGCCTGCGCAGCTGGTCTAAGAATTCCCCCAATGTCGGCCTTTGGGATAGCCACTCTTCCTCCACTTTCCACATTTGCACAAAGGCATGATTATAAAATTGCAACGTGCGCCCCGCACCAAAAATGGCCACGGCAGATCCCAAAAATTCATAAATATCTTGCGATGCTTGAATATGTCGCTCTAATGTGCTCTGTAGGTCTTCAACAGCACTATAATCACTGGCATAACCCACCACGGCTTCCCCATCCAAGGTAGGAATTTCCGTGATTTCATAGAATCGACGCTTGCCACCCACGATGACCGTTGCTGTTGTGGATTGTACGGTGTCTCTCTCCAGAGCCAGCTTGGCCAAAGCACAAGCATCCCCGTCATTGTTATCACTGTAAAAGGGAATTTGATTTTGCAAAACACGCTCGGGGGTTGTTTCAAAAACATCCGCATAGGCAAAATTACAATACTGCAAAACCATTTTTTTATCCCGAATCCACGAAGGCAGAGGGGATTTATCAAGCAAAAAATGAATTTTTCTCTGCCGCTCAACATCGCGGGTCGATTGACGGGAGCCGCCAAAAATCATCAAAAGCCTATCCATGAACGCCATACGAATTGCAGATCCAAAAACATCTATTCCGATACAACATTCTGATGATACCAAGGGAAGATTGCTATTGCTTTAAGAATTTAAACGGCAGCTCCTGACCAAACCCACATGGCAGGGTAACGTGCTTTTAACGCAGCAGATGCAACATGCCCCTGATCTTGGGTATCATAAACACCAAAACACGCACTTCCGCTGCCAGATAAGCGTGCCAAACGGCATCCCGTTGTTTCCCGTAAAGCTTGCAAAACCTCCCCAATCACAGGGGCTTCTTGGCAGGCCACAGCTTCAAATACATTTTGGGTGGCCCAAATATTTTTCATGTTTTGCATTGACTCTTTTTTGCTAAACCTTGATTGACATGAAAAAAGTTTATTAAACATCATTTTTGTTGACAGCATAATGCTCGGAAAAACGATCACCAAAGGGGGCGCGATCACGTCGGGGGCCAGCGTCAAACGATCCCCCACCCCCTCCATAATCGCACTTCGAGATAAAAGACAAGCGGGAACATCTGATCCTATGGCTTTTCCTATAGATACAATTTTTTCTTCATGTAACGGATTAACTGCTTGAAGCAACCTCAGGGCCCCCGCAGCATTCGCAGAAGCACTGCCCAGCCCCGCCCCCACAGGAACAGTTTTTTCTAGATACCACCGCCCCGCCACGGGGCGACGAATAGCCTCTTCAAAGGCTCTGTGGGCCCGCAGAATGCTGTTGGTTTCATCCATAGGCACCATACTCGCAAAAGGGCCATTAACCTGCAGGCACTCTGTACCTTGTGATTGAGGATATGCCCTCCCCCCTAAAAACGAGGATGGCACAGGATAAAAAGATAAACGATCCCCACCATCCACAAAAACGACCAAACTTTGCAAATTATGATAGTTATCTTTTCTTTTTGAAATCACATGAAGATTTAAATTGATCTTAATTGGACAAATGAACTGCATGACACACGCTAAAGCCCTAACTGTGCCAAGCGCGATACACCAGTGGCATGACGTACGAAGGGTTTTTTAAGGAAAGGCAAACGATTGAGCGCCGTTAATCCAACCCTGCGCACGGCCACAGGCAACATGCCTGAACTTAGGAATACAGCATTCAAAACATGGGTGGCCTCGGCCATCACGCGTGCATCCACTTGCCGCAAACGGTTATACGCAGACAAACCCTCTTTTAATGGCAATCCAACATTCAGCCTCGGTTGCAAAGCCCGCCGCAAAGCCACGAAATCCCGCATCGTCAAATTAAACCCTTGCCCAGCAATCGGATGAATGGCATGGGCCGCATCGCCCAGCAAAACCACCCGATCCTGTACATAACGTGACGCCAAAATACGGGTTAGTGGCCAAGCTTGGGGACGCCCCAACAACGCCATGTCCCCAAGATATCCCCCAAATTGGGCGGATAAGGCCTTTAGAAACAAATCCTCTTCACCCTGCAAGCGGGCGGCAACATGATCGGTGGGCTCGGTCCAGACAAACGAAGATACATGGGGATCCTTTAAGGGCAAGAGCGCGAGAGGTCCTGTTGGCAGAAAAATTTCAAAAGCCGTTTCATGATGGGGCTGCGCGTGGCGCACTATACCCACCATGGCAGATTCTGGATAAACATGACGATGGACATCCATACCCGCCAGAGCACGCACAGGGGATTCCCGCCCATCCGCTGCAATCAACAGCTGCGCCCGCCAACTTTGCCCCGCTGTGTCTACGGCGGTTATGCCTGTTGTTTCCATAGTCAAGCCCGTCACACCAGCCCCATCCACCCATCTGATCAGGGGGTGCTGGTCGATGGCATCCCTTAAAATCTGGCGCCATACCACATTATCCACAATATATCCAAAGGGCCTCAGGTCATGCAGAGCATCATCAAAAGTACAACGCGCCCCATCGCTTAAGATCTCAATCCGCCGAATAGAACCCGCGCCCGACACCATGGAATCCCAAACACCCAGTTCTTGCAGCAGGGGCACTGCCCCGCTGTTGATGGCGGTGGTGCGTCGGTCACGGGTCACAAGGTCTTCGAAGCGGCTTTTCTCAAGAACAATACACCGCGCCCCCACAGAGGCCAGTGTCAATGCACACAGCGCCCCCGCCAAACCGCCCCCAACAATCACAATATCTGCGGCTGATGTATGATTCATAATGCCATTATGGGGGGCGCAGACATGAATCACAAGGCTTTTGTGAACAGCCATTGAGAAACAGGTTGCTTTGCGTTTTTTTTTGTGATATAAGGTTAAAATATTGTAAATACATAGTCGCACTTTATGACGCTGTCTGGTCCCGCTGTTTTTTCCAAAGATCGTGAATTGCTCTTAGCATTGTTTCACTTTGACCCCGCTCGTCATGTTTGGGCTTATGCCCATGATGATCAGGTGTTCCGTGTGATGGCTGCCTGTGCAAAATTGAATTTGCCTTGCCGTAATGTTCCCAAAGATGACCCAAACAGCATTGAAATTTTCCAAGACGATTGGGATCGGATTTTTACAGCACCATTCTCTGACGATTCCCTTGCTACAAACCTATCCCAAGAGGCCTCTATGGACACGCCATCATCTGAAAACACAGCTTTGGATATCAAAGCCTTGGCTCATAACGACACACCAAAAGATACCACCGTTCGATACTATCGGTTTCATGACACACGTCGCGATGACGACCTACCCCCCGCAGAACAACAAATTCTTCTGGCAGCAGAATCGGAAATGGCCGATGACGATGAACAGGACATGGAAACAGCGGTGCATGCGCTGGCCGAGCAAACACACGCTGTCTTTGTGTCGCAAGATATCGCAGAAGAACCGTCAATCTCCATCAATCCACCAGAACCTTTTAACCCCAAGGATCCTTCCATGACCCATGACGACACCCAGACGCCCACACACAGTGTTACAGACACATCCCCCAACAGTAAGGGATTTGGCGAGCTTAGCAGTTGGGAACAGGTCCTAGAGGATCGAGAATCTACCCTCGCTGCCCGTGAAAAAGTTTTACGGTTGCGTCAAAAGGATGTGCAGGACATGGAAGAACGCCTGCATGAAGAGCGCAAAGCCTTTAATGCCGATTACGAAGAAAAAAAATCTTTTTTGGAAGATAAAGAACAGAGACTGAAAAAAAGTTTTGAACGCATTGAGGAGATTGCCTATGAATTTCGCCGCAATGCCCGCTCTGAAGGTGAAGCCGATTAGGGCTGCATAACTGTTTTGTGAATCAAATGTCAATCTGCTGCGCCCGCTAAAATTTCCCCCGCCAGATACAGGGATCCTGTGATCATGACGCCCGTGGATGTGGGGTGGGGATTGCTTTGGGATAGAACCGAGAGAGCAGAACGCCAGTCGGTGTGCAAAGTTACGGGGATGGTATAGGCGCTCAAGTAGGCCTGTACATATGCCAGATCCCATGATGTGTCGTGGCCGGTGACGGGGACCAAATGAATCTCTGTGGGCCAAGGGGCCAGCGTATCCACAATCGCTCGCCAGTCTTTGCGGGCCAGACAACCCATCACCAAAACACGACGTTGCCACGATTGGATATTCAAAAAGGCCTGCAGGGTCTGGGCGCCCCCCACATTATGGCTACCATCCACAGTAACATGCCACGATGCGGGCAGGTGCAGACGCGGTCCCTCCACAGCCTGTAACCGCGCTGGCCAGAAGGTTTCACATAGGCCCCGCGCCATCGCTGCCTGAGACACGGGCAGAACCCCCCTCAACCCCCGCACGCAGGCAATGGCCAAGGCCGCATTGTCCCCCTGATGCGCCCCGCGTAAAGACGGCCGTGGCAAAGACAGGGTTTCTGACATCCGCATATCCCGCCACACCCAACCATCCCGTGACAATTCATGTGTAAAATCAACATCATACTGCCGCAGTGGGGCGTTAAGGGCCAATGCAGCCTCCCGCACCAAGGGGGTTACGGTGGCGTGTTGCAGACCAGAGAAAATGGGGGTGTTGGGGCGGAAAATGGCAATTTTTTCCCGCGCGATTTTTTCCAGCGTATCCCCCAAACGGTCCTGATGATCCATAGAGACGGGGGTTAAAATCGTGGCGCACTTCTCCCGCACCACATTGGTGGCATCCCCCCGCCCGCCCAAGCCCGTTTCCAGAATCAATACATCCGCTGGATGGGCCGCAAACAGGTAAAAAGCGATGATGGTCAGAGCCTCAAAAAACGTAGCATCATAAAATTTTATACGCAAAAAATCCTCAATGGCCTCAGCCAAGGCTTGGGGCGTCACATCCTGATTGTTCAGGTGAATGCGTTCACAAAATGACACAATGTGGGGGGAGGAATAACTGTGCACTCGATACCCCGCCGCCCTATAGATGGACCGCAAAAACGCCAGCGTAGAGCCCTTTCCATTGGTCCCCGCCAGATGAATCACGGGGGGCAGCCGTGTTTCAGGAGATCCCAGCAACGTCAACCCCGCCCGAATGCGGTCCAAGGACAGATCTATCACCTTGGGCACGGCGTGGGTCAGGCGTTCCAAAGCGGGGGCGAGCGGGTCCACGATGCTGCCTTAGATCTTAGGGACAGTTACCGCAGGGGCATCATGACAAAGAGGGCCGTGTCTGATGACGCATCCTTCAGCACAACTGGCGTCATGCTGTCGCGAATGTTCAAAACAGTGGCCTCACCACTGATCTGGGATAAAATATCCAGCAAAAAACGAGCGTTAAAATTAATGGTCATATCCCCACCAGTGAAGGTGCAGGGGACTTCCTCTGTACCTTCGCGATAGGCACTGCTGGTAGCGTTGATGACAATGTTTTGATCCTGAATCCGAAAGGAAATCCCGTTGAATTTATCACTGGTCATGGTGGCCACGCGGTCTACGGCTTGTCTCAGAGCGATGGTGTTCACCGTTAAGATGAGGGTGTTGTCTTTGGGCAAAATCTGTTTGTAATCTGGAAAGGCATCATCGATCAACTTGGTGGACAGCGACAAACGATCCCACGCCACCGCCATTTTAGTATTAGAGAGGGACAGGGTAACGGGGGTGTCCTGATCTTCCAGCAGGCGACACAGTTCATTGACGGCCTTTTTGGGGATGATAAAGGGTTCAAAATCTGGGCAATCTTGCACAACAGCATCAGCCATAGCCAAGCGGTGACCATCCAAGGCCACCATGCGGATGCGGCTTTGTCCATCTTGACCTGTGATTGCATGGCAATAAACACCATTTAAGGCATACCGTGTTTCCAGTGTTGACATACAAAAACGGGTCTTTTGCAACAAAGCTTTCAAGGTACTGGCTCCTAGGCTGAAAGTATGCTTAATCGCCAGTTGGCTGATGGTCGGGTATTCTGAGGCGGGCAACACAGGAATGCTAAATTTGGCACGATCCGCCGTTAACTTGATGTGGGTATCTTCGCACAAAAAGTGCATCGTGGCATAATCGGGCAGTTTACGCACAATATCATAGAGGGTGTGTACAGGTACGGTGGTGCTACCAGAGTCATGGGACAGAACCGTAACAGCCTCGATCACATCCAATTCCAAATCGGTGGCGGTGGCAGACAGCTGGCCATTGCCCAGTCTCAGCAAGACATTGGACAATATAGGAATCGTTGTTTTTTTTTCCACAATGCTCTGCACATGCGATAACATCTTGGCCAGAACCGACCGCTCCAAATCAAAAGAAAACGTCGTGTTATCCGTTACGGGCATCACAGTATCGGTGGTGCTGCTCATGATCAAATCCTTCATTGTGTGCTTTTTTGCATACACAAAATGTGTCTGGGATTCAAGGAGAATCAGAATCCTGTATCCAGCGACCCCTTCTGAAAAAGCCGAAATTGAGGACAAGACATAACGTCCTAATATCGCGACCACTGGATTGGATGGGACCGGCTAAAAAGTTATGATTTTTTACCTTTTTTTGCTATGATGCCTCCGATCACATAATAGAATACCCCACCCCATGATGAATCAGGATCAGGATTGGTTGCGCAAAAAGCTTACCGAGCTTTACGAAGAGCATCGCAAAATAGAAGACACCATTGATTCTTTGGCGCAATCCGATGTTTCTATGAATGCCATGGCCATTCAGCGGTTGAAAAAACAAAAATTACAACTGAAAGATCGCATCCACCATATTGAAACCCTTTTGTTGCCTGATATTATCGCCTAAAGGCGTGTGCCGAAATGTTATGGATCACGGGAAAAGCCATGTCATCCCCAGAAATTGCGATTGTTATGGGCAGCACGTCGGATTGGGCCACGATGAAGCCTGCGGCGGACCTTCTGACTCAGTTTGGGATTTCCACGCTCACCCGTGTGGTGTCTGCCCATCGCACGCCCCATCGTTTATATGAATTCGCGGCTTCGGCAGAGGCTATGGGCTTAAAAGCCATTATTGCGGGCGCGGGAGGTGCGGCCCATTTGCCAGGAATGTTGGCGGCCTTGACGCCTGTGCCTGTTTTGGGGGTACCAGTTCTTTCCAAAAGTCTATCGGGGGTGGATAGTCTCTATTCCATGGTGCAGATGCCCGCAGGCATTCCCGTGGCCACCTTTGCCATTGGGGAGGCTGGCGCCAAAAATGCCGCATTGTTTGCGGTGGCGATGCTCTCTATCCCCCAGCCCCCCCTGCGGGAGCGTTTAAACGCATGGCGCTCTCAACAAACCCAGTCTGTTCCGAATGATCCAGCATGATGACACAGGGCACGCTTCACCGAAAAACCATCGGCATTTTTGGGGGTGGCCAGTTGGCCCGTCTGATGATTCCCGTGGCCGCCCGTTATGGGGTCCCATGCCATGTTTTTGATAGGGACGCCAGCGCCCCTGCCTTTCAATTGACCCCCCATCATCACGTGGCCTCGTTTGAGGATGCTGCCGCCATTGACCATTTTGCCCGTGCCTGTGATGTCATCACGTGTGAATTTGAAAACATCCCCATCACCGCCTTGCAGCGGGCGGCTCAAACCACCCGTGTGATTCCCGATCCCCGTCACTTTGCCATGGCCCAAGACCGATTGCAGGAAAAAACCATGGCCCAAAACGTGGGCCTGTCTGTGCCTCTGTTTGCCGATGTCACCACCCAGAACGATGTCACCGCTTTTTTTCATCAGAACGGTCCCGCCATTTTAAAACGCCGCCATGGCGGATACGATGGTAAGGGGCAAAAGGTTGTCCATACGGCCAAAGATTTGCATGATGATGCCATACTTTTGTTGTTGCAGGCCCCGTGCTTAATAGAAGCTCTCGTGCCCTTTACCCATGAAATTTCCACCATTGCGGCCCGTGGTGGGTCAGACACGGCCCTTTTGCCCATCGGGGATAATCATCATCATCAGGGAATTTTACAAAAAACCATTGTACCCAGTGCCCTGTCTGTTTCTGTGCTGGATCAGGCCCGTCGGCAGACTTTGGATGTTATGAATCACCTTCATTATCAAGGGATTCTAACCATAGAATGGTTTGTCACGGCGCAGGGGGATGTGCTATTCAACGAATGCGCCCCCCGTGTCCATAACACAGGCCACTGGAGTTTAGAGGGGTGTAGTCTGAATCAATTCGACATGGCCATCCGTGTTTTGTTGGGGATGCCGTTGCCAGAGCCTGTTTTGGTATCGCCCCGTGTGGAAATGCTGAATCTGTTGGGGGATGCCATTCTGAAGCGGGATGTTTATGAACGTTCCCCACGCACCGCCGTTTATGATTACGGGAAACCTGTTTTTCGGACTGGTCGAAAAATGGGGCATGTGACTTTTTTTTAATGGGCCGACGCCATGGATCTGTATTTCCCCATCGCCGAAATGTCTATCAACGTTTTTTTGGTGTTGGGACTAGGGATCCTTGGGGGATTGGCCTCAGGACTGTTTGGTGTGGGCGGGGGGTTTTTGATGACGCCCATGTTGATTTTTGTCGGTGTACCCCCCAGCGTAGCGGTGGCCACACAGGCTAATCAGCTGGTGGCAGCGTCAACTTCGGGATTTCTGGGCCATTGGCCCAGAGGCCATGTGGATATAAAAATGGGGGGCGTATTGCTGGCAGGGGGACTGTTGGGGTCTTGGATCGGTGTAGCGTTGTTTTCTTGGCTAAAACGTCTGGGGCATATCGACGTTGTGATTTCCCTTTGTTATGTAGTTTTTTTGGGCTCTTTGGCATTATTCATGGTGATGGAGAGTGCCCGTTTTATATGGTGCAATCCCCAAAAAGGGACGGCATCTCTAAAAACGCGGCGGGATTTTCATCATCATCCGCTGTTGTTGGCTTTGCCCTTTATGATGCGTTTTCCCAAATCAAAATTGTATATCTCGGCATTGTTGCCAGCCGTGATAGGATTTTTTGTGGGGATTTTGGTGTCCCTGATGGGTATTGGGGGCGGATTTTTGATGGTGCCAGCCATGATTTATTTTTTGGGGATGCCCGTGCATATGGTGGCAGGCACATCATTATTCCAAATTACGTTTGTCACGGCCATGGTCACGTTGTTGCAGGCTTTTCAGAATCAAACGGTGGATATGATGCTGGCCATGGTGTTGATTTTGGGCAGTGTTGTGGGGGCCCAAATTGGCCTGAAGCTTGCCGCCCACCTGCGAGGGGAATGGCTGCGTTTTATCTTGGCCCTGATTGTTCTGGGGGTGTGTGGCCAGATGCTGTCGGGGCTTTTGCTAACACCAGAGTCTTTGTTTTCGGTGGTGTCGGTGCGATGATGGGGCGGGTTGTTGTTTTGTTTATGCTTTGGATGCTACCTGTTGGGGCGGCGTGGTCGCAGCCGTTGCTGGCAGATCTTTCCCATCACATCATTGCAATTCAAACAGATTTTCAGGGGCAGGATTTGATTTTGTTCGGCACGCTGGAGGAAGCCCTAGGGCCCGATGATGCCTTGGTGATTCTTGTTAAGGGTCCATCGGAAACCCTCGATATTCGTCAAAAGGCTCGGCAGAGGGGGCTATGGATTAACGAAACATCCGTGCGCTTTGAAAACATTCCGTCTCTTTATCATATCTATCGATATGGCGCGCTGGCCTCTGTCTCTGCCGCCACCGTGGCACGTCAGGAATTGACGTTGGATAAACTGAAATTAACCATTATGGATCCTGAAAATCCCTTCCGCGCGGCTCTGCTAGAAAACAAAAAAACATGGGGACTGTACAAAGAAGACACCACCTCCATCGTCTTTCGGGGACCCTACTTGTTTCGAGCCGATGTTGATTTTCCTGTGCGCGTAAAAACAGGGCAGTATAGCGTAACCGTGTTTTTGTTCAAAAAAGGGGATATTGTGGCCGCGCAGACAACCCCCCTGATGATTTCCAAAGATGGTATTGGTGCGGATATTTTCTTTTTTGCCCATACGCATGCCTTGGAGTATGGAGTTTTAGCCATTATCCTCGCCCTTTTTGCAGGATGGATGGCGTTTATTCTCATGAGGAAACGATCCCTATGACCATTCTTTGTTTAATCCAAGACACCCCCGCCATGATCCATGCTTTGGAATATGCAGAACGCCTTGCACGTTTAGAGGATCAAGATCTGGGCCTTTTGTACACCCTAGAAACCAGTGGTTTTAATCATTGGTACGCGGTGGAGGATTTGATGCGGGAAGAGCAAAAACACGAAGCCCTAGACGCTCTGAAAAAGTGGTCACACCATGCCAAAGATCACATGGGGCGGGATCCCATTCTGTATATCAAAGATGGCCCCCCGCTGAAAGCGCTGCAGTCCATTTTGGATGCCGACCATAAAGTCACCCATTTGGTTTTATCGTTGGATGCTGGCAGTGTGACCTCACGGGATTTGTTGCAAAGCCTGATGCAAAACATCAAACAGTATCCCTCGATTCCCTTTACGGTGATCCCTTCGCCCCATGGATAATCCCCAAGCCACGCTTTTGACGTTGTATCAAAAGGCAGGATGCTGTGATGCAGACCTTTTGTCTCTTCAACAGGCGTGGTGGGATTCTTTAATGATGGGAAAGGGTTCCGCTCCCCTCACGGTACGCAATTATGGTCAGGATTGGTTGGGGTTATTGTCGTATTTACATGCCCTGAATCAGCGTCCCGTGGACACGGCGATGTTGCAGACCCTGAATCATCAAACCATCCGTGATTACATGGGATTCAAACGATCCGAAGGGGTCAGCCAAAGCAGTTTGGCCCGTTACGCCAGCAGTTTTCGTCATTTCACCCGCTATCTTCATGAAAGGGGCGTGGTCCTCACGGCCTTTGATGCCCTACGGATTCGCAAAACCAAGGAACGCTTGCCCAAAGCCCTGCCGCCGAACACCTTTCAGCATATCATGGACACTCTTGCGGCCCGCAAGGTGCATCATCCCCACCCATGGGTATGGGATCAAGTGGCGTGCCTAATGGCGCTGATGTACGGGGCGGGTCTGCGTATTTCCGAGGCTTTATCCTTAACGCCCAAAGACATTCAGGGCGATACCCTCACCGTCATGGGTAAGGGCAGCAAGCCCAGACAAATTCCCCTGTTGCCCATTGTGCAGAGGTTTCTGGATCATCATCAGAGGGTCTGCCCGTTTGTGTCCGAGGCGGGATTATTTTGGGGCCTGCAACACAAACCCTTGCAACCTGCGGTGTTTAATCGTGCGCTGAAAACATTGCTTGGGGAGGTCGGCGTTTCCTTAAAACACAGTGCCCACAGCTTGCGTCACAGTTTTGCCAGTGATTTGTTAAAGGCTGGCGCTGATTTGCGGTCCATCCAAACGTTGCTTGGTCACACTCAAGTCACCACCACCAGTGTGTATCTGCATCTGGATGCCCAGCACATTCACAAGGCCTTAACGCTGCATCATCCGCGTTCGACAAAAATCCTAAGAGACGGGCTTTAGTGTCTTGGGTAAGGCTTCAAGGCACATGTTCTGATATGCTGAAGAAAGCTGGGGATGATTTTCCACAAGCTGGGTCAGCGAATCCACCAGAAACGTTAAAAGATACCCTTCAAAATCCAATTCCATACGGCGGATGGATTGGGCTTTGTGGAGAGCTTGAGCGGTCTGAAGGGATTGTTTATCGTGTTCGTGATGTTTCAGCATCTGGGCACGCATGGAAAGCACATCGTCGTGGGCTTTTTTCAGCATTTGGGCGTAGGTTTCTTCCATGTCGCGCAGCTCTTCGCTGTAATGGGCCACCAGTTTTTGGGCCTCTTCCCGCAAGGCGCGGGCTTCTTGCATGCGGTGAAGAACGGATTCTCTGTAACGGTCCAAAGCTGGCACCACAAAGCGTTGGACGGGCCGATAAACAAGGGCAATAAAAACAAAAAAACTGATAGTATACCAAAGTTTAGCGGGATCCATAAATGCTTACCCCTTTATTGCCACAGAAAGATCACGGGCCACGGATTGCGTGACCTTTTGGATATCCGATGCGGGCAAAGATGTGCCCGCCACTGTGTTTAAAACTTGCTCAACGATTTCAGCCGCTTCAATGGCAAAGGTTTCCTTAAGGAGTTTTTGCCGACCCACCAAATCCAGAACAAAACGTTCTTGCTCGGCCTGCAAGTGGTGTTTCATTTCAAGGAATTCTTTTTTGAAAGATTCTTCTAAAGAGTGCTTTGCTTTATCATACAGGTCAGTCACTTCGCGGATGGCGTGACGTTTGGTTTCCGCCACTTTGGCCTGCAAATAGTCAATCTCTTTTTGCAACTCCTTGGCGGCACGAATATCTTGAGCGATGAGGTCTTCGCGTTGATCCACAATGCTGATGAATTTGGGCAGAATGACACGGGATACCAACAGATAAAGCAGGCCAAAAGAAAGCACCAGCCAAAAAATTTGGCCTGCAAACGTCGTGATGTCGAACTGGGGCATAATGCATCGCCAAGACGGTTGGGAACTCTAAACAACAAATAGAATCAGAATCGCAACAATCACGGCCAAGATCCCTAAGGCCTCGGTCATACCAGCACCGATGATGGCCATGGATTTTAATTTCGGCTCAGCGGATGGGTTGCGGGCTGCACCATTCATATAAGCCGAAAAGATATTGCCCAAGCCAATACTAACGCCCAAAATACACACCAATGCCAAGGCAGCAGCGTAGTATTTTGCGGATTGAGCAGTGGCCACAAGGGTATTTGCAGTTTCAGGTTCCATAGTTCAAAACTCCTTTTAAAAAATTTAATGCAGGTGTAAAGCGTCTTTCAAATAAACGCAAGTCATTAATGTAAAGATGTAAGCCTGTAATGCTGCGACAAAGAATTCAAAGCCAATAATCGCAAACGATAACAAAAACGGCAACACACCCCACAAACCAGCAACCGCCACAAAACTGACAACCAGTTTCAGCATAATGTGCCCTGCCATCATGTTGGCCCCCAAACGAACAGAAAGAGTGATGGGGCGAATCAAATAAGAAAACAATTCAATAATAAAAATCAGTGGCACAAGCAAAATTTTAGACAGAGGGTGATCTGGCAACCCTTCTGGAACAAACAACGCAAAAAAATGGGTTCCGTGACGCACAAAACCCACCACCGTCACCATAACAAAAATAAAAATGGCTAAAGCAAACGTGACAATAATGTGACTGGTAAAGGTAAAAGAAAAAGGCAGCATCCCAAGCATATTCCCAAGCAAAACAAAGGAAAAGAGGGAAAAAATAAAAGGAAAGAATGGCCGCGCATCAGAGCCAGCGGTATCCCGCGCCAAATCGGCCACAAAGCGATAATACAGTTCCGCAAGGGCTTGGAAGCGTGTAGGAACCTCGTGCCGGTGACGAAAGGGCAACATCATAAAAAGCACAGTCACCAGAACCGCCAACATCATGAAAAGAGATGCATTGGTAAACGACAAGTCATAGCCCCCCACCAAAGGCAGGGAAACCACGGGATGAATTTCGAACTGATGAAGGGGACTAGCCATGATCCTTCGGGGGCTTTGTGTCTAAAGGACGGCGGCGGCGAAAAGAGGATATATCATCCCTTCCCTCTGCCAAACGTTTTATTTGTATAAAGGCAACACCCAGCCCAAGCAAGATAAAAATAAAAATGAAAAGGGCTTTAAAACCCAGCCATAAATCCAATTGATGCCCCACCACACCCCCCACCGCCACGGGAACAATCAATTCAATAATGATGGTGATGGCAAAAGAGATGCCGCGTTGGGCCTGCACCAAATCCTCCACCGTGTTGGGGGGGGTGGGTTTTTGATGCTTGGCCTCATAGGCTTCGAGACGATGTTTTAACCCCCGTGCTTTAGTTTTGAGGTCATCATCGGAATCCGTGGGGGTCATGGAGCCAAAGTTCCCGTGACGGCATTTTCCAGTCTGAAGGTTTTGAGGGCTGCCACAATATCCTGTTTGGTCAGGGATGCAATACGGCTTGGCCACGTTTCGATATAATCCACAGGCTGGCCGATGCTGAGGGTTTGGCCCACAATCATACCGGGATAAAATAAACCATCACGCGCAAATGTTGCCTCGGCCACCAGCGTGGTTTTGACGCGGGCAATATCTTCCTCTGTCAGGCGCGTTTCTAGGGTATTTAACACATCCTCTACGGACGATTCGATTTTTTGAAAAGCAGGCTTTGCTGGATTGCTAGGCACGACAGAGATTTCAAACACCGAAGGGCCCCGTCTTTGGGCATCGTAATCCACGGATACGGCGTTGGCCAGACCCAAATCATGAACCAAGTGTTCGTGCAACAGACCCGTATCGCCAGAAGCTAGCAGGGCTGATAGGACCTGAAGGGCAAAGGGCGTGTTATCCTCCTGCGCATTCAGGGCAGAAGGCACAATATACTGACGTTCCCACGTGGGCATAGACACGCGGGGATCATTCATGGACAACCGACGATGGGCCAGATGGGGGGGCTCGGATAAAGAAACTCTGGGGGGCAACACGCTGGGTTTCAACGGGCCATAGTGTTGCTGGGCCAAAGCCTTGGCGTCCTTTAGCGTAATGTCACCAGTAATGACCACAACGGCATTATTCGGGGCGTAATAGGTTTGATAAAAGGCCAAAGCATCCTGACGATTCAACGCTTTGATTTCATGCATCCACCCGATGATGGGCACGCTATAGGGGTGATTTTGGTAAAGGGCTGCGGCCATTTGTTCCCCGAATTGCCGCGTGACATCGCTGTCAACCACCTGTTTCCGCTCGGCGAGGACAACATCACGTTCAGTTTTGACGGCCTCTTCGCTCAGGTCGATGTTGCGCATACGGTCGGCCTCCATGGCCATGACCACGGGCAAATGTTCGCGGGCAATTTTCACGTAATAGGCCGTGTAATCCCACGCCGTAAAGGCGTTTAAATCCCCCCCCATGCGCCCAATACGCCGCGAGAATTCCCCTTCGGGGATGGTTTTGGTAGCTTTGAACATCAAGTGTTCCAGAAAATGGGCAATGCCAGATTTTCCGCGGGGCTCGTCCATGGCCCCAACCCGATACCAGATAAAGTGGGATATGGCGGGGACGCGATGATCCTCGATAATCACCACCTGCAGTCCGTTTTCTAGGGTAAAGGATTGCGGGTGAAAAACACCACCCCCGCTTGCATGGGCACCCGTTGTTTGTAAGGCCATCATAATCCACCCCATGAAAAAAAGAGATAAAACGCGCTTCACACCTGAGACAGCCACGCATCAAACAACACGCATCCATCATGCGGCCCTGGCGAGCATTCCGGATGAAACTGCACGCCCGCAATGGGGCGATTTTTCACGCGAAATCCTTGCAACGTGCCGTCAAACAGCGAGATATGCGTGGCTTGTAACGTCTGGGGCAGGGTGTCTTTTTCAATCATAAACCCATGATTCTGACTGGTGATCATAACCTTTTTGGCGATCAGATCATACACAGGATGGTTGGCCCCATGGTGCCCCACCACCATCTTAGAAGATATGCCCCCCAACGCCAAGGCCAGCATTTGGTACCCCAAACAAATCCCAAACACTGGCAGGTTCTGGGCCAAAAGGTCTGACATGAGCCCCTGAATTTTATCCAGCGTTGCCGCTGGATCCCCTGGACCATTGCTAAGCAAAATGCCTTGGGGGCTATGGGCCATAATCTCAGAAAGCGACGTATGGGCAGGCACCACGGTCACGCGACAACCTCTTTGGTTCAGGTGGCGCAAAATGGCCTCTTTGGTACCAAAATCAACGACCACAATATGCTGGTTCAGCGGTGCGGGATGATGGCCCCATAATCCATCTTGCCAGTGATATTCGGTTGTGGTGGATACATCGCTGGCCAAATCCGCGCCCTCAATCCCCTGAAAGGCTTTGAGTTTCAGGGCGAGGGCTTCCAAAGTCTGCCCTGCATGCACGGCCCCAATAATCCCTGCGGGTGCCGATCCCCGCGTGCGGATGTGTGTGGTGAGGGCGCGGGTATCCACGCCATATAAAAAAGAACGACCCAAAGTGGCAAGCCATGTTTCGATACCCCCCTCAGCCCGATAATTCGAGGGCAAGGTAGGCCGTTCACGGGCAATCATGGCCACTGCATGCATGGCTTCCGCTTCCCAATCTTGGGTATTATGGCCCACATTCCCGATGTGGGGAAAGGTAAACACAATGATCTGTCCTGCGTAGGACGGATCTGTCATAACCTCTTGATAGCCAGTCATGGCAGTTTGAAAACAGAGCTCTCCCACGGCCACAGCGTTTTGATCACCCGCTAAAAATCCATGAAAAACGGTCCCGTCCTCCAAAAGCAAAACGCCACGGGGTTGGCTCGCGTTAAGCATGGCAAACCTCTTGCGTAACCTCAGACGCGCCACCCTTAATAGGCAGCCCCATCATGGCCAACAGGGCCCGATCTTTTTCTTCGGCCTGATTAGGGGCCGTTAGCAGAGTATCCCCGTAAAAAAAGGAATTGGCCCCAACCAACAGGCACAGAACTTGGGTTTCTTGGCTCATGGATTCCCGCCCTGCCGATAGACGAATGCGCGAGGCTGGCATGACAATCCGCGCCACCGCAATGGTGCGAATCACATCCATGGGATCAATACGCCCTTGGCAACCCATGGGCGTTCCCGCCACAGGTACCAAGGCATTGATGGGCACACTTTCAGGGTGCGGCGTCATTCCGCCCAAAACGGCAATCATGGCAGCGCGATCTGAAAGTTGCTCCCCCATGCCAAGAATGCCGCCACAACAGACAGACAGACCCGCCGTCCGCACGTGATCCAGCGTTTCCAGACGATCTTGGAAAGTGCGCGTGGTGATAATTTTGTCGTAATACGCGGGGCTGGTATCAATGTTGTGGTTATAGGCATCCAGTCCTGCTTCTTTCAGGGCCAGAGCCTGCTGGGACGTAAGCATACCTAGGGTAACACAGGCCTCCATCCCCAAGGCCTTGACTTCACGGATCATGTCTAAAACGGCGTTAAATTGGGCCTGTCCTTTTTCGGTGTGCGTGTTGGGGGAACGCCAAGCGGCACCCATACAAAAACGACTGGCGCCCTTGGCTTTGGCGGCCTGAGCCGCTTGTCGCACCGTGTCGATATCCGTCAAAGGATCCGATTTTAAGCCCACCTCTTTGTGATGGGCGGACTGGGGACAGTATCCGCAATCTTCGGGGCATCCGCCTGTTTTGATACTCAGAAGTGTGGCCAGCTGAATGTCTTGGGTGGGAAAAAAGGTTTTGTGCAGGGATCTGGCCTGATCAAACAAAGCCTGAAAAGGAAGATCAAACAGGGCCTGAACCTGACTTTGCGTCCAATCCGAACGAACCACCATAACCATCAACCTAAAAAACCAGACATAACGAAAAGATCACGCCGTATCAAAACGGAGAACTTTCCCCCATAATCCTGATTTTTTTGGGGAAGACAAGGGAAATCGTTGTGCCTTGACCAAAGACGCTGTCAATTTTTAAACGTCCATCATGCATCTCAATCAGGGATTTAGTCAGAGGCAATCCCAGTCCCGTTCCCTGATGTTTTCCAGTTTCGCTATTGTCAATTTGCTCAAAGGGCAACAGGATTTTGTGGATGTTTTCAGGTTTAATCCCTACACCTGTATCTTGAACGGATACCACCAATTCTTGGCTGTGATTTTCGGTTAGGGCCACGGTGACCTTCCCGCCTTCGGGGGTAAATTTAATGGCATTGCCCACCAGATTGACCAGCATTTGGTGAATTTTGTTTTTGTCTCCAGACACCAGAGCAGGCAGGGTATTCTCACATAAGGTTAAGGTGATTTTTTTTTGCTGTGCCTGATGGCTTAATATCCGCACCACACTGCGGCAACCATCATACAGATCCAAATGACCAAGAGAGAGGGCCATATAACCCGCTTCTATCTTGGACATGTCCAAAATATCGTTGATTAAATTGAACAAGTGTTCAGCACTGATCAAAACGTCTTCGGCGTAGCCTTTGTATTCGGGATGATTCATGGGGCCCAAAGCTTCGCTGGCCATCAATTCCGCAAAGCCCATGATAGCATTGAGGGGGGTACGCAACTCGTGACTCATGTTGGCTAGAAAATGGGCCTTGGTCTTGTGGGCGGCCTCGGCCATATCACGGGCGGCTGATAACATCAGTTCACGGTTTTTGACATCTGTAACTTCTTGGGCGATGAAAATCCTATCACCAGATTCTGTGATGATGTGCTGTCCTTTGATCCAGCGATTGTCGGACATTTCCACTTCAAACGGCAAGGAAACGCACGCGGCGCGGGTGCTGCATATGTCCATGAGATTTTCAAAAAAAGGCAACAGATCGCTCTCTGGCATCAGAATTTCTGCAGATTCCAGCATTTGGGAAAATATACTTTGATAAGTGAGCTCTTTGTTATCGAAAAATAAACGGGCCGTTTCTGGAAAAATATAAGAAAAAGCGCGATTTATATGAATCAAAACCCCTTCTTGACTAAAAATACTTACAGCAACAGGAATGGCTTCCAGTGAAGAATGCAAACGTTGATCCAGACGTTTGGCGCTATCCAGTGCCGTGATCTCGGTGCTTATATCGAGAGCCGTCCCCCGATATCCTGCAAAAACACCCGTCTGCTCATGAAAATAAGGAAGGCCACTAAGGCGAAAATGAGATAAATGGCCATGGCTATGATTGTACTGAACGTGTAAGCCCTTGAAGGGGGCACATCGACAAATGGCTTGAATCAACTTTTGGTTTTTGGGATCCGCTTCGATAATGGTAAACACATCAAACAGGACTCGGCCTGTTAACTGGCTGCTATGCAAACCGATCCCATCAACAACGCAATCTGAAACAGCGCATAATTCAAAATCGGCATTGGTCTCCCAAAACATCTCAGAACTCAGACGGACCATGTCGCGATAACGGTCTTGCAACAAATACAACTTCCGTCGTAGTGCCTCTGCATCCTCGGCAACGATGGCATGTGAGGGAGATGAACTCATGGCACATCCCCTTGTGTCACACGATTCTGCCACGATTGGATAGCGCGCCGCGCACTATCAAGATTGATTTTTTCATACTCTTCTTGGTACAATTTTCTAGCTTGACGCATTGTTTTGGCCTCGCCGTCTTGCGCCTTATGCAAAACCAACATGAGTTCCAAATAATCATCTTCCGCAAGGTCCATTCCCTTGCACGCTAAAGTAAGCAGGGTTCTATCTTCCAAAATCTGGGGCGGCAGATGGTCCGAAGGCACCTTCAATTTATGGGCTAAAATCGCCTCAAACAGGGCAATCTCCCCCTCTCTTAGGCAACGAATCATAAAAGGAACGGTTAATGCCTGTTCCTGATCCAGCAATGCCACCAATTCATCTTGGGTTTTGGTTTTTTTTGCCTCCATCCAGCGCTTCGCTTGAATATCTAAGGCTTTATCTAGGAATACCTGTACATCTTGTTCCGCCAGATTAAATTTTTTACAAATTTCTTCCCGTAAGGTTTCACCCACCCACTGATACATAATGGCTGCATGTTCCGGCAAAAGATCCTCTCTGCCGAGCAAAGGATTGCGATAATCATCAATTTTTTTTGATTGATCGGCCAGATAGTGCAACGTGGCTTCTCTGATTTTCGCCTCTTTGTTTTTTAGCAATTCTGTGATGATCAAGGGATTATTTTGCTCAACAATGACATCACTGACCTGTTCACTAAGATGCTTGCGGCACGCAATCGCCATTTGATGTTGGACAGTACGGTGCCGAATGATGTCTATCAGAGCTTTATCGCTTAGTGCCGCGCATTTGGATAGAACCACCTCTGCCACAGAAAAATCATCTTGGGCCAGAATTTCCATCAACGGACGGGGGGCTTGAGGGTGATCCGACAGGGCTAAAGCCAAACTTTTTTTTAAATCCATCGTTGCATTGTTTAGCAGATGCAACATGATTTCTGTGAAAAGAGCTCGTTCTTGATCGTTCAATTGGGTGTAATCTTCAAGACACATAGACCCCACGGAATCCGCCAAATTCTGACGATCTTCGGGCTCTTGGCTTTTGGCCATATCCAAAATAACATTTTTATTAATCGGCATGGTCATTCCATCTTCCCCACGTCTGTGGAAGACCAGTAGACAGCAAGCGGGTTAAAAAAAGTTTAAGATCAGCGTTTGGGCAACAACACCATGGCGTCACCGCCTGTGTTCATGCTGCTGGCCAGATTCATGGCATCTGTGCCCGATCCCGTGAAAAAATCAAACCGTTTGACCCCACGAATGGCAGATCCTGTATCATGACTAAAAGCTATTTTTTCAATGACTTCTCCAGTCACTTTTGTGTTATCGATACGTATAATAAACGGTAAGCCATAAGCGTGATAATCGGGGTCTATAGCTATGCTATGCTGGGCCTCCAAAACATGGCCCGAAGCTCCTACAATGGCATTTTGGGTTTCTTTGAAAAAAACATAACTGGGATTGGTGTTCATAATAGACGCTGCTACCTTGGGCCCCACTTTACGCAGGGCATCTTTTAAAGACAACATGGTGACATCCTCTTTTTTCAGCAATCCACGACGCACAGCTTCTTTGCCTATGGCTTTATAGGGGTAACCATTGCGACCGGAAAACGTGATGAATGTTGTTCCCCCATCTGGCAGAGATACCACGCCAGATCCTTGTATTTGTAAAAAAAAGAGATCAACGGGATCTTTGGCCCATAAAATAGCATGTTTATCACCCAAGTGACTGTGGATTTGGGCGCGGGGTGGGTAGGGTTTTAAATTAACCTGTGAACGCATCAACCAAAGGCGGCGGTTTGGCAGATCAGGATCGGCATCCTGCAAGTCCAGAACAGACAAATCATCGGGCCATTCATAAACAGGGGTGTTGTAAACAGAGTCTTTTTTATAGGACGCCTCAAGTCCCGCCAGATAATACCCTGTAAATTTTGCGGGTGCTTTCCCCAAAGGCACACATTCAAAATGGGTGTGAAAAAACTCTTGAGCCGCTTGAGGTGTGGGGCTCGCCCCAAGATTGAGGGCTGCCGAGCACGCCGCCTGCCAAGACAACGGGGACCATTTTCCAGAATACGGGGAAGATGCGGGAACCTTAGGCGGAGCTTCCTGACAAGACCCCATGTACATTTTCCACACAGCAGCCCAATCCTTCATAGGAAGGGTATGATAACAGGTGCCCCCCCATGCGGCAGAAGAGACCCCGACACAATAGGCCAAAACAGCCCATTGAACCCAGCTTTTGATCATGCGGACCCCGCTCGCACAGCCACCAAAGCCCAGTTGGGGTTGGGGGCCTTTAGGTCCCTTGCAAAGGACCAGATGTCTCTGACCTCAATAATATGATGTTCATCCCCGTCGATGATGACGCCTTCCGAATCCTTGATGAACTCGGCTTGGTCGCTGTCAAAAATCACGTCTATGGTGGCCTGTGATCCTTGCAAAGTTGCCTGATGAATCATGGCATCCCGAATGCCATGCAGGGTGAAATGAACGGTTTCTTTATTTTTTGTCCGTTGATCGATGGTTTTGCAAAATGTTTTGAAGACAGTAGCACTCAACAGGGGGGCCAATGTCTCTTTATCTCCCGCAGCAAAAGCTGTCACGATCATTTTAAAGGCTTCTTTGGCGCCCATCAAAAAGGATTTTTCTGAAAACGTGGGATCAAGGCTTGCCATAGCCTTGAGGATATGAGCCAAGGACGCCCCGCCCGAAGGAGACGAAGGATCCGAGGATGTGACTTCATCGGGTTTCAGGGTAATCACGTCCCCCTTGTCCTCAAAAGAAAAGGGTTTTTGTGTGGGGATATCTTCAGGGGGTTTGCCCAAAACATCGCGATAACGGATGAAAAAATAAACCGCTAACCCCAAAAAAAAGAGAATGTCCAGCATTGTCTATGTCCGTAAATTGACTCTGGTCTAGTGCTTAGGAAACGATTATGCTACAAAACGCCTTTAAAAACTACGAAAAAACCATCATGCGCCCTGTTATAGGATTGACGTTGGATTCCGAAGATGAAGGCGGCGGCTATTCCGTCATGCCGTGGTACGCTTTGCGCCAAAATTATTGTCATGCGGTGCATCAGGCAGGGGGGTTGCCTCTGCTGTTGCCGCACTATCCCGAAGAGGTAGACGCCTATGCCTATCATCTGGATGGTTTGATTGTCACGGGGGGGGATTTTGATTTGGATCCCCGCTTGTATGGGGAAAGCACCATTCACGAGCGTGTGACCATCAAACATCGGCGAACACAATTTGAATGGGCTCTTGTGGAGTCTATGCTGCGCCAAAATAAACCTGTTTTGGGGATTTGCGGGGGCCAGCAGTTGTTAGCGGTGATTTTGGGGGCAACGTTAATTCAACATATCCCCGACGCCGTACCCACAGCCCTAGCCCACGAGCAGCCCAACCCCCGAACCGAGGCAAGCCATGCGGTGACAGTATCCCCAGAGTCTTTGTTGTTTCGGATTGTCCAAAAACAAACTCTGCATGTGAATTCGGCCCATCATCAGGCCGTTCGCGCGGCGCCTGATACCCTGCGGGTGAATGCGACGGCACCGGATGGGATTATTGAAGGGATTGAGGATCCGCGATATCGATTTTGTCTGGGTGTTCAGTGGCACCCTGAATATCATGTGGATAGTGCCGATGGGTGTTTGTTTGATGCTTTGATTCAGGCGGCGAGGATATGAAAACGCTTTTTTGGATTGTTCTGGTTGTGTTGGCATGGGCTAGCCCCGCATCTGCGGCCCTTGGGGTGACATCGCCTGTGGTATCGCCCACCCCACTGGCCGAAGGGACAACCCCGCCTGTGGATTTTAATCATCTCAGCGTGACGCCTTTGGACCCTGAAATTCAGCCACAGTGGTCTTTGGATCCGTTTTCTGATGTGGCGGCGTCTTTGCAAAATCTTGTGCGGGGCCCAAAAACGCGCCTGATTCGGAATCTGATGCGCCCTGTTTTGGTGACGGGCACGGATGGCCCTCAAGGACAGCCAGAACCAGCGGCTTTTTTTCATCACCGTCTGTCTGCGCTGGTGGCGTTGGGATTTGTGGAAGATGCATGGACTTTACTGCAAAAGATTCCCAAAGATAAGCGCCCCCCGATTCTGCATGAGGATGCGGTGATCCTTATGTTACTTCAAAACCGCCGTGTTGATGCCTGCGCGTATGCGGATGCCGTGCCCAGCATCAACCCAAAAATCAGGGCGTTTTGCAGCGTTTCTGTTCAGGATACCGACAAAGCCCAATTATTGATGGACCTAGAGGCTGAATATAATCCTGCGGCTACACAGGATCCCTTTTGGATTTTATTAAGGAGCATCTTGGATGATTTGCCCCCAAACGTGGATGTGACGGATCCCCTGTCTGTCATGCTGGCCCTGTATCAGAAAAAAGCGTTTGTTGTGCCCTCTTTTTCATCCATGGCGGTGCCATTTTATCCGTGGATTGCCAATGCCCCCTTTATGCCGATCAGCACCAGAATCGCTGCGGCGGAGGCAGCCCTCGCCGCCGATGTTGTGTCCCCCGCCATGGTTCGGTCCCTGTATGAGGCCCATCCTGCCTTTAAACCCGAAGAGCTCGCCCAGCCAAAAGCCACGTTAAAAAAATTAGATTCTGGGTCAAAAAGCGGGTTTTTGTGGCAATGGTCCCAAAAAAATCCTGCACGTCTTACAACATTGGTGCGATTGTTGCCGGAAACAGCTCTTGCACACCAAGATGCGGCCCGCCTTTTTGAGCCTGTTTTGCAAAATACGGCATCTTTGAATGCAGCCAAGCCCTCGGCCGCCCTTATCGCCTTGCTTCTCTATTTGGGGGATCAAGAACAAGCCAAGATTCTTTGGGATCGTTTGGCGCATCAGGCCCTCACGCAGAGCCTTGATGCCAAGGGGGAACTTTTGAAAACGTGGGGGTATGACCATCTGTTTGGCTTGAATCCTCATGTTTCGGGACGATCCACAGGATGGCAAACGTTGATTCATAAAACGTGGGAAAAAACGGTTTATGTGCATCAGGTTGCAGCGTTGGATTATCTTACAGGCAGAACCAAGGTGCCCCCCAGCAGTGTCACCACGGGCTTTGACATTACCAAGCTATGTTTGGCTGTGCAAACCATGACGCAATCCCCCCCGACACGCTTAACCATAGGGAAATACTTTTCTATGATAAAAAGCTATGCGCCAGAACAAAAGCTTGATTTTGCTCGGGCGGTGTATGCCCCGTAATGATTGTTTTTTCTGCCTGAGGTCCTGATGTACGACATAACCTACACCATCCATGGGACCAGCATGGAAATCGTGGAATTCAGCCTGTTCCCAGGCCAGTTTATCCAAGCCGAAATCGGGTCTATGATTTACATGGGCGATTCTGTGGAGATGAAAACAGGTACGGGCGGGGGAATCTGGAAGGGCTTGAAGCGAAAGTTGGCTGGCGAGCGTTTTTTAGTGTCCCAGTTTAAAAACCGTGGCATTGAAAAAGCCTATGTAGGCATAGGATCCTATTATCCTGGTAAGATTCAGATGATTAACCTTGGTGCCCATGATGGGGTTTATTACACCCAAAAACGGGCTTTTTTATGTGCCACGCCAGATGTGGACATCAGCATTGGCGTGACAAAGCGTCTGGGTGCAGGGTTTTTTGGTGGGGAAGGCTTTATTTTGCAAAAATACACGGGTGAGGGGATGGTGTTTATCCACGCGGGGGGCACCATCATTCGCAAAGTGTTGAATCATGATGAAACCCTGCAGGTGGATACGGGATGCCTTTTGGGATTTAGCCCCACGGTGGATTACAACATCCGCATGGTTAGCGGGATTATGAACCCTATATTCGGGGGAGAGGGACTATTTTTGGCCCATTTGCGAGGCCCAGGGGAGGTGATTATGCAATCATTACCGTTTTCGCGACTGGCGGATAATCTTTATGCTGTCATGTCACAGTTTACGGCAACTCCCCAGAAAGATGAGGGATAAGCCTTTGTGCTTTTCACCGTCCCCCCCAAAGATCATGGCGAACGATTAGACCTGTGGCTGTCAACGCTGTTGCCCCATCATAGTCGCAGCCAAATTCAGCGTTGGATCCGCGAAGGGGCCGTTGCCCTCCCCCATGGCACTGTAGGGTTACGTTCGTCCCAGCGGATTGAGCAGGGGCAAACGTTTGTTGTCACGCCACCTGAAATTCGCCCCACCGCGTTGGTGCCAGAAATCGTGCCCTTGGATGTGGTGTTTGAGGACGAGGCCATAGTGGTGGTCAACAAACCCGCCGGCATGGTTGTGCATCCTGCGGTTGGGCATCGCAGCGGCACGTTGGTGCATGCCCTTCTTGCCCACTGCGGGGAAAGTTTGCGCGGTATAGGCGACATTCAACGCCCTGGCATAGTGCACCGTCTGGACAAAGACACCAGCGGCCTGATGGTGGTGGCCAAAACTGCAGGAGCCCATCGTCATTTGGTGGGGCAATTTCAGGATCGCAGTTTGAAACGCACCTATCATGCCCTGTGTTTAGGAACGCCACAGCCCCCCAAGGGCACCATTGCCACCCTCATCGGGCGCTCGCCTACGCATCGGCAAAAAATGGCCGTGGTTGCCAAAAATGGCAAAGAGGCCATCACCCACTATGAAACCCTGAAAACCTTTGGGGATCGTAGCCTGATTGTGTGTCATCTGGATACGGGACGCACACACCAGATTCGGGTGCATTTGCATCATATCGGCCACCCCTTGCTGGGGGATCCTGTTTATGGGGGACGCCGCAGTCAAACGCCGCTGATCCAGAGGCAAGCGCTGCATGCCTCTCAACTCTCTTTGATGCATCCCCTCACGCAGAAAGACATGCATTTTTCTTGCCCTTGGCCCCAAGATTTTATCGACGCCGTGGGGGAAACTGTGTCATAGTGAGGCTCCTTTGTGCGGGTGTGGTGGAACTGGCAGACACGCCAGATTTAGGTTCTGGTGCCGAAAGGCTTGGGGGTTCGACTCCCTTCACCCGCACCATACGACCATAAGGCCTGCCCCCTTGTGCCGCACACACCACATCTCTCAGCGGCGGAGCGTCTTAGCCCCACGATACTCTAAGGAGGGCTCTAAGGTTAGAACATACGCCCCCGTTGGTGATTCAGGGGATAAAAACAGCGTCGCCCCCACAAACAGGGTATCCATCCCAAAATAATTCAGCCTAGCCACCTCACTGATTTTTGAAATTTTTGTGCTAAACAGCTTACTACCGTACACTTTGCTCTAGCCTATTGAGATAATTCGTTTTCCGTGTATTTTGTGGTTTAAGGAAATCATAAAAACAAGGAGGAGCACGATGCAACGTGCCGCGAACGAATTATCCCAAGTCGTAAGACAGCATTTTTTGATGCATC
>CANGYP010000007.1 GCA_947458235.1 Alphaproteobacteria bacterium
GAAACCAAGGGGATTGAGGTGGGGCATATTTTCACCTTTGGCACGCGTTACAGCGATCCTATGCAGGCCAAAGTGACTTTGGATGACGGCACACAAACCCCTGTGATTATGGGATCCTATGGTCTGGGTGTGGGGCGTTTGGTGGGGGCTATGATTGAGGCCTGTCATGACGACCAAGGCATCATCTGGCCCAAATCCGTGGCCCCTTATCGCTATGCCCTGATCAATCTGGGCGTCAATGATGCGGCGTGTGTGGATGTGTGTGATCGTATCTATACCCAAATGGGCGGTCGCGAGGCTGTTTTGTACGATGACCGTGACGTGGGCATGGGTGTCAAGCTGAAAGATGCGGATTTAATCGGCCTACCCACCCAAATCATCGTGGGGCCCCGTGATTTAAAAGAGGGCGTGGTGCAGATCAAAGATCGGAAAACGGGCGAAAAACGGATGGTGGGGTTGGACACTGTGAACACGATGGCTTGGTGATAACGCAGGGGCCTATACCGTCTATCGTGCGTGTTCTTGAACTACGAAGATTGCAATCCGTCATAGATGCGTCGGGCCAAGGCTTTGCTGATGGTGGGGGCCCGTTCGAGATCCTGCAATGATGCCTTTTTCACCGCATCTGTGCTGCCAAAATAGGACAGCAGAGCCCGCTTGCGGCTGGGACCTACACCAGCGATATCATCCAAAACACTCTCCCGCAGGGATTTTTCGCGGCGTTTGCGGTGACGGGTTATGGCAAAGCGATGGACCTCATCCCGCAGGCGTTGCAGGTCGTACAAAACGGGGTCTCGTGGATCCAAACTCAAGGGGGGTTTGCTGGGTTGATACAATACCTCTCGTCCCGCGTTGCGATCAGGGCCCTTGGCGATGGCCACCACCGGTACATTCACGGCGTGTTTTTCAAACACCTCTAAAACAGCGCTTAATTGCCCCAATCCTCCATCAATCAGCATCAAATCTGGCAAAGGCTGGTTGCCCGTTAAGCGTCGATGCAGCATTTGGCGCATCATGGCATAATCATCCCGCGTATCCAAATCCTGTCTGTTCATTTTATAGGTCCGATAGGACGATGGTTCGAACCCATCAGGCCCCACCACCACCATAGCCCCCAAAGCGTAGGCCCCCTGTATATGACTGTTATCATACAGTTCAATGCGCTGGGGGGGATGGGGCAAATCAAAAACCTGACCAATGCGGGCCAGCATATCCTGATGATGGGCCATTTGGGACAAATCACGGGCCAAGGCGGCTTGTGCATTTTTTAAACAGGCCGCCACAATGTTATGTTTTTCCCCGCGCTTAGGACACACAATGGCCACCGAGTGACCAGCGCACTGATGCAACATGTCTTGCAAAACCTTTTGATCGTTGGGCAGAACAGACACCAAAATCTCTGACGGTGGCATAACGCCCGTATAAAACTGGGCCAAAAACGCTCCCATCATGGTGGCATCGTCACTATCCTCCCCATGTTTGGGAAAAAAGACACGATTTCCGTAATGACTGCCCCCGCGAAAGAAAAAAACCTGAATACAGGTTTTGCCCGCCCCCCGTGCCATGGCCAAAATATCCGCATCCCCCAGAGCCGCCGTGTGGACATTTTGATGTTGTTGAATCCGGCTGAGACTGGCGATACGATCCCGATAAAGGGCAGCCATTTCAAAATCCTGCGCCGCGCTGGCCGCGTACATGGTTTCTGAGAGTTTTTTTTGAATATCCGCATTTTTGCCCTTTAAAAAGGCCACCGCATCCGACACTTGTTCCGCATAGTCTTCTTTGGACACATACCCCACACACGGGGCGGTGCACCGTTTGATCTGATATTGCAAGCAGGGGCGCGTGCGATGGGCAAAGTCATGATCTTGGCAGGACCGCAGCAAAAAGGCTTTTTGCAAAGCCTCCAACGTCTGATCCACCGCACCCGCCGATCCAAAAGGGCCAAAATAATGCCCCAATCGGGACCGCGCCCCGCGATGTTTCCCCATGGCGGGATAGGCGTGATCGGTGGGGATAAAGATATACGGATAGGCCTTATCATCTCGCAGCAAAATGTTATAGCGGGGCTTGAGTTTTTTAATCAGATTGCTTTCTAGCAGCAAAGCCTCTTGCTCGCTGTCGGTAACCACAAACACCATGGACCGCGTCAGGGCCACCATGCGTTGCAGACGGATGGGCAAAGCCTCGGGCCGCGTATAGGCCACAACCCGTTTTTTCAGGGATTTGGCCTTTCCCACATACAGAACCGTTTCATCCTCTGCCAGCATCCGGTAAACACCAGGGGCCTCGGGCAAGGAGGCCATATGGGTTTTAATGACTTCAACACCAGTTTTTAAGGGAGCGTCTGTCATCCTGCCGCCTTTCCCATCAAACGCGTGCCACCTGTCGCAGGGCTGCACGAATCAAATCCTGCGTGCTGGCCGCGACCGCAGGATTTTCGTTTTGCGCCCGCTCGCACAGGCCGTACGCTTCGGCGCGGCTATAACCCAACTGTTCCAACGCCAAAACAGCGTCTTGCTCTCTCTGGTGCTGCTCGGACACGGCACTGCCTGCACTGGGGGTGGAGGAAACCAGCACAGCCCCCTTAGCCACAACATCTTTCAGCTCGGTAACAATCCGCGCTGCCAGTTTGGGCCCCACACCATCCGCGCGAGTCAGGGTGCGTTGATCTTGCACTTGGACAATTCTTTGCAAATCCTCGGGCGTGAAGGCCGACAAAAGCGCAAGGGCAATTTTTTTTCCAACACCCTGCACACGGCTGAGACAATGAAACCACGTTTGTTGCTGGGTGTTTTCAAACCCAAAGAGGCTAACACCATCCTCGCGCACCACATAATCCGTCAGTAAAAAAATATCTTGTTGTCCCACAGATAATTTTGACAACACTGGGGATGGACAAAACACACGGTAACCCACACCGGAAACATCCATCACCACGTTATCCTCGGATAGGGTATGAACGCGTCCTTTTAAATGGGCAATCATGGGGAAAATCCTGTTTGATGGTAAAGGACTTTTGTACCATTTCTGGCACACCTTTTGCAAACATTGTGGCAAGACCAAAGTGCTTAAGGATTGATCATGTACTCTTATAAACCCCTAGACACCCTGAAAACATCCGATGTCATCACCATGTTTGATGATGTTTTGGATTCTTTGAAAAAAGCCCTGTATTACGGCTCTGTATCCAATACGCGGCAATTTTTTTACACTATCAGCCTTGCCAAGGGAGCCCTGATCAGTTTGTCCGAAAGCATCGATCAAAGCGATCACGTGGCCAAAAATCTGTATAACCTGTTGCATTTTATCTTGTACACTTTGGAAGACATTGACAGTCACGAAGATATCGTCGCCCTGCAGGATGCGCTGGATATCTTGGCACCGCTGCGGGACGCCTTGGCTGCCTAAGCCTCTGTTAAGGTTTTGTTGACTGTTTTCTGTGTATCATTTTGGCTTGGGTGTTTTGGGTCTTTTCCATGACGATGTACGCAGATCTCATGAGGTCGTTTTTTACAGACGGCACGCAGGCCGTGACCGTACCCTCGCTGGTGGATTTTTTGTCCTATAAAAAAAATCAGAAGAAAAAAAAAATACATGACAGGGATGATCAAAAAACCCTTTCAGATCTTATGAAAAGCATCCGCTTTGTTGCGCATCCATCCCCAAAACCCAAAAACACGCAGGGAATTTTAGAGGCCCTGCATCAGGAATGCGATCATCAAAATACCCTAACCGCCCGTTTTTTGTACCATTTGCGCGATGTGTAGGGTTGTGATAATCTGTGGGGTATGCGCGTCACCAGCCCTTTATTTAACCCCTTTCCCCATGTTGTGCATGGCTTTGGTGGCAGAGATACCTCTGCTGAGGCTATGGCCAACCATCATGGCCTCGGATCCCTTGTGCTTTTGGATCAAATTCATGGGGATGTGATTCATTCTATTGATGCTCCGCCCTCTGAACGTCCCAAGGGGGATGGGTGGATCACCGCCGCCCCCCACATCGGGCTGGGGATCAAAACAGCCGATTGTGGATGTGTTTTGTTTTATGCGGAGGATACGGGCCGCATCGGGGCCGTTCATTCTGGATGGCCGGGCGTTTATCACAACATTGTGGGGCGCTGCGTGGAGGCCATGACCCAAAATCCCGCCTACCTGTATGCTGTTTTGGGGCCTTGTATTCGGCAGGAAAGTTATCAAGTCGATGATGCCTTTCGGCAACGGTTTTTGGAGCGTCATCCCGCCGCAAACGTTTTTTTTCAACCCGATCCATCCCACGAAAACCGTTTTTTGTTTGATATGTCTGGCATGATTTTGGGGCAACTCAGGGATATTGGTGTGGTTCATGTCCACGATGTGGGCATCAATACCTATACCCATCCTGATTTTTACAGCCACCGGCGGGCCACCCATGCTGGCACGGCGGACGCCGAAGGCCGCCAGATTTCTTTCATTGCCCTGACATCCTAACAGAAAGCATCATCATGACACCCCGCACCGCCACGCTGGAACGCATCACCCACGAAACCAAAATTCAGGTGACGTTAACACTGGATGGTACGGGGCAGCGGACGATCAAAACTGGCATTGGGTTTTTGGATCATATGTTGGATCAACTGGTCAAACACAGCCAAATGGACCTGATTTGCCTAGCCGAGGGAGATTTGCACATCGATGCGCACCATACCGTAGAGGACACGGGATGGGCCATTGGATCGGCCTTAAAACAGGCTTTGGGGGATAAACGGGGCATTCAGCGGTATGGCCATGCCTATGTGCCCATGGATGAAACCCTGACCCGCGTGGCTTTGGATTTGTCGGGGCGTCCGTTTTTGGTTTGGCATTTGGAGTTTTCCCAACCACGACTGGGGGAGATGGACACCGAGCTGTTTCGGGAGTGGTTTCAGGCCTTCGCCATGGCCTCTGGCACAACCCTGCACGTTGAAACCCTATACGGTATCAACAATCATCACAAAATTGAATCAACGTATAAGGCTTTGGCCTTGGCTCTGAAAAAAGCTTTTGAGCGGGATCCTGTCCGTTTGCATGATCTGCCTTCCACGAAGGGGGCGTTATGATGAATTTAAAAGATTTTTTTGATGATTACGAGTTCCATGACAGCCCGCTTGATGATATTGTGTTTGACAAACAAACAGAGCAACTGTCTCTTTCCATTGACTTATGTCTTTTCAACCAAAAAGGATATCAACAAGGGGGCCCTGAAAACCAAAAGGGAACACTCGTCTTTTCCCAAGTTAAACAATTCATTGCCGATCCTGACATAGACATCATTGATTGGAAGACACAAGATGGTGAGATTCTTGACGCTCGCCTTGACGATAAGGGGATGATTGTCATCCTTTTTAGTGTTTCTAACTATTCATTAAAACATGAAACCGTCTATGAAATTACATGCTCTGCTCAAAAAGCAACATGGAGACCTTCGGAAAGTTAAAAGAAACCCCGATAACATCGGGGCGTCAATCTAGCCATAAAAACAACGTCTAGGCATGAAAAGAAACCATCTGGGCCGCCTTGCGCTTGCCCACATTGCGAGACAACACCAACGATGTTTCCAACAAAGAAGACACCACAAAGGTCCGCACCGCCGAGGTAAAGCCCCCCTCTGTTTGCATATCCGCCACTTCGCTGCAAATGTCATTGATGTGACAGGACCTGCTTTTGCAAATGTAATCCAAGGCCTGCCATAATGTCGGCTCCAGACGAATGCTGGTGCGGTGTCCGTTCACCACAACGTTGCGACAGACCAGAGAACTTTTGTGTTGTGACATGGAAAACCTCATGCAATCATAGGATGTTTTTTCTATAAAACACACCATGGTATAAAGAGCAACCATAGGATGTGTTTTTCGAGTGCAATTCTACCCAATGTTGTATTTTGCCCACACAATGAACTCTTGGTTGCCTTCGGGGCCGCGGATGGGGCTGGCGACGATGTTCATGGGGGTCCAATCCTGATGCCGCAACCACGCCATCACGCCGTTGCACACGTCTAGGTGGATTTGGGGATCGGACACCACGCCTTTGGTGCCAATGTCGTGTTGGGCGGCCTCGAACTGGGGTTTTACCAGCGCCAGCAGCGTGGCCCCAGAGCGAGCCAAGGTCAACGGTGCCGCCAAAACCTTGCGCAGGCCGATAAAACTGGCATCACAGACAATCACATCCAGCGGCTCAGGGATTTGCTGGTGAGTCAGGGTGCGGGCGTTGGTTTTTTCATACACCACCACGCGGGGATCTTGGCGCAACCGTTGATCCAACTGGCCATACCCTACATCCACGGCATATACCCGCGCCGCTCCATAAAACAACAAAACATCGGTAAATCCACCCGTTGAGGCCCCCACATCCAGCGCCACCACCCCCCCAAGGTCCACCCCAAAGGTTTTCACCGCATGATCCAATTTTTTGCCCCCCCTAGAGACCCACGTTTTTTCTTCGGGGTCTTTGCAGGTTAAGTGGGCGTTTTGATCCACCAGACTGGCGGGCTTGGACAGGGGCAGCCCTTGACAAAACACCAATCCAGCGGCAATTTTACTCTGCGCCTCTGTGCGGGAAGCCGCCAAACCCATGGCCACCAAACGCTGATCCGCCCGTATTTTTTGGGACATGCAAAGGCCTTTTATGAAACGATACGATGGTTATTAAAGGAATATGGTGCAATGCTCAAGAACCCCTGTTCGCTTTCTGCCCCCTATACCCACATCGCGTTTCACAATCATATCTTTCCCTGCACGGTGGGGCGCGGCGGCATAACGGCGCACAAGCGGGAAGGAGACGGTGCCACCCCCATGGGGATCGTTCCCTTTCGGGCTGTTTATTATCGGCCAGATCGGGAAAATCGCCCCATAACGCCCTTGCCCGTTTTTGCCATCACCCTGAACACAGGGTGGTGTGATGATGCCAAGGCCCCCGCCTATAACCGCCCTGTTGTCTTGCCCACACCCTACGGGGCAGAGGCTTTGTGGCGGGCGGATGCCTGCTATGACCTGATGATCGTCATGGGGCACAATGATGCACCAGCCCATCCCCACGCTGGCAGTGCATTATTTGTCCATCTGCCCCACAGCGATGGACGGGCTACGGCGGGGTGTGTCGCCATGCAGCGCATCGCTTTGCTGACGTTGCTAAAGGAAGGATGCGAGGGCATTGTGATCACAGAGGGCATAGCCTAGACCCAAGCCCTATCCATCCAAACGTGTCCATAGGGCTGTTGGCATGGGCATTCAAACCCTCGCGCCATCCCAAATCATCCCTAAAAAAAAAGCGTACTGTGACAAGCATCACATCACATCACATCACATCACATTATATTGCGTAGGTCTTCATTGAAGACCTACGCAATATTAGGAATGGATTGACTATGAAAAACCTACCAGATTTTTTTTATGTTCTTTTTGGCAAGATAGATCCTTGTTATTCTCCCAAGACGGATAATGCAAAACACCTTATCGAAACTTTTAGAACAGATGCCCAACGCGTGGTCATGCAAACAGATCCAGATGCTCTTGGTTTTCAGAGGCGCCAGACTATTTTGGTACAATCTCCAGGTGCCATTCCATCGGCAGTTATCTATCCAAAGGCAAAAAGCATAGCGAAAGCCTGTGTTCAGGGATATCTTTCAGGGAATGCAGAGGGTGCCCAAAGCAACCTTTGTACACTCTTGGACTACCTCATACAAGCCCCTAAACAAAAGGGATTTGCCCCAACGAAGCCATTTCTGGTGCCTGAAGAGATACAAGACTTGGTTTTAGTTGGTTTTTGCATAACCCCGCAGACTAAGGCAGGCGATACGGCTCAAATACCTTTGGTGGTTTTGTATACTTCAGGTGTGGCCCCGCTTTGGCGGGAGTGACACATTGAGGGTTTTCAGATGTGCTGCTCTGAAACATGTCTCAGATGTGGGTGGACTTATACCCACCCACTTAGACCATTAAGCCCCCTCTAGCCGTACAGTGTTGGCTGGGGGGGATTTTTCACAAGCGGGGGTACTGTCTTGACCGTCCTCTGGCCTACCCCATTACCTTCTTCATCGTCTTCCCTAGCTCCGCAGGGGAGGAACACACGGTAATCCCCGCATCCCGCATGGCATTCATTTTTTCTTGGGCGGTGCCTTTGCCGCCAGCGATGATGGCGCCGGCGTGGCCCATACGTTTTCCGGCGGGGGCCGTGACACCGGCAATAAAGCCCACCACGGGTTTTTTGATGGTGGCGTTTTTGATGAAAGCGGCGGCCTCTTCCTCAGCCGATCCGCCAATTTCACCGATCATGATGATGCCTTCGGTTTCGGGGTCCTTTAAAAACAAATCCACACAATCCACAAAGTTCGTGCCATTGACAGGGTCCCCCCCAATGCCGATGCAGGTGGACTGGCCCAAACCTTCTGCCGTGGTTTGCGCCACCGCTTCATAGGTTAGGGTTCCCGAGCGCGACACGATCCCAATTTTTCCACGGCGGTGAATATGACCGGGCATAATCCCGATTTTGCATTCCCCAGGGGTAATAACACCTGGGCAGTTGGGGCCGATCAGGCGGCTGTTGGTGCCAGAAAGCGAGCGCTTGACCCGCACCATGTCCAGAACAGGGATACCCTCGGTAATGCAGACGATCAATTCAATACCAGCATCGATGGCCTCGCAAATGGCATCCGCCGCAAAAGGGGGTGGGACGTAAATCACCGAAGCATTGCAATCGGTGGCGGCCCGCGCATCGCGCACGGTGTCAAAAATGGGCAGATTCAGGTGTTTTCCGCCGCCCTTACCTGGGGTCACACCGCCCACCATTTTGGTGCCATAGGCGATGGCCTGTTCCGAGTGAAAAGTCCCTTGGGCGCCAGTGAAACCTTGGCAGATAACCCGCGTATTGTTGTTGACCAAAACAGCCATGATATAAACCCTATGTTATGAATGATTATGGTTTTAACGTCGCCACAACTTTGGCCGCCGCATCCGCCAAATTATCGGCAGAGATGATGGGCAAACCCGATTCGGCCATGATTTTTTTGCCCAAATCCACGTTGGTGCCCTCTAACCGGACCACCAAGGGGACGTGCAAATTGATCTCGCGGGCGGCGGCAATGACGCCCTCAGCAATAATGTCACAGCGCATGATACCGCCAAAGATATTCACCAAAATGGCCTTCACATTCGGATCACGCAGAATGATTTTAAACGCAGCTGTGACGCGCTCTTTGGTGGCTCCGCCGCCCACATCCAAAAAGTTCGCGGGGGAGGATCCGTACAATTTAATAATATCCATGGTGGCCATGGCCAAACCTGCGCCGTTAACCATACAGCCAATGTCCCCATCCAGCTTCACATAGTTCAAACTATGGGCCGTGGCTTCGATTTCTGCGGGGTCTTCTTCGGTTTCATCACGTAAGGCAAAAATATCGGGATGACGGAACAGGGCGTTATCATCAAAATTCATTTTGGCATCCAGTGCCACCAGATGATCGTCCTTCGTCACCACTAGGGGGTTAATTTCCAGCATAGAGGCATCGGTGTCAATGAAGGCACGGTACATAGCCTCAAGAAACGTTGCGCATGCCTTGGCCGCATTGCCCGTCAGGCCCAGACCAAACGCCACGCGGCGACCATGAAAGGGCATCAATCCTGTGACGGGATCCACCGTCAAAGTCATAATTTTTTCGGGGGTTTTCTCCGCCACATGTTCGATATCCATCCCCCCCTCGGTGGAGGCAATGATGGTCACGCGGTATGTAGAACGATCAATCAACATGCCCAAGTAAAGTTCGCGGGCAATGGCGGAACCATCCTCAATATATACCCGCTCCACCTTTTTGCCTTCGGGGCCCGTTTGGTGGGTGACGAGCTGCATGCCCATGATTTTTTTGTACCAATCCAACGCCTCTTCGGGGGATTTCGCCAACTTGACGCCCCCGCCAAGGCCACGACCACCAGCGTGAATCTGGGCCTTGATGACCCAGACGGGGCCCTTTAATTTGGCGATGGCCTCTTTGGCCTCAGCCTCTGAAAAAGCGGGATACCCCACAGGGGTAGCGACGTGATAGCGGGACAAAAGGGCCTTCGCCTGATACTCATGGATATTCATGGAACAACCTGAAAAACTTTTAACATTTTGGGTGTAGTATGGTTATCGTATCTTTTCTTCATTCGCAACCAAAAAGTATGACGCGCCCCCTTTTTCTCACCTTATGGCTTGTTTTAACAGCATGTAGCAGTGTTCCTGTCAGTCCTCACCCCTACAAATTGGCCTATGCCTTCAACACGTTGGATTTGGATCATGACGGGGGAATCTCTTACGAAGAGTGGTATCACGGCGTTTATCTGGAGCGCATGTGGTTTTATGGCAAATGTGATTATGGACTGGATCGCAAAATTTATCTTAGCGACGCCCGCACCTGCGGCATGAGCGATGATGCGTTTGTGTATTACGATCAAAATAAGAACGGATTTATTGAGGTGGATGAATTCAAAAATCTGCAACCCAAAGCGTTTTTTGCCTTTGCAGATCGCAATCAGGACGGCACCTTAAGCGCATCAGAATACAGCCGTGTTGCCATCACCATAAGTCCAGTGCCGTGACTCTGGGCCAAATATATGCTTTTAGGATATGCGACAACGCCTCGTGATTACAAACGGCTCTATACTATAGTGTTTTCAATTTATTTTCGTACTGAGCAGAGAACAAGTCCAGCGGAGCGATGCCTAGTGAATCTAGGTGAGCGACGCTAGGCGCCGTTCGCAGGCCAGTACGGGAATAAAGTGGAAATACTATAGGCTTTTCGTAGCCATAGCACGTTCAAAATGCCGCGCAATGGCCCCGATGAAGGCTTGGGTGTTCAGCCATGTTTGGCCTTCCCCGATCAACAGGGCCATATCTCTGGTCATTTCCCCGTTTTCTACGGTGGCGATGCAGGCTTCCTCGAGGGTTTGGCTAAAGGCCTTTAAGGCGTCGTTGTTGTCCATGTTGCCACGGTGCCACAGACCACGGGTCCACGCAAAAATAGAGGCAATGGGATTGGTGGAGGTTTCCGCGCCCCGCTGGTGACGGCGAAAGTGGCGGGTGACGGTGCCATGGGCCGCTTCACTTTCCACCGTTTTACCATCGGGGGTCAGCAGGATAGACGTCATCAATCCCAAGGATCCAAACCCCTGCGCTACGGAATCCGATTGCACATCCCCATCATAATTTTTACACGCCCACACAAAATTCCCATCCCATCGCAGGGCCGAGGCCACCATGTCATCAATCAAACGATGTTGATAGGTGATGTTTTTTTCAGCGAAGGCCTCTTTGAATTCAGCATCAAAAACATCCTGAAAAATATCTTTAAAACGGCCATCGTATTTTTTCAAAATGGTGTTTTTTGTGGACAAATACACTGGCCAACCCCGATGTAGGCCATAGTTCAAACACGAACGCGCAAAACCCCGAATGGATTCATCCAAGTTATACATGGCCATGGCCACCCCTGGGGATTCAAAATCGTAAACCTTATGGGCAATGACGTCTCCTTTGCCGTCTTTGGGGGTGAAGGTGATGGTCAGGGTTCCTGCACAGGGCACCAGAAAATCCGTGGCTTTATACTGATCCCCAAAGGCATGACGCCCAATGGCAATGGGATGGGTCCAGCCAGGAACCAGACGGGGAACGTTTTTGATGATGATGGGCTCCCGAAAGACGGTGCCGCCCAAAATGTTCCGAATGGTGCCGTTGGGGGAGGCCCACATTTTTTTTAAGCCAAACTCCGCCACCCGCGCCTCATCCGCCGTGATGGTGGCGCATTTGATGGCCACACCATACTTTTGGGTGGCTAGGGCAGAATCAATGGTCACCTGATCGTTGCTGGCATCCCGCGACTGAATGGACAAATCATAATAATCAATGGGCAAGTCCAGATAGGGATGAATCAATGTTTCTTTGATCAGATCCCACATCACGCGGGCCATTTCATCGCCGTCCATTTCCACAATGGGGTTTTTCACGATAATTTTCTTCATGATACACTCTCTGGCTGTGCTGCTAAGGATGTTGCCCTCACTTTATAGCAAAGATGTTGAGAAAGTCTTGCCCTAAATACATGTATGCATTTACTGGGTTTTGATAAGAGCCGTTTTCTTTTGCCACGCGGCCACGTGTTGTTGGGCGGCCTTTCGTTGTTTGGGGGTGGCAGTGTCCTGTTAGGGGAACAAAGAAGGCGTGGGTTGTATAAACGCATACAACATCCCGATCAAGGTCACACGTGAAACGATTCCCCGCAGCCACATTTCCCCTTTTCGTTGGGGTTGCGAAAGATAAATCCCGATGAGGTATCGGTTTCTTCGAAATCCATCTCTGTGCCCAGAACATACATCAGGGCTTTGGGGTCGATGAGCAACAACAGATCATCCATGACCACTTTTTCATCAAAAGGTTGAGTGTCATAGGCATAAGAGAGTTTATAGCGCAGGCCCGAACATCCCTTGGTTTCCAAACCAATGCGCAGGCCCAGAGGTGGGTCCCCCTCTTTGGCATGGATTAAATCCAAAACCCGACGTTTGGCGCTGTCTGTGATGGTGATGGGGGATCGCATATCAGGCCGCCGGTGCCTCGGATGTTGTTTTTTTAGATTGTTTCTCTTTGTAATCGGCAATGGCGGCCTTGATGGCGTCCTCTGCCAAAATCGAGCAGTGAATTTTCACAGGGGGCAGGGCCAGATGGTTGGCGATGTCTGTGTTTTTCAGATTTTCTGCCTCGCTGAGGTTTTTCCCCTTTAACCACTGCGTGGCTAAGCTGCTGGAGGCAATGGCGGATCCACACCCAAAGGTTTTGAATTTTGCATCCTCAATCACACCAGCATCATTAACGCGGATTTGTAATTTCATAACATCACCGCACGCGGGGGCCCCCACCAGACCAGTGCCCACCCGATCATCCGCTTTATCAAGGGACCCCACGTTGCGGGGATTGTTGTAGTGATCCAGAAGTTGGTTGCTGTAAGTCATGATAAAAACTCCGTTTTTTTGTGAGTGGTGAGTGGTGAGTGGTGAGTGGTGAGTGGCAATCAATGCCCTGTCCATTGAATGGTGCGTAGGTCGATGCCTTCTTCCTTCACCATTTCCCACAGAGGGGACATGGCGCGTAGTTTGGTGACGGCGGCGATGAGGGAGGCGGCAGCCTGACGGACCTCGTCCTCTGTGGTAAAGCGGCCAAAACCGATGCGTAAGCTGGTGTGGGCCAGCTCTTCCTCCACACCCAACGCCCGCAACACATAGGAGGGCTCTAAAGAAGCGGAGGTACAGGCGGACCCCGAAGACACCGCCAGATCCTTAATGGACATCATGAGTGACTCCCCCTCAACAAACGCAAAGCTGATATTGAGATTGCTTGGGATACGCTGTTGTTTGTCGCCGTTGATATGCAAATCTGTTAAGGCTTCACTTAAGAGATTCAGAAAAAGATCGCGGTAAGACGTGAGGCGTTTGTTTTCCTCGGTCATTTCGGTTTTGGCCAGACGACAGGCTTCGCCCAAGCCCACGCACAGCGGGGTGGGCAGCGTTCCAGAACGCATGCCGCGCTCTTGCCCGCCGCCGTGAATGATGGCAGACAGACGCACCCGCGGGTTGCGCCGGCGCACGTACAGGGCCCCGATGCCTTTGGGGCCGTAGAGTTTGTGGCCGGAGATGCTGAGCAGATCAATGTTCATGGCCTCCACATCCAGCGGAATTTTTCCCGCCGCTTGGGCGGCGTCGGTGTGAAAGAAAACTCCGCGCTCTCGGCATAGCTTGCCAATGTCGGCCAGCGGTTGAATCACCCCAATTTCATTGTTCACGGCCATAATGGACACAATGGCCGTTTGGTCCGTTAAGGATTGCGCCAGCAAGTCAAGGTCAATGAGTCCGTTCGCCATGACGGGCAGATAGGTGACGTGAAATCCGTCTTCCTCTAGGTGGCGGCAGGCATCCAGAACACATTTGTGCTCGGTGACACAGGTGACGATATGATTTTTTCTGCCTTTGTAAAAAGACGCCACACCTTTGATGGCAAGGTTGTTGGATTCGGTGGCGCCTGAGGTAAAGATGATATCTTTGGCCTCGGCCCCGATCAAATCCGCGATGTGCTCTCGGGCCATCAGGGTGGCCTCTTCCGCTTCCCATCCATATTCATGGTTGCGGGAATGGGGATTGCCGAATTTTTCCGTGAACCAAGGGATCATGGCCTCAACCACTCTGGGGTCGCAGGGGGTTGTGGCCTGATAGTCCATATAAATGGGTCTTTGGCGGGGGGCGGCGGTGGGGAGTGTGTAAATGTTATTCATAAAATGTTTCAGGCAACCTTTTGAAGATCATTGTATTTTTGAAGGAGAGATAACCAAGACTGAGAGATGCGTTCAAAATCTTGGGCCGTGGTGGCGTGACCGCTGCTGATGCGCATGGCGCAGGCTGCTTCGGTTTCAGAAAAGCCCATGGCCCGTAAAACGGGGGATGGGGTGATTTTTCCCGACGAACAAGCGGCCCCAGCCGATACAGAAATCCCCGCCAGATCGCAATGAATAACTTGGGTGTCTGCTGATACGCGGGGCATGATGACACAGGTGGTGTTGGGAAGGCGCGGGGTGTTATCCCCCACAACAATGCCCCCGTTGTCTTTGAAGGTGGCCTCCATGGTGTCGTGAAGGGGTCTTAGATGGTTTTGATCGGATAGGGCATCACAAAGGGCCGTAAGACCCGCAAGGGCCACGGTGTTTTCCGTGCCAGCGCGGCGGCGGTGTTCTTGATTGCCCCCAAAAATCAGGGGCTCAATGCAATCTGCGCATCGGGATACAACGGCCCCTACCCCCTTGGGCCCCCCGATTTTATGAAAGGCAAAGGTGGCAAAGTCACAATAGGGCAAAACATCATCCAGCGCGATTTTCCCAAACGCCTGAACCATATCGCAGTGCAGGGAAACGCCAGCGTTGTAGGCCAGATTGGCAATATCGTCCATGGGCTGGATCACGCCTGTTTCATTGTTAGCGGCCATCACGGAAATTAGGGCGGGTTTATGATGATCCATCATGGTTTTCAGTGCGTTAAGATCCACAAGGCCCGCTTGGGTCACGGGGATGGTGGCGGTGACATGGGGATTGTTCATCACCGAGGCATGTTCCACCGCGCTGCATAATACGGGTTTTCCCGCAAAGGCGGCCAAGACAGTGGTGTTGGCTTCACTGCCCCCGCTGGTGAAAAGAATTTGTCCTGCTTTTATGTTCAGGCGGTTGGCAAGGCTTTCGCGGGCCACTGTCACAATACGTCTGGCGGCCACACCATCACGGTGGACGGATGATGGGTTGCCAAAAAGGTCCATAGCCTGAACCATGGCCTCTTGAACGGCGGGATGCAGGGGGCTGGTGGCATTATAATCCAGATAAATGCGCGTCATGATACCCTTACCTGTTTTTGTGAGGTGGCAGGGGTTAGGCGTTTGTTGCACACATCCGACAGCGTCACGGTGGCTAGAAAATGATAGATGTTGGCCCCCAAGGCCTCCCAAAGGTCATGGGTCAGGCACTTGGCGTTTTCTTTCATACAGCCCCGCCCAGAATGGCAACGGGTGATGGTGATGGGCTCGTCCACGGCGGTGATGATGTCGGCAATGATGGTTTTTTCTGGTGGATGGCTGAGCTGATAGCCCCCCCCTGGGCCCCGCGTACTTTCCACGAGTCCCGCGCGTCTGAGTTTGGCAAACAGCTGTTCCAAATACGGCAGGGAAATGGCCTGACGCTCGGAAATGTCCTTCAGAGTCACGGGCTGCGGGCCCCATTGCACCAAATCGACGCAGGACATCACCGCATAACGACCTTGGGTATTTAATTTCATTGCCTTAAATCCTGCGGATATGGTACAGACGTTTACAATCGTTCTTTACTCTACAATACCCTAGTAAAACAGTCAACCATTATGCCTGAAATTATGATCAGTGGTCCCGCGGGCCGCTTGGAGGCCCGTTATCACCCCCCTAAAGTGGCGGGGGCCCCCATGGCCCTTGTGTTGCACCCCCATCCCAACCCCGAGGGGGAGATTGCCCATCGGGGCACCATGAACAACAAAGTGACTTACGCCCTGTTCCATACGCTGGCTAAGGCAGGATATGCCACATTGCGTTTTAATTTTCGCGGTGTGGGGAAATCCCAAGGGGCCTATGACAAAGGCGAAGGGGAATTGGCGGATGCCGCTGCCGCCATGGATTGGTTGCAGTCCCAAAATACGGAAGCCCAATATGCGGTTGTGGCGGGGTTTTCCTTTGGGTCATGGATTGCGATGCAACTGTTGATGCGTCGTCCTGAAATCTATCGCTTTATTGCGGTGGCCCCACCAGCCAACAAGTATGACTTTACGTTTTTGGCCCCCTGCCCGTCCTCTGGGATGATGCTGCTGGGGGATCAGGATGATCTTGTCACGGAATCCAGTGTGCGCCAGTTGGCCACAAAATTGTCCCGTCAAAAGGGGATCAAAGTGGATTATCGGTTATTGTCTGGTGTAGATCATTATTTCACCAACCGTCTGGACGATTTGGTGTATAACGTCAGCGATTATTTAGAAACCATTGGTTAGGGAGTTTTCCATGACATCTGCTTTTGCCCAAACATCCACTGTGGCCCCCTCCTCTTCCCCCGCGGCGGCGGGGACCCCTCAGGAGGGTTTGGCGGGTTTTATTCCCCTGCTCATTATTTTTGGGGTGTTCTGGTTGTTGGTCATTCGTCCCCAAAGCAAACGGATGAAGGATCAAAAAGTGATGATCCAAAACCTGAAGCGCGGCGATGAAATTCTCACCTCTGGCGGGATTATTGGTAAAATTGATCGGGTGGTGGATGACGGCGAAGTGACGGTGAAAATTGCCGATGGGATTACCGTCCGTCTGGCCCGTCAAAGCGTGGCGGCATTGTTGAGCAAGCCAGAGCCTGTGAACGAGAACATGGCCCATGCGGCAGCTGCGGGCAAAAAATCAAACAAAAACAAAAAAGACAAACAAGCGCAGGCGGTTTCGGATCCCCAAAGAGAAGAATCCGCCGCCGATCAAGAGAAAGCTCCACGGAAAGTCCTTGATTGATGCTGTATCCGAAAAAATCTACCTATTTTTTGTGTTTTTTGATCATTGCCCTTGGTCTTTGTGTGGCCTTACCCAGTGCCTTGAGTGTCTCCCAGAGGCAGTCTTTGCCATCGTGGTTTCCGTCACAAACGGTGAATTTGGGACTGGATTTGCAGGGGGGTGTTTATGTCCTGTTGCAGGCCAATATGGAAGAGGCCAGAGACTCTCTGTGGCAAGATATTCGCTCGGGTGTGGCGGGGGCTCTGCGGGAAGCGGGAACCTTCCCTTTGTCTGTTGTGGGCGGGGATAAGGGGCTAACCCTGACGTTTGAGGCTAAAGCCCAAATGGATAAAATCACAGAGGCCATTCGCGGCGTTGTAGGCACTGATTATGCGGTGCAAGCGGATCAGGGGGTGGTGCGCATCACGCTGAGCGAAACGGGTGAGCAAGCCTTTGAAAAAGACATGATGCAAAAGGCGCTGGATACCCTGCGCGTGCGGTTGAATGAAACGGGATTAAAAGAACCCTCGGTCCAGCAGCAGGGCAAAGATTTAATCAATGTCCAGTTCCCAGGTGTAGGGGATCCTAGTCGGATCAAAGAGATCTTGGGACGCACAGCCAAGCTGTCCTTTCATTTGGTGGATGAGGGTCTAAGTCAAAGTTACAGTCAGGCCACACGCCTGCCCGCATCAAAAATGGCCCTGCCCATGAAGTCTGAGGGGGATGCTTTGCCTACGGCCTTGGTGTTAGAGCGCCGCGCCATGGTGACGGGGGAAATGTTGTCCTCGGCCTCCACCAGTTTTCAGGATGGTTTGCCCGTGGTGGCTATTCGGTTTAATACCGTGGGGGCCAAGCGTTTTGGGCAGGCTACCGCAGAAAACGTCAACCGTCGTTTCGCCATTGTTTTGGATCAAGAGATCATCAGTGCCCCTGTGATTCGGGATGCCATCCCTGGGGGCAATGCCATTATTTCTGGGGGCTTTACGGCGGAGAGTGCGGGGGATTTGGCCCTGTTGTTGCGTTCGGGGTCCCTGCCCGTGACCTTAAAAATTATCGAAGAGCGCACTGTGGGTGCCAGCTTAGGGGCCGATGCCATTCGTCTGGGACAACAGGCCAGTGTGTTTGGCCTGATTGCGGTGATGCTGATCATGATTGCCCTGTATGGTTTGTTTGGGATGTATGTGGCGTTGGCACTGTTGGTGAACATGATACTTTTGGTTGCGGCATTGGTTATGATGCAGGCCACCCTGACTTTACCAGGGATTGCGGGGATTATTTTGACTTTGGGGATGGCTGTCGATACCAACATTTTGATTTTTGAAAGAATTCGGGAAGAATGCCTTGGCGGCCTGTCACTGGGGCAATCCTTGTCTCAGGGCTATCATCATGCCATGAGCACGATTATTGATGCCAACATGACAACCTTCATTTCCTCGGCGGTTTTGCTGATGTTCGGGACGGGCCCTGTGAAAGGATTTGCCACAACGTTGATTTTTGGTCTGATCACGTCTTTGTTTACGGGTGTGGTGCTGACGCGTTTGATGATTGTCCGTTGGTATCGCCGTCAGGGAAAACAGGTCAGATTGCCAATTTTGGCCCCCATACAGGGAAAAAGTGGACAAAAACCTGCGTAGTTCTGTGGGTGTAGAAACAAAAAGGCCCCCGTTCGGGGGGCCTTTCGTCGTTGACATAATGGTCTTAGAAACGGAGAGGTTAGGCCCTCTTCTTCTTTTTGGGCGTATCAGAAATGTTGAATTGGGACAACATTTGCTGCAGGGTTGCGGCCTGATCCGACAGAGATCGGACGGAGGAGGTCACTTCCTCTACCAAGGCAGCGTTTTGCTGGGTTGATCGGTCGATGCTGTTGATGGCGGAGCCCACTTCTTCCACACCAGCGGCCTGTTGTTCGCTGGTGGCACTGATGGTGCTGATCATGCCTTCAACAGATTGAACCTTGTTGACGATTTCCTCCAGACGTTTGGCGGATTGCGTCACAATTTCCACCCCTTCGTCCACGCGGTGGGTGCTGTCCTCAATTAAGGTTTTGATTTCCGAAGAGGATTGGGCACTGCGCTGGGCCAGACTGCGCACTTCGCTGGCCACCACGGCAAAGCCTTTTCCAGCTTCCCCAACACGGGCGGCTTCTACAGCGGCATTCAGCGCCAGAAGGTTGGTTTGGAAGGCGATTTCGTCAATCACGGTCACAATATCCTTAATTTTGGTTGAGGATTCGTGAATCCGTTGCATGGCCACGGCAGCATCAGAAACGATACGCTCCCCTTCTTTGGCCGCTTCGCTGGTTTCCACAACAGAGGTGCGGGCTTGGGCGGCAATGCCAAGGTTTTGACGAATAGATTCAATCAACTCTTGGGACGATGCGGATGTTTCCTGAACCGCCGCAGCCTGTTGTTCGGTGCGAGAGGCCAGATCATCACTACCTGTTGCCAGTTCAGCAGAGGCACTGCTGACCACCATACCCAATTCATCCAGCTGAATCATAATGTTGCGCAGCTTGGTGATCATGGTGTTGATGTTGGTTTGTAACTCCGCAAAGGCCCCACTGTAATCGCCATCCATTTCACGGGTCAAATCCCCGTCGGCAACGGATTGCATCACATCTTTGACCTCAAACAGTGTTTTGTCCACAGTACAGATCACGGCGTTCAGGCCCTCGCTGAGGGTGCGCACGAATCCGTTTTTACCCTCTAGACTGATGGTTTGGCTGAAATCTCCCGTAGCCGCACAGGTGACGATTTTGGCAATTTCCGCCTCGGCGATCAGGTTGTCGGTGCGGTCGTCCCACTCCAAAATGGTTCCCAAACGTTCGTTGCCGTTAACGATGGGGGCCAGATTGATGGTAAAGGTGTGACCGTTGATCACCAGATCTGTTTTACCGCCAGCCTCGGGTTTGGACAGGGACAGTTTTGGACCCGTTTGGAAGCCTTCAAACAACCCCATAGAAGTGCCAATCATCGATGCAGGGTTCAGGTCTGGTATAACAGCCTTCAGATGAACACCTTTTTTAGTGAACAGTTGAATGGCTTCACGGTTCATCTGGCTGATGCAGCCTTCGGTGTCCACAACCATAATGGGGGTTGAGGCATTTAGCAGACCCGCCTTCATCTGGTAGGCACTGACAGTGGCCTCTTTCAGGGCAGTACCAGCACGCTCCAGTTCGCCAACTTCATCGCGGCGTCCAGAATCTTTGATGGTTAAACCTTGTGTTTTTCCCGATGCCAAGGCCGTCATGTTGTTGGCCAGATTTTGAATGGGGCGGGAAAAACGACCCGCATACCAGTACACAAATCCACCCATGGCAATCAATGTGATTAAAACGGTTATGATGGCATCTTTGATCAACACTTTGTTACCAGCATACACTTCGTCTTCATCAATCATGCTGATCACAGCGTAGGGTGTGCCGTGAAAATCAAATTTGTGATGAATGGCCAGACGCTCTTTACCGTTCCATTCCATTTGACGGGACCCATTGTCCTCAGATAGGGCAGCTTTTAGGAATTCGGCATCAAAAGTCAGGCCTGCCACTTGATCCGCACTATGAAACCGTGTCTCGGTAACAACTTTGTTTTGACTGTTGACCAAGAACCCTTCACCAGTTTCCCCTAGGCCATCAATATCTTTCATTTTCTCGGTCATCACACCCAGAGGCATCTGAAAGGCCAAAACCCCCATAGCCTGTCCATTGCTATCCATAATGGGAATGCCAATAAAACTCGCAGGGACATTGTTGCTGGGCGCATAGGGGGCAAAGTCAAAAAAGCGAATCTCGCCTTCTTTAGAGGTAACGGTTTCACGGAACAGTTTGCCCAAATCACTGTCTTTCCACTGACCAGTTGTCAGGTTTGTGGCAAAATCTAGTTCCTTAAAAACGGTGTAAAGGAGATCGCCGTTTTTATCGAACAAGAAGATGTCATAATACTGATTTTGTTGCAAAACTGTACGGAAGTAGGGGTGATATTTTTTGTGCACTTGGTGATAGGCCAGATCCCCTTCGGCAAAATCCAGACGTTCTTTTTGACCTATGGGATTGGGATTGCGGTGGATATAGGCATTTTGCAGAGTTTCCCTAGGATTCCCAGGGATTTGAGACCAAGCGGCGGAAAAATCCGAGATGGCTTGCTTGGTTAGAGGACTGATGGCGATGCTCTGTAAGTTTGCGTCGATGCTGTTAAGGTAAGAAGAGAGATCATCCTCCCGTAAATGGGTTACAACATTCAAACGCTCGTGAAATTGATCAAACGCATGTTGGGACCCAATGTAGGATGAGACTCCTAATTGAATGGCGGATGTGACAACGACAATGGTCGTAATCAGGATGGTGAGTTTCCAAGTGATTTTCATGATGCACCCTATGGTAGAAAGTTTAAAACTTTTCCCATAATGCGCGAGAGTGTTTGAAAAAAGGTTAAGATCACAAAGAAAATGGTGAGAGTGGGCCTGTGAGGATTAAGGCATGGTCTCAGGTGGATCGCCGCTGTAGCTCCGCCACGATATCATCGGGATGAATACCCTGATTTAAGCATAACACCAAAACATGGTAAAACAAATCGGCCATTTCATAAATCGTGGCGTCTTTGTCTTGTTGAACGGCGGCTAGGGCGACTTCGAGGCCCTCTTCCCCCACCTTTTGGGCAATTTTGGGGGTTCCACTGGCCAACAGGCGGGCTGTGTAGGAGGTTTCGGGATCCCCTCCCCGCTTGGCGGCCAAAGTTTGGTAGAGATCATCAAGAAAGGTTTGCAGGGTCATAAGGACTTGTCAACATCAAGGGGATATGGAAAACACTATTGACAGTGTATTCCTGAAACTAAACAGAATTTTTGGTAATGATAGAGATAAAATGGAGATCCCTATCAAATAATTTATTAAAGGGAAACCTGTATAAATTAAGATTTAGAATGGATTTTTGAACATTTGCATGAACTTTCTTAAACAGTTGTTGCCATTCGGTTTTGGAGAGATAATTGTATGGTAAGGCAATATTGAAACGTTTGTTTCCTATATCATCCATGAATTTTAGAAATAGGTAGTCTAATTTGTTTTTGCAAATATGATCTTTGATAATAACACCTATTCTAGCAACGCGCAGGGATTCGGATAGTAATTCTTCTGCAGTATGAGTATGATGTAAAACATCAATAAAGCTAACGTAATCAAAAGAAGAGTCAGGAAAAGGAATATGTGTTCCATCAAAAAGAGTTACAGGGATTTTTGTTTTTTCTCTTATTAAAACATCGATACCATGAACTTCAATTTTTTTGTTGTTAGAAGCAATCATTGAGGCGATGGTGCCATCACCACAACCAACATCGAGTAGTGTTTTATCGGTTTCTAATAAAGATAGGACATGATTTGATAATTGAATGGTACGCCGATCAAAAATAAAATTTTTGTGAAAAAATTCAATTAAATTTACCACAAAGGAACTCCTTTTTTGAAAATTTTTATGCTTTAATTTCAAGCTAAGACAGATTAAGGGAGATCAAAAGAATTCTCATGCTAGCTGCTAAATCCACCTTTTAAATTCGGTATGTTGCTCTATTTAACTAGGTCATAAGGACTTGTCAACATCAAGGGGATATGGCAAAAAACAAAGGCATTTTACAGGATATCAGAGATCAACGCAATGGCCGGTCATTCCCAGTTTAAAAACATCATGCACCGCAAAGGGGCCCAAGATGCCAAGCGCGGAAAACTCTTTACCAAGCTGATCAAAGAAATCACTGTGGCCGCCAAGCAGGGAGACCCCGATCCTTCCAAAAACCCCCGTTTGCGGGCGGCTTTGGCGGAGGCTAGGGGGCACAATATGCCCAAAGACAACATCGATCGGGCCATCAAACGCGCATCAGAGGTGGGCGTGGGCGACGATTATGTCAGCATTCGCTACGAAGGCTACGGTCCCAAAGGATCAGCGGTGATTGTGGAAACCCTAACGGACAATCGCAACCGCACGGCGTCAGAGGTCCGTGCGGCCTTTAGCAAATATAACGGCAGTTTGGGCGAAACGGGGTCGGTAAGTTTTTTGTTTTCCTATGTGGGGGAGATTGTATATCCCGAAACCATCGCCCCCTTTGATCCCGTGTTCGAGGCGGCAGTTGAGGCCGGCGCAGAAAACTTAGAGGCGCATGAGGGTCATTATCTGATCACCACCCATGCGGATGATTTGCATCACGTGGCCTCGGCCCTTAGTGCCCGCTATGGGGACCCTTTGCAGGCCAAGCGCATTTGGGTGCCCGAGGCATTGGTCACCCTGCCCCCCGATGATGCCGCCACGTTGGCCAAGTTGGTGGACGTTTTGGAGGACAATGATGATGTGCAGACGGTTTACACCAACGTGGCTCTGCCCGTCCAAACGGATGATGCCTGATGTTGTTGGCCGTTGATGTTGGCAATTCCCATACGGTGTTTGCGTTGTGTCAGGGCCACGAGATTCGGGCCCAAGTTCGCATCCCCACAGACACACGCACCACGGCAGATGTTTTATTAGGATCTTTATCGGGGATTTTGGCCCTGAAGGCCTTTTCTTTGGGTGACGTTGGTCGTGTGGTGGTGTGTTCCGTGGTGCCTGCTTTGGAGCGCGTTTTAACAGAGATGGTGGCGGCTTTTTGCGCAGAACCAGCCCATTTTTTAACCGCGCAGGATGTGGGGTTACCTATTGATTTGCCCCATCCAGAAACGGTGGGGATGGATCGGTTGGTGAATGCGGCGGCGGCCAAAGCGGTTTATGGGGCCCCTGTGATTGTGATTGATTTTGGCACGGCCACCACCTTTGATGTTGTGACGGAGAATGGGTTCTATGCGGGGGGGCTGATTGTCCCGGGGCCAGAGGTGTCTTTGCGAGCCTTGGCGCAGGCGGCGGCCAAATTGCCCATGATTGCCCTGTCCCCGCCGCCCAAAGTTTTGGGAAAAACCACGCAGGATGCCATGCAATCGGGGCTTTATTATGGTTATCTGTCCATGATCGAGGGCTTGCTGCAGCGCTTGAAAACGGAGGTTTTTCCCGATATTGATCCCACCGTGATCGCCACAGGGGGTATCGCCCCCCTGTTTGCCCCTGCCCTGCGCATTCCCAGTGTGGCGGATTTGACCATTCAGGGCATTTTAAAAACGGCGGGGGCCAGCGTTTAGCCGCTGACCCCCCTTCCCTTTTGGGTTTGTACGCCCTATTGGCTTAGTCGTCGCGCTGATTGCCAAACAGGCGCAGCATGGCCAGAAACATGTTGATAAAGTCCAGATACAGGGTTAAAGCCCCCGCAATGGAGAGTTTTTGCAAATCCTCGTGGCCCACACCGCTGTAATACAAATCCCGAATTTTTTGGGTGTCATAGGCGGTGAGTCCTGTAAAAATCACCAGAGAGATGGCACTCATGGCCATGGAGGCCGCGCTGCTTTGGAAAATAAAGGCGTTAAGCAAAGAGCCGATGATCAAAACCCACAGGCCTACGTTCAAAAAGGTGCCCATGGAGGTTAAATCACGCTTGGTGGTGTAGCCATAAAGGCTGAGCCCCCCGAAAAGCGCGGATGTCATCACAAACGCGCGTGCGACGCTTTCCCCCGTATAGACCGCCAGATACACCGAGGTTAGGGCCCCAAAAAGGGCAGCAAATCCGTAAAAGTAAAGTTGAAGGCCCACATAGGAAAGGCGGTTGACCAAAAAGCTAAACCCAATGGCCATACCCAACATCACCAAGCCCAGAATCAGGCTATTGCCAGCGATAAATGTCACCGCGCTTGGGGATTGTGATGTGAAATAAGCCACCAGAGCCGTCAGCAGCAACCCCACAAACATGTTATTGTAAACGCGAATCATATGAGCCCGCAGGCCGGGGTCCACCTGAACCTCCGCGCGGCCAGAGGAAGAAATGATTTTTTCATTGAGCATAAAGCAATCTCCAAGGTTTTTTGTGTCTATAGGATTCCTACAGTCCATCCCAATGTATCAATGTTGAGGAAAATAGTCAACTTTTATTTGGTAAGGGCACCTCTATTAATCGTGCCATCCCCGCGAAAGTGGGGATCCATGGTGTTGATTTTTATAGATTCCCGCTTTCGCGGGAATGACACCTTGAGGGTTTTTAGAGGTGCCCATAAATGTAAATGTATTTCCAAAGACGTTGAACCCTTTCGTTATGGTAAGCTTGCCCTGCTCGATCTGCTTGCACCCTTGGGCAGAACATGCAACATATAAAAAAACGTCAGACGGAGTGATTGTTTATGTCTCCTTTCTTCACCCATACCCGATCCCTGTATCAGGCCCAGTTTGATGCTGTGCGCTCTCTGCAACAGTGGGCTTCGGATGCCTTTCAGGCAGCGGCCAAACGTCATCAACATGTTGTTTCCGATATGGTCGCAGATGTGTTTTCCCATTGGCAGATGTGCCTGCGCCAAACATCACCCGTAGCTTTGTTGCATGCCAATCTCAGCTATATGGAAAAGCGCCTGCCTAAAATTCAAGGCAATATTCAGGAACAGGTTGATTTTTCAACCTATTCCCAGCGGGAGGTTCAAAAAGCCTTAACCAGCTGTCTTCAAGCCTATATCGGAACCACAAAGCAGACTCTGACCCCATTTCTGGGATAGGGCTGCATGCGTGCATGGCTCTGGGCCCTAATCTTGGTGGGGGTGCTGGTAATGGCCTTGGCCCTTTATGTCACCTTTGCCGTATCTTGGGATCAAAAAATCACCACCTATTTAACCACCCTGAAATCCCAAACGGGTTGGGATATTCGGTCCACGCCCAAATCCCAATTCCGCTTTCAAGGGCTGCATGTTCAGGGCTTGGTGGTGACGGGGCCACGGGGTCTGCAGGGCGTTTTGCGGGATGTCACGTTTTCCCTTAACCTTCAGGGATGGCTCAGGGGGGAGGGGTTTTTTGATCAGATCCATTTGGGATCTTTGGAAATCCTGCGGCAGGGGCAGGTCCTGTATCGTCAAAACGATTTGACCTTTTCTTTGAAAAAAACAAAGGATCATCGTTTGATTTTATCGGGACAGGGTATGGCCCTGCGTGCATTGATGCGGCCAGAACGCACGGATTTTGATGGTGTTGTTGGGGACAAATGGATCTTGTCTGGGTCATGGACTCCCGAAGGAAAGGTGGTGTTTCGCGGCCCCCCAGCAGGGTTTTCGGGGCTCAAGGGATCGTTGACGTTGGATCCCCAGAGGCTTTTGGGGGATATCACACTCATCACCAACCAACAGCATCAAAACGACGATAACGTATCTGCTTTGATGGCTGCTCTGGCTGGTTTTTCTGGGAATGGGATGATGCCGGATACTGTGGATTTCACCCTGCGCAGCGATAGCATAGGTGGGGTTAAAAAAGTGGCCGCCCGTTTTTATCGCACACACGCCACAGATCCTTTGGGTGTGGATATCACAGGGAATCATGACGTGGGGCCCTTCGCTGCCAGCTTAACAGTCCAAACACAACAGGGGTGGCAGATAACCCTCAACACTCTGCGCTTAGGGGGCATCGAGGGATCAGGATCTTGGAGTACACAAACCCAAAAAGCCGAAGGCACGTCCCATGATATCCGCCTGCGTTTGCGGCGTTTGTCGTTGTTGCCGTCATCGTCTCTGGGAATGTTGTCTCGGTTGCGGGGGCTTCAGGATCAATACCGTCTCTTCGTTGTGGCGGAGGAAACCCAACTGGGATCCGTCCCTCTGAATGCCCTCGAGGCCGATATGACGGTGAAACAAAAGGTTCTCAACATCCATACCCTACGCATGAAAACCAGTTTAGAGGGGCGTTTTTCTCTCTCTGGCACCCTCGCTTATCCCACAAACACACCCCAAATGCGTTTGACAGTGCAAACAGCAGGGCCTTTTTTTACAGATATGATGGCGTTTCTTCCCAACCTACCCCGCATCTTTTCGTATTTGAATGGAGATTTGAAAGTCACGGCGGAGGGTTATGCCCATTATCCCAACATCTCTCTCAATCACAGAGATGACGGGGGGGGCATGGCCTCTTTTCAGGGACGCTTAGAACCCTTCACGGCCCCGCCTCGATTTAATGGCGTGATGGCTTATACCCTTTCCCCTGAAACCAAAGTGCAAATGGGTGTGATTCGGGGGGAGAAAGACCTGCGGCTTTCCAAGATACAGGGCACCTTTGGCGGCTTTCCCTTTTCAGGTCAGGGCAGTGCCGATTTAACCATAACCCCCCCTATACTACAGGCCAGCCTTTATGCCCCCAAGCTGTCTGTGCAGGCCTTATCCCGCATTGGACAGCTTAGCACTACGTCGCCCAACGCTTCGTCCTGTCCAGCGGGGCAGGCCCTGCCTTTGCCCACGGCAGCCAAAACCATGACCGCCCAAATTCGCCTGCGCACTGATCGTTTGATGACAGATTATGGGGATTTGACGCAGGTAGATCAAAAAATATCATTTTCGGAACAAGGCTTACAAACGGCCCTGACAGGACAACATGGGCGGGGTCATCTGGCAGCACGCATGCATGTCATGCCTGGGCAGCAGGGCCTACCGATTTTAGAGATGAAACTTCATGCCAAAGATGTAGCCTTTTCTGACTGGGGGGGCAGCACAACGGTATCCCTGAAAACCGCGTCATGGGGGCCCTGTCTACAGGATCATGTATCTACCTTGACGGGACAAGGCACCTTCAGGGCTACGGGGATGCGTCCCCCAAGCAATGTGTTAAAAAATATCCAGAATCTGGCTGGTGCCGCATTATCTCGCCCTCTAACCCCCCAAGATCTGGATATGCGTTCCGTATGGTTACAGGGGGATTTTCGTGACGGTACCTTGACCCTGCAAGGGGCAGAGGTAAAATTGCCAGCGGCAGATATCACCCTACAGGGTGCATTGCAGATGACATCCCAACGGGTGAATCTCAGGGCCTCTGTCACCTCCCCCCAAACCACCAAACCCATCACCATCACCCTGAATGGCCCCATGGCCCGCCCAGAGGTTCAGATCAACAACCAGAGTTTATGGCAGTATTTGTTGTTGGGGGGGCGGCAGTAGAGGGAGGGCTCTAAGAATTTGTAAGCGACGCTAGGCGCCGTTCGCAAGCCAGTAGGGGAACCGTTTGGGTATTGAACAACAACGATAGATGACAGAATCAAGCGTCACCACATGACAGTCACAAGGGTAAACACTATAAACCCGTGCTGAGGGATGCATCGGAAAACAACACAAGCCCCACCATACACACCACAAAGGCAAACCCAGCCCTGAGATCCGTCGGATCTGGCGTTTTTGTCACTTTATGATACAGCGTGATCCACAAAGGGGCCGTACAAATCAATGCCACCACATAAGACGGGTTGGCCACATCTCGCATGGCATACATTTTAAACAGGATTAGCCCCGCCAGCGACAGCAAAAGCAACACCCCGCCGATCATGGCAGAAGGGGCAAAGGCATCCTGAAGCTTGACTTGGGGCATCAGAAACACATAACTCAGGGCGCTGGTGATCCCCGCCGCCACCCCTGTGGCCGCCATGTACGCCAAGCCGATGTCAGGCAAACTGCCATAATCCAGAGCCACCTTGCTGGCGGCATCAATGAAGGCCCCCAGCAAAGCAATCACCACCGAAATTTTAATGGCGCTGCGGGCAATGGGGTCATGCCGCATGGCGGATAAGGACACAATGCCCCCCACCAAGCACACAATCACCGCCGCTGTTTGCCACACTGGCCATACCATCATCAAATCACGATACGCTGGATCATACACAATCCATCCCAAAAAAATAAAGGCAATGGAAATGGGGGTTAAGCGTCCCACGGTGCCAGCTCCGTAATCTTGGGCGGCGCGAAACATCAAAAAATCCAAAATTAAAACGACAAAACCCGCCATACCTGACAACACATAAAATTGTATATCTTCAGGCATGGTGACAAAAAACGCAAAGGGCCCAAAGGCCACCATGGCCCCCATCCCCCGATACAAAGACAGAACTTTAGCATCTGCCTGCGATAGCCCCGTGGACAACAAATATCCTGCAAAACTCACACCCGCCAGCAGGGCGTATATCCACCACATAAACGTCCTTTTTTTGTTCCTTTTTGGATCTAATCCCCCGTGGCAATGCGGTCCACCAGTTGTTTGACGGTGGGAATAAAGCCGTTTTTATAAAACGGATCGGTGGCAAAGCGATAGGCGTTGTGGCCAGCGAACATCAGTTGATCCTCGGTTTCGCCGCCGTGGGCGATGTCCTGCAGGGTTTTTTGGATGCAAAAAGATCGGGGGTCCGCGCGTTTGCCTGTGGTGCCCTCTTCATTCTGGGACCAGTTGCTAAAGGCGCAGGCACTCAGGCAGCCCATGCAGTTGATTTGGTCTTCGTGGATGGTGGCGGATTCGGCGGGGGTGACAAAAACCACCGTCGCATCAGGGGTTTTCAACAATTCTGAATATCCTGCGGCAACATAGCTATCGGCTTTGATTTTATCCTCGGGCGTTAGGTAAATCAACCGGCCCCGCGCCCCGTGGGCAAAGGGGACACTGTGGGCCCCAAAGGGTTCTGAGGTAAAGGCCACCTGACGCTCGGATCGGGTTTTCAGCTCCTCTAAAAAACGATTATGCACGGCGGAGGAATAAAACCCCGTGGGACTAAAACGATTCAAATACACATCCCCAGGTTTTAGGTTCAATAGGCGGTGTTTCCATTGATCGGAAATGGGGCTTTCTTGGGTCAGCAAGGGGCGCGTGCCAAACTGAAAGGCGATGGGACCGATTTCTGGATTGTCCAGCCACGATTCCCATTCCCGAAGATACCACACCCCGCCAGCCATAATGATGGGGATATGGTGCAGTCCCACGCTGTTCATCAGGGTTCGCAAATCCCGAACACGGGGATAGGGGTCCTCGGGGATGTTCGGGTTTTCACTGTTGCTCAGGCCATTGTGGCCACCAGCCCGCCAAGGGTCTTCGTAAACCACGCCGCCCAAAAGATCGGAAAATTTCTGATACGCCCGTTTCCATAACGCACTAAACGCCCGCGCCGAGGATACGATGGGATAGTAATATAGGCCATAATGCGCGGAAATTTCCGCAATGCGGTACGGCATACCAGCACCGCAAGTCACACCGTGAATCAGGCCCTTGGCCCCCTCTAAAATGCCGTGCAAAATCTGCTCGGTGGCGGCCATTTCCCACAACACGTTCATATGCAAACGCCCGCGACCGCCTGCCATATCATGGGCAATGCGGGCCTGACTGATGCCCCCGCGAATGGCGTAGGCAATCAATTCTTCGTGGCGTTGCCGGCGGGTTTTGCCGTGATAAATCTGGGGAATGACATGCCCGTTTTCATCATAGGAATCCGCATTCACCCCAGAAAAGGTTCCCACACCCCCTGCGGCGGCCCATGCGCCAGAGCTTTCGCCGTTGGATACGGAAATGCCCTTGCCGCCTTCAACAATGGGCAAAACCTCCGCACCGGAGATACGAAGAGAAGAAAGAGATTTCACGGGTTCAAAGCCTCCTAAAAAAACAACAACGCTACATTAACAGCAAAACCATCATTCGCAATGATCCAGCCCGAGACTTTTCATTTTTCGGTGCAGGGCCGAGCGTTCCATACGAATGTTGGTGGCCACGCGGGAAATGTTGCCATTGTGACGCAACAGTTGGGCCTGCAAATACTCCCGCTCGAACACCGCCCGCGCATCCCGCAGGGTCAGGGCCATCAAATCCTTTTTGCGCTCGCTTTTTAAAATCATGGGGGCAGTTTCGTAAATGTCTTTGGGCAGCACATCCACCGTGATGGGGTCGCGGGCGCCGCCAGTGCCCATGATCAAAAGCCATTCGATGGTGTGTTTTAACTGGCTAACGTTGCCCGGCCAAGAATATGCCTGCAACGCAGCCATGGCATCTTGGGAAAAAGGTCGCTCAGGCACTCCCAAAACAGAGGCGCACATCTGCATAAAATGATTGGCCAAGGGAATGACATCCTCCCTATGGTGGGCCAAAGGCAGCATGGGGATGCAAACAACATTCAAGCGGTGGTACAAATCTTCGCGCAAACTGCCATCCGCCAACGCCTCTTTTGGGTCCCGTGACGTAGAGGCCATAATGCGCACATCCACCTGCACGGGGTTCTGCCCCCCCACGCGGGTGAACTTTCCTTCCTGTAAAAAACGCACCAACTTAGCCTGAAATACGGGGGGCAAATGGCATACTTCGTCCAAAAACAATGTTCCGCCGTGGGCCTGTTCAAAAAACCCAACATGCCGTTGATCGTCTGTTTCCGTACCCATAAAGCAGTGATCTGCGTGGAGATTGTCCTGAAAAAGGGTACAATGGGCCATAACAAAGGGAGATTCTTTCCGGCGTGAGGTCCGATGAATCTGACGCGCCAACAAGGTTTTGCCCGTTCCTGAGGGCCCCGAAATAAAAACACGGGCATTCAGGGTGCCCACTTTGGTCACCGTAGCCTGAAGCTGCTGAATAAAGGGGGAATGCCCCACAAAGGCATCTTGGGCAAAGGATTGTTTCCTCAGGGTGGCATTTTCCTGAAGCAAAAACTGCATTTGAAATACGCGCTCCAGAATGTGAAACAATTTTTCTGTTTTAAAAGGTTTTTCGATAACATCCTCGGCCCCCTTTTGCATGGCTTGGACGGCAATTTCTATGGTGGCATGACCACTCATCATCACAATGGGCAGGGCGGGATGGTTGGACTTGAACAACACCAACAATTCTAACCCATCGCGTGCACTGCCCTGTAACCAGATATCCAGCAAAATCAAATGAGGGAGACGTTGAGACATTTGCTGCTCCGCCTCTTCGCTGCTACGGGCGACGCGAACGGTATAACCTTCGTCTTCTAAAATAGCCCTGAGCTGATCGCCAATATCAGCCTCGTCATCAATAACCAAAATATCCTTTGTCATGCAGCACAATCCTTAGGGCTAAGAAGGTAAGGTTATAACCACACGGGCCCCCTGTTTTTGACCATCTGCGTCACAGATGTTTGACAGTGCGATGTTCCCCCCATGTTCGTCAACAATTTTTTGCACAATGGATAGCCCCAATCCCGTTCCCATGGCCTTTGTGGTGCGATAGGGTTGAAAAAACGGGGATAAATCATCCAGCCCATCAAACCCCACGCCATTGTCCTCTATCGTCAAAAGGACATGTTGTCCCTGATGGGCCAATGAACACAAAATTTGCCCCTCTGGAGCATTCGGGCCATGGCGTTCCTGAATGGACTCAAGCGCATTTTTAAACACGTTGGTGAACAGCTGGCGCATCAATCCAGCATCACAGATCAGGGTAACGGCCTCTTGGGGTTTTGAAAAGGTCACCGACAGAGAGGGGTAACTGTGACGGTACAGGGCGATGATTTCAGACACCAAGGCCGTTAGGTTTTCGAGCTGCTTTTGCGGGGTGGGGATACGGGCAAAGGATGAAAATTCATTCACCAAACGCATAATGTTATCCGTTTGCCGCAAAATGGTGGATGTGCATTCCGCCACCATGGTTTTTTCCGCCTCTGCCAGATCCAAACGGCCCAAACGGCGCTGCATCCGCTCTGTGGACAATTGAATGGGGGTTAGGGGGTTTTTGATTTCATGGGCCAAGGTTTTGGCCACATCCGACCACGCCGCCACGCGTTGGGCTTGGGCGAGCTCGGTCACATCATCCAAACTGATGACGGTGCCCCCTGTGTCGGTTTGTTGGGCGATGCGGGCTAAAATTTGGCGGCTGCCGTGGGGACGTTTTAGGGTGATGTGCTGTTCCCCCGTGCGCAGCGGCAGAATTTCGGGCAAAACGCCCTGCAACGCGATGTCAGAAAGCGGGGTTTCTCCCCCACATCCCAACAGGATTTGAGCGGGCCGATTCATCATTTGCACCGATTGCCCCGCATCCAGAACAATCACACCCGAAGAGAGGGTTTGAAACATGGTTTCAATAAAATGACGCCGTTCATGCAGGGCTTCGTTCACCGACAGCAAAACCGTGCGCTGCTGGTCAATGTGGTCCATCATGGTGTTAAAGGCGAGGGATAAATCCTTGATTTCGTCCTCTGTTTTGGGAATTTTGACGCGGGTTTTCATCTCCCCCGCCTGAATATGTTGCGACGCTGTGGCCAGATCGCGAATGGGATTCACAATTTTTCCTGCCAAACGCAATCCGATGGACACGGCAATCAACAGCAACAACAACCCCACGACCGCAATCACAATCAATACACCGTATTGCAGAAAGCTGCGCTTGGCATCGGCGGCTTGATAGGCATCTACCGCCCGCTTTGTGGTTTGGGTATGGTTTAATACCACGGGATCAATGGGCCGCGACACATACAAAAACGCATCCACAAACTGGGGTAAGGGCAGGATGGCATACACCCGATCTTTTTCTGCATTTGTGGTAATCAGAAGCTCCCCCTTTCGGGCCTCCTCTAGCAGGGTTTGGCTCAGGCGCAGGGGGGCCTCTCGATCCGCCACCAGACCGGCGCGGGCGATGATGGTTTGATTGCTGTCAAACACCGTCACTTCGCTGAGCGAGCGCAGCAGCAGCTGTGTGCGTAAAAAGTTGGCAAATTTTTGGGGATCCCCCATCAAATCAAAGGCGTTTTGATTCAAATCGTTGGCCATGGCCTGAACGTCGCCGCGAATGA
>CANGYP010000008.1 GCA_947458235.1 Alphaproteobacteria bacterium
ACGCGGCCAAATCCAGACAAGCCCATGCCCCAGAAAACCTAGCAGCCATCAATGGCTTGGTCGTTCATATCCTCAATAAAACCTTCGGAAAATTCACCGAAGGCATCCAAATCTTCCAACGAAAAACCCACAAAGCCATCCAAACCTTCACGAAAGTTTATTGAATGACCCTGGTATCAGAACGGCGCAATCCTCAAGTTTCAAAAATCATTTTGGGATTCTTGTGGATCGGGGGCAACGCACGCCTGTGATTGCCCCCCCGCCTACACCACCACCTCTAGAACCGTTCGATAAATCACCTCGGTTTGCCATTCCCGTTGGGGGCGGCGCAGGTCGGTTTCACGTTCCTGAAAACGAATGGCTTGCAGTGTGGCCCCAGAGACCAGAATGGCGGCTGGATCCAAAACCTGATGCAGCGTTTGCACGATGCTGTTGCTTTCCCCCAGCGTTCGGGCGTTGGACCACAGCGTAAAGATCAAAAAATACTGATAAAACTGATGGGTGGATGTGGGCAGAAAACTCCCCAAATCCGCCCGAACCATCATATACGGTGCCTTCACATCGTCTGGTGCCACAGTGTAAAGCCCCGTTAATTGATTCATCAGGGCTGGTTTGCTCCCCAGTGATGTGGTCACGGCCTGAATCAAGGCGTCTGAAAAATCTTTAATCATAAAAATATCCTTTCTAAACAATAAATAATGAAATAAAAAACAACCCACCAAGACAAGCGCATCCAAAAACAGATGTCTTGCAGCGAGAACACGAAATGCGTTGAATCACTAAAACGCATGGGCCATCAGGGCCAACACACTCCCCAGAACCTCTTCATGGGCGCAGCCATTCAATTTAAAGAGTGCCCACCCGCCAAATGCTGTTTCAACCGCAGAACATCCTCCCAAACCTGTTGTTTTTGGGAGGGGGTGCGCAGCAAAGATGCGGGATGAAAGGTGGGGGCCACCACAATGTCGGTGCCCTCCAACGGGTACAGACGCCCACGCAGGCGCATCATGCTCGTGTCATTGTTTAAAACCGCTTTGGCCACCACCCCCCCCAAAAGGACGAGGGCCTTGGGGGCCACCAGACGGATATGCTCCCGCAGAAAAGGCAGCATCTGCGCCACCTCATGCGGTGTAGGCGCCCGATTCCCTGGGGGGCGCCATGGGATGATGGTGGTGATATAACAGTGCTCTCGCGCATAGCCTGCCGCCGCCAAGATCTGATTGAGCAGTTGCCCCGATGAATCAACAAAGGGACGGCCAGACTGATCCTCCTCGTTCCCAGGGGCTTCCCCGATGACCATGATGTCGGGATTCAGGGGCCCCTCCCCAAACACCATCTGGGTGGCTGTCTGTTTGAGGGCGAAATCGGTTACTGTGTCCAGCGCCGCCCGCAAAGCCTGAAGACTGGAAAACGAAACCAATGGATCAGGTTTTTTCAAGGGGGGAGCCGCCGCAATAGGGGCCACAGCAGGGACAGGTGCGGCCTCTTTGGGGGGTGCCCACCATGGTAGGGGGGTATCCGATGCCACCTCATCCGCCCCAATGGACACCAAAAACTGAACCAACGCGCCCGAGGACATCGCATGCCCCTTGGCCATACCCCAAGTGCCCCCCCTGACCTCTGATCCCATACCCTTGCTCTTGCGCCCCTCTCTTGCGTCCTATGCCAAGTGCGATTATAACATGCTTTGTGTCCACAGCGTTTCCCCTATGGGCCGCCAGAAAAAAGATAAACGATTATGGCCTCTTTTTCACAGGTTTTTTTTCCGCCCCGCCGACGTTTTGGGTTGGGTGTTATTTTGACTTTGGTGCTGTTGGGGCTGGTGTCGTGTAAACCTGCGGCGAACCAGACGGACACGGCGGCGGAAACGGTCTCTGTGGTGGAAAAACCCGCACCCCCTCTGCCAGATACCTTGGCGGGCAGTTTTTTGATTTCCAAGTTTGCCCAGCAGGACCAAAATCCCCAAAAGGCCTATACCCACGCCCAAATCGTCCTGAACAAAGGCGGATACGACGCCGCAACCTTACGTTATGCCCGATTTTTGGCCCTATCCACGGGGAATATCGACGGGGCCTTGCGGGACAATGCCCGTCTGAACCCCCAAGACCGCGATCCCCCATTCTATGTTTTGTCTTTTTTTCAGGCCTATCAAGACAAAAACTGGGATCGGGCTGCGGGGTTTTTGCCCCCCTTGGCCGAAAACGCCACTTACCAAAGTCTGGAACCCCTGTTTCGCGCATGGCTGGCCATCGCCCGCCATGCCGACATCCCTCCCAGCCCAACCCCCGCCGCTGTGCCCGAAGCTATTAACGCTCTTTTTGAAACCGCCGCCGCTGGCGATATGGCCCTGTTATCCCAACTCCAAAACGGTTATGCCTTGGCTCTTTTGGGACAACCACAGGATGCCCTGCGGATTTTACGCTCTGCTCTGGCGGATCTCAACGCTGTGCCCACCACCATGATCATCACCACGGCCGCCCTGATGCACCAGCAAAAACAACCCCTAGAGTCGGGTCTTTTTCTGCGGGCGGGTATAAATACTGATATGGCCCAAACTTTGCTGGCCATGGCCAAGGAGGGGGATTTGCCCCTGATGACCCAGCCGTTTCAGGGGATTGTCTATTTATTTCAAGACCTCGCGTCGGTCTTTCAACGTCCAGGGACCGAGGACCACGCCCTGATGTACGCCGCGTTGTCCCGCCACCTGATGCCGGATAATCCCTTCACCACTTTACAGATGGGCCAGATTTTGGCCGATATCGGCGCACCATCGCAGGCCGATGCCCTGTATCAACAGATCCCCCCCACCAACCCCCTGTTTTGGGCGGCGGGTTTGTACCGTGCACACCTGAGTATTAAACAAGGCAACATGTCGGACGCGCTGGCCATCCTTGCCCCGCTGCAGGATCGTTACCCCAACAATACGGCCATTAAGGCCCTGTATGCCGATGTGTTAAAATCAACGCTGCGGTTTTCTGATGCCCTGCCGCTGTATGATGCCTTGATTCAAGCCTCCAAAACCACGCCGCAAGGGCGTTTGTATGCCAGTCGGGGGATGTGTTACGAACGCATGAAACAATGGGATGCGGCGGAAAAGGATTTGCTCAGGGCCATTGACTTGTTGCCCCAAGATGCCATGATTTTGAATTATTTGGCATATTCATGGATTGAACGCGGGGTGAATCTGGATCAGGCGGTGGCTTTGCTGAAAAAGGCCCTGACCCTGTCCCCCAACAGTCCTGAAATCTTGGACAGTTTGGCGTGGGGATACCACAAACAAGGGCACCATGAAAAAGCCCTAGAGGGCCTCCAAAAAGCCGTTGCGCTTGCCCCCGATGAACCCGTGATCCTTAGCCATTACGGGGATGTTCTCTGGGCCGTTGGCAAGCACAGACTGGCCACCTTTGCGTGGGACAGTGCGCTGGAGATTGTCCGCTCCCACAAAAAAACAAACCCCCAAAAAACACTGGATATTACAGAGGCAGAGCTGGTGGATAAACTCAGCCGCAATCCATGACCCCATGGGCCACACACAGACCCAGATCGGCTTTTAACTGTTTTTCTTGTTGATGGGGTATGTCTATGCTAGAAGAATATGTGAAACAATGAATGTTTAAGGATCGTTTATGCCTCTACTCACCTCCCCCATTGACGGATCCCCCATGAAGCCCGTCCATCGCTTTGGCATTGAAATCGACGTATGCCCCACCAGCGGTGGTATCTGGTTAGATAAAGGTGAATTGGAAAAATTGTTATCCTTCATAAAGCAAGCTGTTGAGGACGACTCAGAAGCGTACCCCCCTAGGCCCTCTTCTGCTGATTATGACAAAAGAGGGCATGGCCACTATGCGGATCATGATCGTCATGATCGCTATGATGACGATTATCCCTCTTATGGATCAAAACGCCCGTTTAAGAAGAAAAAGAGTGGATTGTCCCAAATCATGGACATTTTTGACTTCTAGGGCGTGTCATCATTTAAGCGAGAAAGATGGATTTTTCTGGATGCTGAGGCGAGAAACTGGCAAAAAACGGTCGATATACTGGACGTATATTGACTGTTTTTTGGCAGAATTCGCAGCCCAGCATACGGGAAAAGCGGCTTTTGAGCAAATGATGACACGCCCTAGCCCCCCTTTGTGATCGAAGGATGACACATCCTAGGGCTGGGCGGTGTTGCTGTTGTTTTCAAACACCCCTTTTTTAATGGGGGTGACGGGTTTGCTGCGTTTGTCCGTTTCGGGGGCATCCATATACGACAGCAAAATCCCAATGCGGCGATTGATGGGCGCATCGGGAACATCGGGTACCAGAGGATCCGTATCCGCTTTGCCCACCACCTTTTCAAAACGCTGGGGCTTTAATCCATAACGCTGTAACAAACGGCGGGTTGTGTTGGCACGATCGGCTGACAATTCCCAATTCCCGTAATCGGCATTAACGGATCCGCTGTTGTCGGTGTGTCCTGTGATTTGCACAGGGTTGGGGACACGGTCCAAAATAGGGCGGATGCGTCTGAGCAGCATGGCAGTGTGGGGCATGGCGGCGGATTTTCCCGCCTCGAACATGGGACGTTTTTTGCTGTCCACCAACTGAATCAACAGGCCATCTTTGGTCATTTCCAGAATGATGTTTTCGGAGAGCTCTTTTAATGCTGGCGTTTTTTGAATCTCTTGTTGCAAATTTTCCAAAACCTTTTTCATGGTTTTTTCTTGGGCCACCTGAAAGGCCTCGGCCTCTTCGTCATTGTTATCAGCCGATTGTTGGGGCGTTGTTTTTTCAGATTCTTTTTGCTCGGCCCCAGGTTTGGTGGCTTCGGTTGGGTTATAGGCGGGAATTTCGGTCTCTTTGCTGGCGGTGACGTCAGATACGGTGACACCATCTAAAATGCTGCCCGCCCCACTGGTGCTTTCGGAAATGGTGGTGGGGGCAAAATAATTGGAAATGCCCTGTCGTTGCTCTGCGGTTGTGGCATTCAGCAGCCATAACAACAGAAAAAAGGCCATCATCGCCGTTACAAAATCCGCATAGGCCACCTTCCACGCCCCGCCGTGGTGCCCGCCCCCTTGGACTTTTTTAATTTTTTTAATGATGATAACGGGTTGATCGGCCATGATTATGATTTGGGCAATTGATCAATGGCTTGTTCAACCTCAGCAAAGCTGGGACGCACATGGGAGGGCAGGATTTTACGGGCAAACTCAATAGACACCGCAGGAGCGCCCCCTTGCAGGTGGGCCAACAGGCCAGCCTTAATGCATTCCAAATACGCGCCGTCTTCGCTGTAGGTGGACCCGATCATGTTGGCCAATGGGGCACAGTACCCATAGGACACCCACACCCCCAAAAAGGTTCCCACCAAAGCCCCCCCGATCAATTTTCCCAAAACCTCTGGGGGTTCTGTAATGGCCCCCATGGTTTTAATCACCCCCAACACCGCCGCCACAATCCCCAGCGCAGGCATACCATCGGCCATCCCCTGAATGGCATGGGCGACGTTGTGTTGTTCTTGGTGATGGACCTCCAGTTCGCGGTTCATCAAATCCTCCATCACAGAGGCATTTTCACTGCCCAATGATACCATCCGTAAATAGTCACATAAAAAATCCACTGCGTGATGATCGTGATGGAACAGGGGAAACCTTTGAAATAACTCACTGTCGTGGGGGTTTTCAATGTCGGCTTCCAGTTTTAAAATGCCTTTGGAGCGGATGGTTTTAAACACAACAAACAACAGGGATAACAGTTCCACATAATGGGTTTTTTTGTATTGTGGCCCCTTCATAGCGGCCTTGATCCCAGGCATAACCTTTTTCAGAACGGATTTCGTGTTGGCCGTGACAAAGGCCCCGATAGCCGCCCCAACGATAATGACCACCTCAAACGGTTGCCACAAAACCGCTAAATGCCCACCCATAGCGGCATAACCACCCAAGGTGCATACAATAACGATGATAAACCCAACAATGACTTTCATGGAAACTCCGAATCCTGCTAGACTATAAAAGCAAAACTCTATTAAAATTATGTTGTCATGACCCAAAAACGTGTTTTCATCACAGGGGCGGCCCAACGCATCGGGGCAGCACTTGTTCATTGTCTGGCCCGCGATGGGTATGATGTGGTTCTGCATTACGGCACATCACAGGCGCAGGCGCAGGCTATCCAAACCACACTACAAACACAGGGCCGCATGTGTACCTTAATTCAGGGCGATTTAACCAAACCTGAGGCCATTCAGGCTGTGATTCAGGCCGCCATCCCCTTGGGCCCCTTTGATCTGATGATTCATAATGCCTCTTTGTTTGTGCCCGATACCTTGGCAACCGTCACATGGCAGGGGTTAACCGATCATCTGGCGGTGAATGCCTTGGCCCCGTTGATGTTGATTCAGGGATTGGCGGACCAAACGGATCATATGGTCACCCTTTTGGATGCCCATGTCCATTGGCACCATCAGGATTTTCTCAGTTACACGTTGGGCAAGCATCTGTTGGAACGCTTAACGGTGGATCTGGCCCCCGTCCTGTCCCCCAAAACCCGCATCAACGGCATTGCGCTGGGGCCAACAATGAAGGGAGTTCGGGAAAGCGAGGCTCATTTCCATACAATCATTCAAAAATCCCATCAGAAACAAGCGTCTTCTGTGGATGCGGTCTATGCCGCTTTGATGGATTTGCACGCCCGTTCCTCTGCTAGCGGAGAGATTATCAATATGGACAGGGAGGCACCCCGTACCATGACACCTCAAGCCATGGCACCATGATAACGTTGGGGGGGCGTGTGCCCGCTGGTTCGTTTATGCCCCTAGGATTTCCCGTTTGCCCGCATGGTTGGGTTGGCTGATGACGCCTTCTTGTTCTAATTTTTCAATGATACGGGCGGCGCGATTATAGCCGACTTGTAAGTGACGTTGCAGGAAACTGGTGGACACTTTGCGTTCCCGCAGAATAATGGCAAGGGCTTGATCGTACAGGGCATCGCCACTTTCCCCCTTAAAGGCCCCGCCGCCGTCGTCATCGTCATCATCCTCCACCGTGACATCGTCCACATAATCGGGCTGGCCTTGGGATTTCAGATAGGACACGATGCTTTCCACCTCGTTATCGGACACAAAGGGGCCATGAATCCGCGTGATACGCCCACCACCAGCCATGTAGAGCATATCCCCCTGACCCAGCAGTTGCTCTGCCCCCATTTCCCCCAGAATGGTGCGGCTGTCGATTTTGGATGTGACTTGGAAACTGATACGCACGGGAAAGTTGGCCTTGATGGTTCCCGTAATGACATCCACAGAGGGCCGCTGTGTGGCCATAATCAGGTGAATCCCCGCCGCCCGCGCCATCTGGGCCAGACGTTGAATGGCGGCCTCGATATCCTTGCCCGCCACCAGCATCAAATCGGCCATTTCATCCACAATCACAACGATATAGGGCAGAGTGTCCAGCGGCATCACCTGATCCTCGAACACGGGTTTTCCCGTTTCGCGATCAAAGCCCGTTTGCACGCGGCGGTGTAAAATTTCGCCCTTGTCTTGGGCATCTTGGATGCGGCTGTTGTATCCCTCGATGTTGCGCACACCCAGACGGGACATGGCCTGATACCGTTGCTCCATTTCCTTGACGGCCCATTTCAGGGCGGTCACGGCCTTTTTCGGGTCCGTCACCACAGGGGTAAGCAGGTGGGGAATGTCATCATACACCGACAATTCCAACATTTTAGGATCCACCATAATAAAGCGGCACTTTTCGGGGGGCAGCATATACAGCAGCGATAGAATCATGGTGTTCACCGACACGGATTTTCCCGATCCCGTGGTCCCCGCCACCAGCAGGTGCGGCATTTTGGCCAGATCCACAATCATGGGTACGCCGTTGATATCTTTACCCAGCGCCAGCGGCAGCTTGGCGGCGTGGGATTGATAATCTTTGTGCTCAAAGACCTCGCGCAGGTAAACCGTTTCGCGTTTGGGGTTGGGCAGTTCAATCCCGATGACGTTGCGGCCCGTGACGACGGCCACACGGGCGGATACGGCACTCATGGATCGGGCGATATCATCGGCCAAGCCAATGATGCGGGAGGATTTAATCCCCGGCGCGGGCTCCAATTCATACAACGTCACCACGGGGCCAGAGTTGGCCCCCACAATCTCCCCTTTCACCCCAAAATCGGACAGCACTTGGGACAATGCGTCCGATGCCCGCTGAATGTCGCGTTGATCCATTTTTTGGGCTTTGCTTTTGGCCACCGCCAGCAAATCCATGGGGGGCAGATGAAAGCCCTCTTTGATGTCGGGCGATAAGGGTGGTCGCTGTGATGTGGCCAGCGTGCTGGTTTTTTTCTTTTTCTGTTTGGACGGGGTGTCTTTTTCAGAAGCCAACATCGCAGCCGATGGGGTAATGGCTAAGGGCTCCAAAGGGGGTGTGCCTAAAGATATATGGGTCAAAAGGGTCTTCCCCCTCCGTAATATCAGGGCGGGCAGGGTCCATAGCCATGATAACAACGGGCTCGTGGGTGCCTTTTTCAATGCCGATTGTGATAGGCCTAAGGCCAAAATGAAAAACACCCCAAAGCCCACCACCAAGGCCCCCTTGGTCCCCCAGTCCCACAAAGGACTTTGTGGGATGGAAGATTGCATCAGCGTATACATCCAAACACCCACCACACCCCCGCGTGGGATGTCAATAGCGTGGTGTTGTCGATCACCGCCCAAGGCCAGCAGGGTCGCCCCCAACAACAACACCATTCCCCATTGGCCTATGCGCACAAAAGCCCGAAAGGGTCTTGTCGATTGCCAGATATGAATCCCCCAGACCGTCATCAAGAGGGGTAACACAAAGGCCGCTAGGCCAAAACTTTGAAACAGGATATCCGCCAGAATGGCCCCTGAAGACCCCAAGAGATTTTTCACCACGCCATCGGACACGGCCGTGTTCAAAGAAGCATCCTGCACATTATAACTGGCCAACGCCAAGCCCAACGCCACCCCCAAGGCAAAGAGCACGCCCCCCCACAGGCGTCGCATCCCCAGCTTTAATATCTTGGTGGCTTGGGGTGGTAACAAAGACGATGGCGAAACGGGCATGATGATGATGGTGCGGGCATTGTTGGTATCTTTGGTTGAAATCCCCATGGGCGTCAAGGGCTAATGCCCAAACACACCCGCACAATATCACCATAGATTTTAGAGATGCGCATCAGGTCATCCACATCGCAATGTTCGTTGATTTTATGGATGGTGGCGTTGGGCAGGCCCAGTTCGAGGACGGGGCAGTAATTTTTGATAAATCGCGCATCCGATGTACCACCGCTGGTGGATAAAATGGGGGGGGTGCCTGTGATGTCCTGAATTACCCGCGTGACGGTTTGCACCAGAGGGTGGTGGGCGTCGGTGAAAAAGGCCTCGGAGGAACAATCGGTGGTCAAGATATAATGGGGGCCGGATGTGGGCCCCTGCGGCAGAACCTGCTGGCAGGCCTGATGCAGGCGATCCGAGAGGCTTTGCGCCGTATGATGGGCATTAAACCGTATGTTTAACCGCACGGTGCAGGACGGCGGAATGATGTTGGTGGTCCCGTTGCCCGTATCCACGCTGGTGATTTGCAATCCTGAGGGGTCAAAATGCGGATGCCCATGATCCAGCGGCTGGTGCAAAAGAATACCCAAAATGGCCACCGCATCATGCAGGGGATTATGGGCAAAATGGGGATAGGCCACATGCCCCTGCGTCCCGTAAACCGTCAGGACAGCATTCAAACTGCCCCGACGGCCAATTTTGACGGTATCGGCCACGGCGTTGCCGCTGGTGGGCTCCCCCACCAAAGCCATATCGGGCAGTAAGTTATGGTCCTTTAACCACGACAGCACGGGTTTGGTGCCGTGAATCCCTGGGCCTTCTTCATCCGCCGTCAACAACAGACTGAGGGTGCCGTTGTGGCCTTGGGGGATCGTTTGTAGGGCGGCCAAAAAGGCCGCGATGGCCCCCTTCATATCCGCCGCCCCACGGCCCCAGATTTTGCCCTGATCCAACGTCCCCGAAAACGGGGGGTGAAGCCAATCCGTCAGTGGCCCCGTAGGCACCACATCCACATGACCCGCAAAGCACAGATGGGGGGAACCTTCGCCGCGATGGGCAAACAGGTTATCCACGCAATCTTTGCCTTCCCCAAAGGGCAAGCGCACACAGGTAAACCCCATGGGCTGTAACCACGCGGTGATCATGTCCAGCGTCCCCGCATCGCTCGGCGTCACGCTGGGGCAACGGATCAAATCCACCAAAAAAGAAACTGCATCAGTCATTATGCCCCCCCGATAATTGTTGCCTCTGGCGTACTGGCCGTGACATGAATGGACCGTTTGGGATAGGGGATTTCAATGCCCTCTTTTTGGAACCGTTCATAAATCCGTGTGCGGATGTCGCTGGCCACCCCCTGCATGGAAAAAACATTTTTGACAAAACACCGAAGTTCCAGCTGTAGAGCACTCTCACCGAAATCTTTAAGCAGAACAAAGGGCTGGGGCTTACGCCGGACCTCTGGGTGCTCTTGGGCGGCAGTCATCAGAATCTCCTTCACCCGTTTCAAATCGCTGTCATAGGACACCCCCACCGCCACATCCAAACGGGCCACCGTATCGTGCAGCATCCAGTTCGTCACCGTTTCCGTCACCAACTGCGAGTTCGGCACAATGATGGAGGCATTTTGAAACGTTTCAATCTCCGTGGACCGCACGCGGATTTTACGCACAACTCCTTGATGCGGGCCAAGGGCAATCCAATCCCCCACACGGATGGGGCGCTCAAACAGCAAAATAATCCCTGAAATAAAATTGCTGGTGATGGCCTGTAACCCAAATCCAATCCCCACCGACAACGCCCCCAGCACAATGGCCAAATTTTCCATGTTCAGGCCCAGCGCACTCATCCCCGATAACAGGGCAATGCCCATCCCCACATAGCCCGTTAAGGCATGAACGGCGTTTTTCAATCCCCCATCCACGCGGGTATAGGGCAAAACACGTTCAGAAAAAAACCACTGGGCAATGCGGGTGGCCACATACAAAATAAAGAAAATGGCAATGGCCGATCCAATGTTTAAAAAATCAAAGGTGACGGTGCCAATGGTAATGCCGCTGCCGTATTGATCCAACCACGCCTCTAAGCTTTTGGGGGGCATACCCCAAAAAGACAGGGCCACCATGAACAAAAACAGGGCCAAAATGGGCTCTAGTATCACAATGCCTAGGGCGGATTTTTCCCCCGAGGCCCCGCCGTCTTTTCCGCTGGTCACGCGGCGTATCACCCATAAAAACACATGCCGCAACACACCAAAGGATAGCACGGCCACAAGGGTCACCGTCACATTAAACGCCAAATACACCGCCAGCGATACATACCCCAGCATAATCGCGGGAAATACCGCCGCCAACGCCAAACGCATCACAAACAAAAAGCCATTGCCAATCCATGTGTGATCCGCCTTTTTTTCGGCATGAAAATCATCATCTTCATCATGGGGGGCCCGAAAGCGCAGGGGTCTAAGCACAAACACCATCACACCAGCCAGCGCCATGGTAAACACCACGGACCCTACATCGTGCACCATCCCCTCGGACTCAAACATATGGACCCTCAGGGCGAAGGTCACCACCGCCAGCATCAACGCATAAAACAAACGACGGGTGTTCAGGGCACCCACGGTTTCTATGAATTTTTGGGATACAGGGGGCAACTGGGTTTGAATGTATCCCAAAATGGCCATCACCAACACCACCATGGCCACGCGATCCCATGCCGCGAAGGTGGCAAAAAACGCCCCACCTTCCTTGATGGTGTCCTCAACAGAAAACGCTGACCAATCCAACCGCATCAATAACGTATCGCGCAGGGCTTTTTTTTCCAAATCATCCAGCAAATTCATCAATTCCTGCGCCTTTGAAATCACCAGCGTGGCGCGTTTGTTGCGGCTGTCAATTTCAACGATGGTGTTTTTTAATTTTTTGCGCTGGGCCTCGATGCGATAATCCACGGGCTCCCCTTTTTCAGGATCGGGACCCAAAGCCGACAACAGATCCGTTTGGGATTGTTTTTGCGAGGATGCCAAATCGGCCTGTTCTTTGGCCTGCGCACGGATGGTGCGCAGGGTATCGCGCCAATCTTGCATTTGATCGGGTGTGGGGGCGTCGTCGCTCTTGGCAATGCCGCGATCAATGGCCGTCAACTGGCTGTTCCACTGACGAAGCTGTGTATCGAAACTGGGGGCCGCCCACGCCATGGCCACCAGATGAAGCACGATCATCAGGAACACCAAACAACACAAGCCCTGTGTTCTCACAATGCGCCCCCTGTTAACACTGTCACGGCCTGCGCGGGGGACAGGGTGTACTGCTGCCCTGTGGCCATAATCTTCAAACGCACGGTCCCTGTATGCTCAGGGGCTTGACCCACAAACACGACATGGGGAATGCCGCGCTGGGCAGCTTTTTTCATGCGTTTTTTCATGGACCCCTCGGCCCACACCATGGCAGAAATGCCCACATGTCTGAAGGCATCAGCCAACTGATGGGCCCCAAAGGGGGGGGCCTCATCCTCTGGCATCACCACCACACAGGGGGGGGAGGGCGCGGGGGGAAACGTGGCCAGCATCAAACGCTCCAGCCCCGCCGCCCATCCCACACCCGCCAAATCTGGCCCCCCCATGGTTCTCACCAGACCATCATAACGCCCCCCCGCGAGCACCGTCCCTTGGGCCCCTAAGCCCCCGTGGACCCATTCAAACGTGGTGTGCACATAATAATCCAGACCCCGAACAATGCGGGGATTGATCTCAAAAGGCATGCCAAGAGCCTTGAGGCCCGCACACACCCGATCAAAATGATCCCGCGCCGATGGGGTTAAAAAATCCTGCAAAGAGGGCACCCCGATCAGGGCCTGATGATCCGCAAGATCCTTGCTGTCCAGAATCCGCAACGGGTTGGTGTGCAAACGACGCTGGCTGTCCGCACTCAGGGTATGGGCCACAGGGGTTAAATGGTCAATCAAACACTGGCGAAACGCCGCGCGGCTTTCAGGATCCCCGAGCGTGTTGATCTGCAAACACGAATCCCCAGCAATCCCCACTGCGGTTAAAAATCGCCACGACAACAGCAACGATTCCACATCGGCCTCTGGAGAGGCATCCCCAAAATGTTCCACCCCCACCTGATGAAATTGACGCAAACGACCCTTTTGCGGGCGTTCATAACGAAACATGGGCCCCGCATAGGCCAAATGGGCGGGCATATCCTGATGCAATCGGTTGGACAGCAGAGCCCGCACAATGCCCGCTGTACCTTCGGGCCGCAAGACGAGGGGATCCCCGCCGCGATCCAGCAGGGTATACATTTCCTTGCTGATGACATCCGAACTTTCCCCCAAAGAGCGGAAAAAAACCCCTGCTTCCTCTAACAACGGGGTCAGGCACGGGGTATAGCCAAACAAAGCCACCTGTTCCCAAAACACGGCCAACAGGGACAAAAGGTGAGCCCCCTCAACCCCCACATAATCCCGCATACCCCGAACAGGCTGCACATCCAAACGGTCGCCCTCTGTCATGATCTCAGCAACGCATCCAGCTTGCCCTGATCCTCCAGCGCGTGCAAATCATCACATCCCCCGATGTGCCTGCCATTGATAAAAATTTGCGGCACCGTTGTGCGTCCGTTGGCCTTTTCGATCATCTCTGTGCGCAAGGCAGGCTTGTCCGTAATCTCAATTTCCTGAAACGCCGCCCCCTTTTTCGCCAGCAGGGCCTTGGCCCGCACACAATAGGGGCATGTGGCTTTGGTGTACACTACAATGGTCATGGGCAACCCTCTTCACCTGTTATGCCCACCACTTTACGATGGCCCCCTTGGCTTAGCAAGGGTTGTGTCGGGGGGGCAGGGGCTTGTTAAGCATCCCGAGATGAGGAGCATAAAGATGCTATGATTGCCTGAGGATCTTCTAAAACAGGGCGATCGAAAATTTCTCCAAAAGTATTAGGCAAAACCCCCACCATCCTCTGGGATATGGTATCTAACCCCTGTAACGGAGATGGTTCATATACTGGGATCAATGGACAAGATTCTCCCCCCATGGCCTCCTTCAGTGCGTTCTGAAACGTATCTACGTCACCACCATATCGTTCTGCGATATTTCTCTTTAGAAAACGCTTAGAAATTTTTCTGTTTTCATTGCCTGGAAATAATATACGTATGGCCCCTTCAACTTTACTTTTGTCTTGGCAGGAATCAGTTGACGATTTCAGAGCTTCATAGAACGTCCTCACCCATTGTGAGAAAGGGCCGTATAAACGCAATACTTTTTTTCTTAACTCGCTGTCTTCATCATTAAAAAGCCCTAGGGCTGGTTCATCTTTCGTCACAAAAACACCCACTGCATGAGGGTTTTGAACAAGACGATCGATCAGAGCCAAAAATGACGCTATCTCTCCTCGATCTCCTTTAAAAGATTCATACCATTCGACAAAAGGCCCTAAGGACAATCGTATTTCTTTGTTTAACTTCTTGTTTATCAAAGAATCCGGAGTGTGCTTATTCACTGGTCCCTGCGCTAGATAGCTTATCAATTCCCAAGATGCTCTGTGCTCCTTTTTCTTGGTTCGCTCTTTTGCAGAACGATGGAATCCTTGAATTTTTTCTTTTATTCTAATGGTTTCTTCTGAATCGCCACCAACGCGTTTAAGGGGGATGGGGTCATCACTCCCCAAGAGATTATTAAGCGTAGACTCAATGCTCTCTATTGCTTTATTCACCTGCTTTTCAAAAGTTTCGAAATGCGGTGTTTTGGCAGGTTCGACACGAAAGGTCCCCGTCATCACACTTTCGGTAATTGCCTGAAAACTTTCAAAGTTTACACCCTCTTCCCTTATCATTGCAGGGCACAATAAAACCCAAGGCAATCGGACGCGCAGCATCCCCGAAAGACACTTTTCAACACGCTGCTTTTCGTAAGCGCAAGTGTCAAAGATAACATATACTGTCGGTTGATTTGTCATAAAAAAGTACCCTACCCCTGCATATACCAGTGATTCATAACAAAACAGGCCCCCATGATGATAACAACACGAGTCCTAACAAAATCCGTGGTGTCGCACAAGGTTTTCTAAAACGCGTCTAAAAACGCTTAGGCGCACACTGGACGGATTGGACCCTACGGCCTCAACCGCTTCATCACGGCGTCGATATGGATTTGATCATCCTTATAGGTTGTGGTGGCGGCGTACATCATCAGGTTGATGCCCGTACGAACGCTGTTTTCCCGCACATCGGGATCAGAGGACAACAGCCCCCCCACCAAATCACTGCCCAGAACCATCAGACTGAAAACCCCCTCTTGGGATCCCTGCGGGGCCGCGCCCATGGCATTCAGGCCCAGCCACAATCCCCCCAGTTTAGGCAAAAGATAATAACTGTGATGCACAACATGCTTTTGGGACACGGGTTGCAGGGGGGTTAACCCCCAATCTCTGGCTAGGGGCTGAAGCGAAGCCACCTGACTTTGATGCCGCAGGGGTTGGGCCCCGCCCCGTGTGTCCAGAACAATCAGGCCATCCCCAACACCGTATTGCCGCAGGGTTTCAAAAAAACTTTCTGGGGCAAGGGCGAGGCTGTCTGGTGACCCATACACCATCATCAGGGGCAGCCAATCCGAAGGGGACGATTGAAAAGACAGGGCAACGGGCTTGGGGCCAACGGGCATGTTGGTACGGGTAAGGGTTTCCTGAATCAAAACCTCCAAAGCGCGGGCCGTGGCCTGATCCACGGATGTTTGGCCCGTTTGCAGATAGCCGATTTTGGCCTCTCTGGCCGCCGCAGGGGTGGCCGCCGCCAGCACCAACACCATCATTGCCGCCGCCGTTACCCTAAGGCGCCGAAAATGCAGGGCCAAAACCGCCAGCAATTCCAAAACAAACAACGCCGCAATTCCCTTCAAAATCAACGGCCTGATGTCGCGAGAGATAGCAGTTTCATCAGCTTTGCGCACGGTAAAGGGCAGGGCGTCTTGGGGCCGCAACACCGTTTCCATGGGGGGCTCGCTGGCCAGAAAGGGGGCGATGTTGTGGGGAATCAGGCTGGACCCGTGGCCATAAAGGCCAGCGGGGTGATCGTTTGTGGGGCGGCTGCCTTCATCACGGGGGCGCAGCAGGGTACCAGTGTCCTTTGGCCATGATCCATCGGGCATCAGGCGGTATTGCAGGGGCAACTCGCCCGCCGCCGAGGGCGCTTCGGCCGCCCCTGACACACGGGCCAAGGATCCCATGAGCGGCACAAAACTGCCTGATGTTGCCAGATTGCCCCATTCTGGCATCAGTCCCGTGTGAATCAAAATGATTTGCCCCTTGCCCAACGTCCGTGCGGTGATCCACGGGGTTTCATCAGAAAGACGCGCCAGCGTCACTGCCGTTTCCGATTCTGGCAGGATTTGACGCAGCAGGGTGATATCCTCCCCGCCTCCCCGTAGGGGTGGAAGAAAAATCTGACTTTTCAGGGCCGCTTGCCATGCCAGAACCGTTCCCAACTGCCGCGCCTGAAAACGGGGAGTATCTGGAAACAACCCATCCCGCTGTTGAGGGGGCAGGGCATCCAGACGAGGACCCCAAAACCGAATCAGAGTAGCACCAGATTCTACCTTGGCCGCCAACAGGGCTTGGGTGTCCTGATCCACAACCGCTGCATCCGGCAAAATCCACGTGGCCATATCATCCTCCCGCAGGGCAGAGATGGCCCCCACCACAACGATATGGCCTGCGGCCTCAAGAGCCTTGGTGATGTAGGTGGCTTCCTCCAAAAGGCCCTGAGGGCGGCCAGCCGCATGAACCACAGCCACCTTGCCAGAGAGAGACGAGGGCAACAGCCACCGCCCTGCCCAATGATCTTCCCCCCGAATGGCCACAACCCGCGCCCCCCCGTCCCCCGCCACAGGGGGAAAGGTCAGGGTGGTGCCAATGCCTTTGGTTTCTGCCAGTTTTTGGCCCGTGCTGACATCGTACAGATCCGCCTGCAACGGCACAACACAACGATTGTTGAGCGTGGCCTGAATGCCCGTAGCCCCTTGCTGCACATCCGCCAGCGCGGCGCAGGATGTGCGGCGCGGCAGAACCAAAGTGGATTTTGGCCATTGACGCAACACATCCACAATCCCCTGTTGCAGGGGGCCATAGCGCATGGGGGCGTAATACAGGATGGCACGTTGGTCGGTGCGCTCGCTGAGCATCTTCGCTGTGTCTGTGGTTTGATAGGGGGATAGGGCAAGGGTGCGTTGATAGGTCGCCCACCCCTCGGCCGTCATGGGGCGAGATGCGGTTTGATCCGTGGTCATGATATGCACATCCGCCGATGGATACCGATCAAAAAAAGCCGTGATATCCGCGATGGCCCCCGATAAATCGGCACTCCAAGACGTATCCACCACCATCAGGGTGGGGGATGGGGTGCCCTGAGCCTCGGGGACTCTTTGCGGCCCCGCCGCCCACAAAATCAGAAGCGCCAGCAACGCCAAGCGCAGCAGAATCAACCACAACGGCGTTTTCTGAACCGTTGTGATGGGCCCGCGTGATGGTCCCAGAAACATCATGGCGGCAAAGGGCACAACAGTTTCCCCCCCAGGCAAAGCCCGCATCCAGCGATAGGCCAAAGGTAACACCAACAGGCCCGCCAACAAAAAGGGATAGGCAAACATCATCCAGCCACCTTAAACCGCCATGGGGATTATGGGAAGGGCTTGTCTGCGGCCACATGGGCCCGCGCAACGTGCTGGGGGGCCAGAAAGGTCGTGATGTGCCAGCCTGTTTCTGTTTCCGCCTCTGTGGTTTGGGCCCCGTGTTCATGCAACCATGCGCGATGGGCGGGGTTTTCCAATGGGCAGAACACATCCACCAGCTGGCGTTTTTCCAGCAACAGTTTATCCAGTGTTTTCAGCAGCAGAGGCACCCCATCCCCCGTTTGCGCCGAAAGAAGAACGGGGGAGGATTCCAAAGAAAAAAGCTGTTTGTCTTCCTCGTTTAAGGCATCGGCTTTGTTCCAGACATCCACAATGGGTATGCCCTGAACCCCCAAATCAGCGAGCACGCCGTTGACATCGCGGGTTTCGTCGGCGTGCCATGGGCTGCTGGCATCGTGAACATGCACAATAATATCAGCGCTTTTCACATCATCCAGCGTGGCCCGAAAGGCCGCAATCAGGGCCGTGGGTAAATCCGAAATAAACCCAACGGTGTCCGAGAGAATCACCCGCAACCCCGATGGCAACGCAAGCAGCCGCAGCGTGGGGTCCAACGTGGCAAAGGGCATGTCCTTCACCAACACATCCCCCCCCACCAGACGGTTGAACAATGTAGATTTTCCCACATTGGTGTACCCCATCAGGGCCACCAGAGGATAAGGACGGTGGGACCGTTGCAGGCTACGGTTTTGTTTTATTTTCTCCAGATCCGTTTTTAATCGGCGCAGGCGGGTTTCAATCAGGCGGCGGTCGATTTCCAGTTGGCTTTCCCCAGGGCCGCCCAAAAAACCAAAGCCCCCTCTCTGCCGCTCTAGGTGGGTCCATGATCGCACCAATCGGCTACGTTGAAAGGTCAGCGCGGCCATTTCCACCTGCAATTTTCCCTCGTGCGTGTGGGCGCGGGCCCCAAAAATATCCAAAATCAGCCCCGTGCGGTCCAGAACCTTGACCTTTAAATCCCGCTCCAGATTCCTCTGTTGCAGAGGGGACAGGGCGCAATCCATAATCAAAAGGCCCGCCCCCGCTGTTTCCATCCGCTCGTGAATCACCTCCAGTGCCCCGCCCCCAATATAATGGGACGGTCGCAGAGCCGATACCCCCACCAAAAACGCATCCGTCACCGTCAAATCAATGGCCTGTGCCAAGCGGACACATTCAGCCAGCTTAACCTCTGGCGGGCGGGCATCCGCAGAACGGGCCCTCTTCACAACGGGATGAACGACAATAGACTGCATCACCATAGGATAGCGGGTTTTTTGTGGGTTGTCTAAGGAAACGGAAGCGCAAAAACATACAAAGACCAGAGGGCGATCCGTGTCGTTTCCCCCTTTACCCTCGCCTGCTCCCCATGGTAGAACGAGATCACGATTTATGCATATCAGAGGCCCCATGATGACACAAACCCGCACAGAAACCGATTCCCTTGGTCCCATTCAGGTTCCCGCTGACTGTTATTGGGGGGCGCAGACCCAGCGGTCGCTGGACAATTTTCCCATTGGCATTGAAAAAATGCCGGCGGAATTGATTCACGCCTTGATGATTCAAAAAAAGGCGGCGGCCTTGGTGAATAAGGCCCTGGGCCTGTTGCCCGTTTCTGTGGCAGATGCCATTGTGGCGGCGGCGGATGATGTGCTCAGTGGATCTTTGACGGGTCAATTCCCCTTGGCCGTGTGGCAAACGGGATCAGGCACCCAAACCAACATGAACGCCAACGAAGTGCTGGCCAATCGGGCTAACGAACGCTTGGGCCACCCGCGTGGCGTCAAAACCCCCGTTCACCCCAACGATCACTGCAACATGGGGCAATCGTCCAACGATACCTTTCCCACTGTGATGCACATCGCGGCAGCCAAGGCCATCACGGGCCACCTGCTGCCCGCCCTGCGCGATTTGCAAAGCAGCTTGGAACACAAGGCCACAGACTTCGCCGATATCGTCAAAATCGGCCGCACACACCTGCAGGATGCCACCCCGTTGACGCTGGGGCAGGAGTTTTCGGGCTATGTCACCCAAATCAAAAACAACATCACTCGGTTGCAGGGCACCCTGCCGGCGCTGTACGAGCTGGCTCAAGGCGGCACCGCCGTGGGCACGGGGATCAACTGTCACCCTGACTTTCCCGCGGCCTTTGCCAAAACCGTGTCCGATTTAACGGGCCTGCCCTTTGTCACCGCCCCCAATAAGTTCGAGGCCCTCTCTGTCCACGATGCCATCACCGACGTTTCCGGCGTGCTTAGCACCTTGGCCAGCTCCCTGATGGCCTTGGCCAGCAACATCCGCCTGCTGGGATGTGGTCCGCGCTCAGGACTGGGGGAGCTCAGCTTGCCCGCCAATGAACCCGGGTCATCCATCATGCCTGGTAAGGTCAACCCCACGCAAGTCGAGGCCCTAACCATGGTTTGCGCCCAAGTCATCGGCAACGCCACCGTGGTGGCCGTGGCCAATTCCCACAGCCATCTGCAGCTGAACGTCTATAAACCCGTGATGATTTACGCGGTTTTGCAGTCCATTCGCTTGCTGGCGGATGCGGTGGCTTCCTTCCGCGAGCGCTGTGTTGAGGGGATCGAGGCCAACACCGACCGCATTGCCAAGCTGATGCAGGAATCCCTGATGCTGGTCACCGCCCTGAATCCCCACATCGGGTACGATAATGCGGCCAAGATCGCCAAAAAAGCCTTTGAAGAGGGCACAACCCTGAAACAGGCGGCTTTGTCCCTGAACCTGCTGACCGCAGAGCAGTTCGATGCATGGGTGCAGCCGCTGGATATGATTAAACCCTCTGCCAGCAACGTAAAGGCCGCCTGATGTTTTTAAAAGACAAAGACCGCATTTTCACCAACCTGTACGGCGATAAAGACTGGGGTCTGGCGGGGGCCCGCGCCCGTGGTATCTGGCAGGACACCAAGGCCCTGCTGGAGAAGGGCCATGAAACGATTATTGAGGAGGTCAAAGCCTCGGGCCTGCGCGGCCGCGGTGGGGCGGGGTTTTCCACGGGGATGAAGTGGTCTTTTATGCCCAAAAGTGGTGATTTGCCCAGTTATCTGGTGGTGAATGCCGATGAATCCGAACCTGGAACTTGCAAAGACCGCGACATTCTGCGCCATGATCCCCACCGCCTGCTGGAGGGCTGTGTCATTGCCGCCTTTGCCATCCGCGCCCACACCGTCTATATTTATGTACGGGGCGAGTTTTATAACGAGGCCATGCGCCTACAGGCCGCTGTAAACGAGGCCTACGCCGCGGGCCTGCTGGGCAAAAACGCCTGCGGCAGCGATTGGGCCATGGACATTCACGTTCACCGCGGCGCGGGGGCGTACATCTGCGGCGAAGAAACGGCTTTGCTGGAAAGTTTAGAGGGGAACAAGGGCCAGCCGCGCCTAAAGCCCCCCTTTCCCGCCGGTGTGGGATTGTTCGGGTGCCCCACCACCATCAACAACGTGGAAACCATTGCCGTGGTGCCGGAGATTCTGCGCCGCGGCCCCGCGTGGTTTTCGTCCTTTGGCCGCCCCAACAATGCGGGCACAAAAATTTTCTGCATATCCGGCCACGTCAACACCCCCTGCAACGTGGAAGAATCCATGAGCATCCCCCTAAAAGACCTGATCGAGCGTCACGCCGGCGGCGTGCGCGGCGGCTGGGACAATTTGCTGGCCATCATTCCCGGGGGATCCTCCGTCCCGTTGGTCCCTGCGGATCAGTGTGACCCCCTGCTGATGGATTACGACGCCCTGCGCGAGGTGGGATCGGGTCTGGGCACCGCCGGCGTCATCGTTATGGACAAATCCACAGACATTGTGGCGGCCATTGCCAATTTATCGTACTTTTACAAACATGAATCCTGCGGCCAATGCACCCCCTGCCGCGAAGGCACCGGCTGGCTGTGGCGGATGCTGACCCGTATGGTATCAGGCAACGCCCAGCCCGAGGAAATCGACCAGCTGTGGGACCTGACCAAACAAATCGAGGGCCACACCATCTGCGCCCTTGGTGATGCCGCCGCATGGCCCGTACAGGGCCTGATCCGCCATTTCCGGCCGGAGTTGGAGAGAAGGATGGCGGTGGCGAAGGAGAGGCGGGTGGCGTAGGGGTTAACCAATCTTTTAAAAATTATCTTTATTTTTTTATTTTTGTCTGATAGAATTTCAAAATATTTTATCTGGAGCAATGGCGATGAGCAACCCTATAGACACTAGGAACAAACAACTTTTAGCCTATATAAAGACGGCAAGAAGCCAAGCTGCAGGGTCTGATATTGAAAAATGTATTCTTGAAGATTACTTTGAAGCTCCCTTTTTTTTATATTCTCATTCTGATGGAACACCGCTTATAGAGCGCCTGAACAAGGTTTCAACTCTTGACGATGTTGATCCATATGACTTTCCCTACTTGCAAATATCAACAGAAACGTTGGGGGCTTATAAGAACGCTCTTTTGCAGAATTTAGACAGTTTAGAAGACAATGACATAAACTACAATTTAAAAAAAATAAAAAGAAATCTGATACCAAAAATCGATGCTGTGATTGATTTTAATCAACGCCTTTCTTTAGAGGAGGGGAGCATTGATCGTCTTTTTCAGGCTCAACGAGAAAAGGCAACAGAGGCATATCAAACACATATTAAAGAGGCGGGAGAAGACAAAGCAGCACCGCATCATATTTTTCCTGTGATTGCGGCTTGTCAGGATAATTTCTTTCACTATGTTCTCCAGCATCTATCCGGTAACTGCGGAAGCGTTACGACATCGGACATTATAAACAGGTCCCTTGAATCTGATAAAAGATATGCTGGTGTTTTTGCTGCGGCGTTAGCCATGCAGGACAGCATGACTGGAGAGGAAACACCGAAAGAGCAAATATCCAGGATTGCTGCCAATAGCTGTTTAAGACAAAGTATTCGCTCACACGTTAAATACGGCCAATATGAAGAGCCACCCTCGATGGAGGAATGCGCGCAAACAATTTTGGGGGATGACTATCCGGAAATCGTAGACGAATTGCAGTACTATGCAACACAGACTTTTCAAGGAAATTCAAAAGGGCACCTCTATTAACCGTCATTGCGAGCGTAGCGAAGCAATCCAGAAAAGCTTCAGCGCGAGGAAACCCTAGATTGCTTCGTCGCGTTGCTCCTCGCAATGACGAAAAACTGAGGTTTTTAGATGTGCCCAAAAGAATAGGGCCACACCATCTGCGCCCTGGGCGACGCCGCCGCCTGGCCCGTTCAGGGACTGATCCGGCATTTTCGGCCAGAGCTGGAGCGGCGGATGGCGGTTGCGCGGGAGCGGAGGGTGGCGTAGGGTTAGTTTTCATAAAAACCTAACCGAAAAATCATTATGGTTTTACCAAACAAACTGAACATCACCGATCCCATCGCCCTGAGCATTGCCGAGGAAAAAATCAGCAAACACAACGCCAAGCGTCTTTTTGAAACGGGGGATATCAACACCATTCCCGTGGGGACTTTTGCGGGTTTGGCCCAAATTCACCGATATTTGTTTGGGGATATCTATGATTTTGCTGGAAAAATACGAGATGTGAACATCGCCAAGGGGTCGTTTCGCTTTGCCCCTGTGATGCATTTGCAGGCTTCGCTGGCCCACATCGATGCCATGCCCCAAGACACGTTCGATCAAATCGTTGAAAAATATGTCGAAATGAACATCGCCCACCCGTTTCGAGAGGGCAACGGCCGCGCCACCCGCCTGTGGCTGGATTGTCTTTTGAAAAAACAAACGTGGCAGGCTGTGGATTGGTGCCTGATTGCCAAGGACGATTATCTCTCCGCCATGGAGCGCAGCGTTGTGAAGGATCTGGAAATCAAACACCTGCTGAAAAACGCCCTCACCGACACCATCCACGAACGCGCCCTGTTCATGCGGGGTCTGGACGCCAGTTACCACTACGAAGGTTATCGCCATTTCAAAACGGAGGATCTGTAGGGCAGGGGATCACCCACCCCCCTACATATGCCCACTTAACCGCAACTGCTCAAACGCATCCTCGGCCTCTTGGTCGGTGGCGCGGCCAGCGCGTTCGCTGGTTTTGCTGGCCTCTAGCTCCGCGATGATCTTATCGATGGTGTCGGCATCGCTGTCGATGGGAAACGTGCAGGGCACACAACCAAGCGAGCGATAACGCTTGCCGTCTTTGGCAAAATACAGGTTCACGATGGGGATTTCTTCCCGCTTCGTGTAGTACCAAATGTCAATTTCCGTCCAGTGTAGCAAGGGGTGAATGCGCACATGGGTGCCGGGGGGCAAGTCTGTTTTATATTGATCCCAAAACTCGGGGGGTTGGTCCTTCACGTTCCATTCGGCGTTTTGGCCACGGGGGGAAAAGACGCGCTCTTTGGCCCGTGTGGGGTCTTCGTCGCGGCGGATGCCCGCAAAAACCGCTTCGAAGTTATGTTTGGCGAGGGTTTGCTTTAATCCCTCGGTCCGCAGGGCCCCGCAACAGGTCAGGCGCCCCCGCGTGTGGTTCATCCCGTCCGCGATGGCTTCGTCATTGCAACCCACCACCAGATCCAGATTCCATTTTTTCACCAATTCATCCCGAAACCTCAGCAATTCTGGCATATCATAGGTGGTGTCAATATACACCAAGGGAAACGGCACATGGCCCACAAAAGCCTTGCGCACCAGATGCAACATGACGTTGCTGTCCTTGCCAATGGACCACAACATCGCCAGATTTTTAAAATGACGGAAGGCCTCGCGAATAATAAAAACGCTCTGGGCCTCTAGCTGGTCCAAGTGATTCATAACAAAACAGGCCCCATGATGATAACAACACGAATCCTAACAAAATCCGTTGTGTTTCACAAGGTTTTCTGTGAAAGCGTGCGGGGGAGGGGAGGGGATAGCCGCCCCCCTGTTGAAAACCCCTTACTCCGCCACCTCCACCACCCGAATATCCAGCGCGGATCCCAAACCATACTGATCCAGTGACGTGGCCAAAGCATCCATATCAAACCGCACGGGAACATCAAACCGAAAGCCCGCCGTGACGCTGGCGCCGTTTGCGGGGGCCGTATTCAAGGTCACTTCACCCGTTAAGGCATTGACGGCATACCCTGACACTGGCAAAACCACCCCCGCCACCGCCACCAGAACCGACCCCGCCACGGGCTTGGTGATGGGTCGAACATAGCCGTAACTGCCAGAGGCATAGGTTTTGCGTAACCAAAACACCTTTTGCGTACCGTTGCCCGTGCCCAAAGCCTGATCTGTGGCGGCGGGGCTGGCGGTGACAGAGCAGGACTGATAATCCTGCCAATCCTGATACCGAAAGGCATACCCGCGCCCCCGCCGCGCCCGAAAAAAGGTCAACAAAGCCTCCAGCTGCTGCGCCTTGCGTACACCATAGGCCACATTGTAACGGCACCGCGCATCTATCCAATTGATGTTCCGCTGCTCGTACCCCGTAAAGGACCCCACAATCGTCGTGGAAAATACTGGTCCCCCAGAACTGCCAAAGGAAATATCGGTGGGAAAACGAACGTCGTGAAAGGTCATAAAAACTCTCCTACTTTAAAAAAACAATAAAAACAAATATGTGTGGGATCCGCACATGAAAACCCCCATGCCCTGTCAAAAAACCAGACCATTCAAAACGTCTCAGGCACGATACGATATGATGGCTTGCCCCATAATGTTGGGCGCATCGGGGCTGCCTTGGCACAGGTGATAGACAGCGTCCATCAAGGGCGTGGGGGGTAGGGCGGCACCCAAAGTCTGGCGGTACGTGTGCCACGTGGCGCAACCCTCGACCCCCTCGGGCAGGCTGGTCGTGCCCTCGCGGCTTCGGTAAACGTCAGCGGCTTGGGGGCCGTGGATGCGTAAATCCCGCCCATACCGAAAATTACGGGACAGCGGCGTCATACTGCCCCACACATCATCCAACGCGTAACAGGGGGAAAACCTCTGGCCAGCATCGGGATAAAAGGTCCGCGCCACCCGCTGCGCCTCCAGCGAGGCCAAAGTACCCATCAAGACGGGCATGTTTTCCCCATCACAATACCCCGCCGCGATGGCCAAAGGATTTTTCATAATCCCATACACCTCCGCTGCCCTCAGGGCTTTGTCCGATTCGATGAACAGACGCTGGGGACGACACAGGGCTGCGGCATCTTCCTCCCAAGGGCGCACCGCCGACAGCGCCATGGTCACTGGATAATCATGCAATAAGGTCGTATGAAAACTTAAGCCAGAAAGCATCCCCAAACGATTATTTTGGTATAAATCGGGAAAATGTCCAGAGGGCAGGTGAACATCCCCAGCCTCATTCCTCCATAGACCCTTGGAAACATTGATAATTTTTTTTTCTGGACTCTGTTGCCAAGCGGATGTTGCGATTAAGCGGGAAACGGCTTGATATCCATAACGCGCCCGCCCACAAAAAAAAATCATATCCGCCCGCTGCACAAAGGCATCGATATCGTGCACCACCGCATACTCCCGCTGAAAAAAGGCCCGAAGGGTGGGGGTCATCGTGATGCCAGGGGGAGGGGCATGGCAGTGTTCGGCTTTGATAAAAGCCACCGTGCTCAGGGTAGGGTGATCCCGCATCAGAGCATGCATCAGGCCATAACCAATCTTTCCCGGATCGTAAAAACCAAACCTTAGGGGCATAAGCGTCACTGACACGAAGGGGTTTTACAAAGGGTAGGATCAATCTGCCCCAACGCCGCAGGGTTGGCAAAATTTACGGTTTTTAGATACGACACCGCCCCAAACCACAAGGGCAGGGTGATCAGGGTTGTGATGATGGCTTTTTTACCAATCAAGGGTTTTTGCGGGGCCCCAAGGTCTTGGCCCACCTGCCCCTGCATGTTGGGGGTATAACGCCACGGCAGCATCATGAAAAACACAATCCACCACACCAACACAAAAACAATCACCTGCGACATAAAGCCCATGAACACCTCCCACCTTTTTTCTCACACCACAGTGATGCTATAGGGCATCTCATTAACCGTGTCATTCCCGCGAAAGCGTGGTTCTACAGCATTGATTGCATAGGGTTTGACGCGGCGCGATAAGGATGTTTATTGCGACAACGCCTCACCCACCAATGCCTGTTGCTGCTGATTATGCTGGGCCACCGTCCCCACCGCGGGGGAGGCCGCCGCAGGGCGACCCACATAACGGGGACGTTTGGTTTTGTGTTTGCTATCGGTCAGAACAGCCTCTAACCGGCGGTCCAGAAAGGTCCAAGCCCCCATGTTTTCGGGCTCTTCCTGACACCAAATCACATCGGCGTTGGGGTAACGGGACAGGGTCGTTTTTAAACTGTTGTGGGGAAAGGGATAAAACTGCTCCACACGCACCAGTGCCACATCGCGCAAGGACGCAGCGGCCCGCGCTTCATATAAATCATAATACACCTTGCCCGAACACAACACCACGCGGCGGATTTTGTGATCGGCAACCAAGGTTGTTTCAGGATCTGGCAACACACGGTGAAACGATGTATTCGGCCCCATATCGGCCAAAGAAGAGACGCACAATTTATGCCGCAATAGCGATTTGGGGGTCATCAAAATCAAAGGCTTGCGGAAATTGCGACGCATCTGGCGGCGCAGGATATGAAAGTAATTGGCAGGGGTACTGCAATTGGCTACCTGCATGTTGTCTTCGGCGCAGGCTTGTAAAAACCGCTCCAGACGTGCCGAAGAATGCTCGGGCCCCTGTCCCTCGAAGCCGTGGGGCAGTAACATGACCAGACCGCACATCCGCAGCCACTTGGATTCGGCGGAGGATATAAACTGATCAATAATGACCTGCGCACCGTTGACGAAATCGCCAAATTGCGCCTCCCACAGCACCAGCGTTTTGGGATCGGCCAGCGAATACCCATAATCAAAGCCCAAAACAGAGGCCTCGGCCAGCGGGCTGTCAATAATTTCCGCCACTGCTTGACCGTCACGGATATGATTCAGGGGTTGATGGCGCTCTTCGGTGGTTTGATCGTGCAACACGGCGTGACGCTGGGAAAACGTCCCCCGTCCGCAATCTTGGCCCGACAGGCGCACACTGTGCCCCTCCAGCAACAACGTGCCAAAGGCCAAAGCCTCCGCCGTGGCCCAATCAAAGCCTTCGCCCGTTTCAAACATGGCCGCTTTGGCCTGCATCTGGCGCTTGATTTTGGGATTCAGATCAAAGGTGGCGGGCACAGACACCAACGCCTTGCCCACCGCTTTTAATGTGTCCAAGGAAACAGCGGTGTTGCCTTTGCGGTCTTCGGGATCTTTGGCAGCATCCAAACCGCTCCATGCCCCTTCCAGCCAGTCGGCTTTGCTAGTTTTAAAGGTTTTGCTCTCCTCGAACGCGCTGTCCATCTGGGCATTATAGGCGGCGATCATAGCCTGCGCGTCTTCAGAACTTAACACCCCGTGATCCACCAGTTTCTGGGCATATAGCGTGCGGGTGGAAGGTTGCTTAGCAATTTTGTTGTACATCTTGGGCTGGGTAAAGGCTGGCTCGTCGCTTTCGTTGTGCCCAAAACGCCGATAACATAGCACATCCACCACAACATCCTTGGCAAAGGTCTGACGGAATTCTTCGGCCAGACGGGATACCCACACCACGGCCTCAGGGTCGTCCCCATTGACGTGAAAAATGGGACTTTTGACCATCTGCGCCACATCCGTGGAATAAGGCGTGGACCGCGCATAGCTGGGGGATGTGGTAAACCCAATTTGATTATTGACAATAAAATGCAGCGTGCCCCCTGTGCGATAGCCCTTTAATTCGGACAATCCAATGGTTTCTGGCACCAATCCCTGCCCCGCAAAGGCAGCATCACCGTGCAGCAAAATGGCCATGGCCTGCTTGCGCTCTTTGTCCCCCAGCAGGGCTTGTTTGGCCCGAACCTTGCCCACCACCACAGGATTAACGGCCTCGAGGTGCGATGGGTTGGCGGTTAAGGACAAATGCACCGTTTGGCCCGCAATCTGGCGATCCACCGATGTGCCCAAGTGGTACTTCACATCCCCCGATCCCTGAACATCATCAGGATGGGCAGCGTTACCCTGAAATTCTGAGAAAATCTTCACCATGGGCTTATCCATGATGTTGGCCAAAACATTCAGACGCCCGCGGTGGGCCATGCCCAAAACGACCTCTTTCGTGCCCAGCTTGGCCGAGGTTTTCAGGGCGGCCTCCAGCGCGGCAATGACACTTTCCCCGCCGTCCAATCCAAAACGCTTGGTGCCCGTGTATTTCAGATGCAGGTATTTTTCAAACCCTTCAGCGCGGGTTAAATCGTGCAAAATCTCTTTTTTCTCTTCAGGGGATAACAGGCTTTGATAATGTGTGCCTTCGATGCGCTCTTGCAACCACGATTTGGCCACGGGGTCCTGAATGTGCATGAATTCAAACCCAATAGTGCCGCAATAGGTCTGTTGCAACACACTGATGACTTGCCGGAGAGTGGGCTTGTTCAAACCCAGAACGTAATTTAAATGAATGGGCCGATCCAAATCCGCATCAGAAAAGCCATAGGTACGATAATCCAGCTCAGGATGGGCGTTGGTTTCCGTTAAGCCCAGCGGGTCCAGCTTGGCCAGAAAATGACCGCACGCACGGTACGCCCGCACCAACATCAGGGCGCGGATTGAATCATGGGCCATGGCTTCGGCCTGCGCCTGTGTTACCACATCGGCGGGTAGGGCAGGGGCCGCTTTGCCCCCCGCCACAGGGGCCTTGGTGTCTTTTTTCGCCCCCGTCGGGGTGGGCACATCCCATTCGTCATCACGAATCGTTACCTTGCTGCCCCATGAGGGGGACAGATTGTTGTTGGCGGCCACGTCATCCCGCAACTCGTCAAACAGCGCCCGCCACGATGCATCCACAGATTCAGGGCTTTTGGTGTATGTTTCATACAACGACTGCAAAAACGCAGGATTGGCATTGGACAGGAAAGAAAGAGAGGACATGGTCATAAAAAATCCATCACACCGCGAACAGGGACAAAAACTATACCACTGTTATTCTCAAACAAAAGATAAAAATTAAACCTGCGCGGCGACTGCTTTCAAAGACCTGTCTGTGTCCTGCCTGCGGCCAGCCCCGCCTTTGGTTTTTGGGCTTCTTAAAGCAAGCCCTAACCAACCCATAACCGTGACCGTGCCCCAGAGAGGCCTTCGCCTACAGCGTCATCAAAGAAATGGTAACAATGGGAACCTCTGCTGTGGGGGCCATGCCCGTAACAGCAAGGACTCTCTGCCCCTGAAACAATTTTTCTTCAGGCAAGCGAACCTCCGCATCCCCCTTAAGGGATTGCGTGACAGGACCATAGGTCAACATCGCGTTTTGAAACGCCTCGGGCTGAGAAAACCTCACCACCGCCTGATGACGCCCATTACAGTTATGATTGACGCTCAACTGCACCCCTGTTGAAACAGGGGTCACAGACAGAACATTGGCCTGACAAAACAGGGGCACCACACCCCGCAGCTGAAGTGTTGCCACCAACGATTTTGCCCCTGCCGCAACAGGCACACCCGCCCCCATAAGGGTCGCAATCATTAAAGCCTTTGACAAGAAAACGATTTTTGAAAAACGTTTCATGTTGATAATCTCCTGCTTTGTTTCCCCAGAAATCAAGCCCCCATACATCACCCTGCCCAAAAAAAGTTAAAACAATGTAAAAATTTCTATGTAAAAATTTCTATTGACAATAAAAACATTGGCGGTTTCCAAAACGAAGTGCAACACTTCATCAGGGATTGGAATGATGGATTGTTTTATGGTTGATGGCAGGTAGGCGGGTTTGGGACCGGGTCAAGGGCTGGAGCGTAAGCGGAAGCCGCGCTTTGCGCGGGGCGAAGCCCCCTTG
>CANGYP010000009.1 GCA_947458235.1 Alphaproteobacteria bacterium
AACCGTTTGCACTGGGTGCGTGATGTGGTTCTGGGCGAAGACGCGGCCAAATCCAGACAAGCCCATGCCCCAGAAAACCTAGCAGCCATCAATGGCTTAGTCGTTCATATCCTCAATAAAACCTTCGGAAAATTCACCGAAGGCATCCAAATCTTCCAACGAAAAACCCACAAAGCCATCCAAACCTTAACGAAAGTTTATTGAATGACCCTGACACCCGATCTTGGCCAAAGACGGCAAGAACGGTCCATGATGCCAAGCACGGAGGGCCTCGGCAAAAGCCATGGGCAACGCCAACCCATAGATGGCTTCATACATCTCTTTTTAACGATCCCTATGTCATAGCTAAGACATGAGTGAACAGCTTGAATCTCTACACACCCTTAAAAAAATATCCTTGACCGAGGTCGTTACGTTCGGCCAACGGGACACGGTGGATTTTACCCATCCTTTGCCGTCTTTCTCTTTTGATCCGCATATTAAGGCGTACGCTACGCAGAAACAAAGTGAAATTGCCTATGTCATGGCACCGCATATTATGCCTCGGCTTTCCCTTATGGAGGCCCAAAGCAAAATTGAAAACGCCCACCTTCTTCAAGGCTACGCCGCCCACCCCATTCGGATTCAAGACAGCCCGTACAATCAAGCCCTGATCATCGCCCAAAAACCAGGGGAGATTTCTTTGACCTCTGAGGAGGCCAGACAGTTTTTTCAAATACACAAAAATGTGGCGGAATGGCTTGTCAAGCCTGTGGTTAGGATTTTGCGAGATTTTGAACAGTTAAATTTAACACATCGGGCTATTCACCCAACAAGACTAACCTTCGATGATCTTTCTTTTCAAAACATCATCTTCGGTGCTGGATTTTTAACACCCCCTGGTTTTTTGCAGCCTGCCTGCTATGAGCCCATACAAACCTGCTTTGCAGAACCCACAGCCCGCGGCGCAGGTCAGCTAAGTTATGATTTATATGCCCTTGGGATCACGATCCTCTCTTTGTTTAAAGAGCCAAAATTTTTACACGCCCTTGCTTCTGCGGAATCCAACACAAGGCGACTCAGCGAAGGAAGTCATGTTTTTTTTCTTGAAAGACAGATGTTTTCTGAAAGAATCGCAGAGATCCTGAAAGGGTTAATTTGCGATGATCTTAACCAAAGATGGACCCTCGATGATTTGGATGCGTGGGCGGATTTCAACAAAGTTCATGCCCGTTATCGCCCCCCCCAAAAAAATGTTACCAAGCCTTTTGTGCATCATAATCAAGACTATCATAGCCTTTCCCTCCTCCTGCATCACATCGGCAAAGATTGGATGGGGGCCCAAGATGTTTTATTTTCCGAAGACTTTCGTGTTTGGGTGCGTCGCTATTCCCTGAAACAAGAAAATACTATAGGGCTTGAAGAAGCCAAAGTGTCCGCCTCTCGGGTTGAAGCCAGTATCCGCCAAGATGCAATTGTCTCGTATTGTCTCATGGTTCTGAATCCTGAAGCCCCTTTTTACTTTAGGGGCATTGTTTTCACGCTCGATGGTCTAGGGGATCATTTGGCGGCTTATTTTTATGATCCTCAAAAACGCTCTGAGATAGGGGCTTTTCTCAGTAGTAAAGCCCCCTTGTTTTGGCTGTCTTTAAAAGAAGAAAAATCCCCCCAAGTGCTGCGTTTTAACAAGATCTATCAGGAAGCAGCCAACTTTTTATCCAAACGGGGCATGGGTTTTGGGATAGAGCGTTGTCTTTATGAGATGAATCCCCATGTCCCATGCCTAAGCCCCTTCATGAATCATGTGGCGATGTATGGGCTTATCAATGTGTCAGAAGTCCTTAATGATTATGCCGCACGCAATCCGAAACACTTGGCACCCAAGCTACCTATGGATCGTCATCTTATGGCTTATGCCGCCACACATTATGATTTTATTAAAGATGATTTTCTGAATGCTTTTCCGGATGAAAGGGCCTCTCAAGAACAAAAAATTATTGGGTGTCTTCGCTTTCTTTCTCTCATTGAAAAAAACACCAAGCCACGATCTTTAAAAGATCTCTACGGTTGGGTACATGATCTGGCTTTGCAAAGCCTTGGGGTTTACCGATCCAAAAGACGACGGGACATCATCCGAAAACTTTTGGAATCTCAGCGCAGCCCATGCCCCATCGACCGTCTTTTAGATTGGATTGACAATAGTGCCGAAAAAAAAATCGATATGGAGGAATTTATGGACGCCAAAAAGCACTATATTTACACAGTCCATAAAGTCAAAGATTGGCAGTTTAAACTGGATCATATCCGCAGCGTATCCCAAGATATTTGCGATAACTTTTCAATTTTATTGGCCGCTCTGGCCAGTTTGTTTATAGCCGCCCTGTATCTGTTTGTTTAGGTGGGGGGATTATGTCTAAAAACCAAAAACTTCGTAAGGCATCCAATCATAAAAAACGCAACCAGATTGCCAAAGTTTTATTTTTTTTGCTGTTTTTGATTGTGGGTGGCATTTCCTTTGCGGCTTTTGTTATGGCCCTGTTGGGGGCCTTGCCAACGATGGTGGCGTGGTATCGTGAGAATAATCCCAGAAAATCCTTAGGGTATACCGTGGGTTTAACCAACACCACCTGTATTTTTCTGATGATTAAGGATCTGTTGCCCATGGGACAGCATTTAACACAAGCCATGCCCTATTTACAAAACCCTTGGCATTGGTTCATCATTTATATGGGGGCCGCCCTAGGGTATGGTATCCACACCCTAACCCCCAAAATTGTGATGAAAACGTTGCGTTGGAACTTTCAGGGAAAAATCAATGATCTTAAGCGTACCCAAGAGCAACTGGTTCAGCAGTGGGGACGGGATGTGGTGGGGGAGTAGCTGAATTATGCATTCATCATCACCGACAACAATCCTTGTGACGGGCGGCGCTGGTTATATCGGGTCCCATGTGGTTTTAGGATTATGCGAAGCGGGACACTATCCTGTTGTTTTGGATGATTTATCCAACGGCAGCACCAAGGCCCTTTTACCGCATGTTCCATTTTATGAAGGTAAAACGGGCGATGCGGTCATTTTTTCTGCGTTGCTCAAAAACCATGCCCCCAAAGCCATCATCCATTGCGCGGGATCGGTTGTTGTTTCGGAGTCCTTTGAAAAGCCTCTGCTCTATTATCAAAACAACACACAAGAGGGGCTTGTGTTACTCAACATGGCCCAAAACGCAGGGATACGCCATTTTCTTTTTAGTTCCACCGCTGCTGTTTATGGGCATCCAGAAAGCCTGCCCATTTCTGAAACCTCCCAAACAAAACCCATCAGTCCCTATGGGCGTTCCAAATTGGTGTTGGAGTGGGCCTTGCAAGACCTTGCCCTTGCAGATCCCACATTTCGTTATGGCTGTTTGCGTTATTTTAATGTCGCGGGGGCTGACCCTGACATGCGGCTGGGACAAAGGGGGAAAATCAGCACCCATCTGATCAAAATGGCAGCGGAGGCTGCCTCGGGAAAACGAAAAACCCTGTCTATCTATGGCACCGATTATCAAACCCCTGATGGTACATGTGTTCGGGACTATGTGCATGTATCGGATTTGGCGCAGGCGCATCTGCGCCTTTTGGATTATTTATTATGCGGCGGGGATTCTCAAGTTCTGAACGTCGGTTATAATCAGGGGTTTTCTGTTAGAGAGATTATTAACGTTATGCAATCCCTGCGGTCGTTTCCCGTAGAAGTAGCGCCCAGACGCCGCGGTGACCCCGATTGTCTGGTGGCAGATGCCACACGATTGCACCGTTTGTTGCACTGGCAGCCCCGTTACAACGATATTCAAACCATTTGCCAACACGCCTTGTTATGGGAGGAGCGTTCATGAATCCTGAAGTCACAATCGTTATGCCCTGTCTAAATGAAGCGGAAACTTTAGCCATCTGTATCAAAAAAATTTTTGAAACTCTGAGGTCCCAAAATATTTTAGGGGAAGTGATTGTCGCAGACAACGGATCCAACGATGGATCACAAAAAATCGCTATGGATATGGGGGCGCGTGTTGTGTCTGTCGCCCGTCGTGGCTATGGGGCCGCTCTTCAGGGTGGAATTGCCGCGGCTTCTGCACCCTATATCATTATGGGCGATGCCGATGACAGTTATGATTTCCGAGAAATCCCCCGTTTTGTTGAGGCCTTAAGACGCGGACACGATTTTGTGATGGGTTGTCGATTCCCCGCTGGGGGGGGGGAAATAAAATCAGGGGCTATGCCGTTTTTACATCGTTATTTGGGCACACCTGTTTTAACAGCCTTGGGACAAACCTTTTTTCATCATCGGTTTAAAGATGTCAATTGTGGCATGCGGGGTTTTACCAAAGTTGCTTTTGAATCCATGGCATTACAATCTGATGGCATGGAATTTGCCAGTGAAATGGTGGCTCGAGCCGCCATGCTGAATCTGAAATCCTGCGAGGTTCCGGTCACTCTGCATCGGGATGGACGGTCTCGTCCACCACACCTAAGAACGTGGCGGGATGGTTGGCGGCATTTAAAATTTATGCTGCTTTTATGTCCTCGGTGGCTATACACAATACCAGGGCTCTTTTTATCCCTTTTAGGGGGGCTGATGACAATCATTTTGACCATCACACCTCTTTCTATACAGGGCATTACTTTGGACATTCACACGCTGATGGTGTCTCAGATGATTTTGTTTTTGGGGCTTCAGATTTTACTTTTTGGGCATCTTGCCTCTTTTTATGCGGAACAAAACCAATTGATCCCTGCCTCGCGTCAAAAACCATGGGCCAATCCTGTGGAATCGGGGGCTCTCTGGGGGCTCCTGCTCATGGGTCTGGGGGCCATTGGGTTGATTTATACATTCGCCTTATGGCGGGATGTGGGATTTGGCTCCTTAGCCACATCCCAAACCTTACGGGTGTTTAGTGTGTCCATTTTTGGAATTATTTTGGGATTAGAGCTTGTTTTTGTTGGATTCTTATTTGGATTGTTTGATCTGATGGGAAAAAGAAACATCACGCCCCCTGAATAATCGGCGTATCCATCAAATCCCGATACAGGGAACAGCGCTCATACAGCTCTGGGTGGTAGCCCCTGTCAACGATGCGGCCTTGGTCGGTGAATGGCCGGAAAATTCCTTTAAAAAAGCCACGGCTAAACGTATCCCCCTTGCTTTCCTAGAAAAATCCGCCACACTTGTTGAAGGGGAAGCTCACCCCCAAGGTTTTACAGTCGCAAAGAATCCATGGCCAAACTCAAAATTCATTATCAATGTCAGGCCTGCGGGGCCACCTATCCCCGCTGGCAGGGGCAGTGTGAATCCTGCGGGGCTTGGAATACCCTCACCGAAGAAGTACCCGCCGTGGCTGTATCCCCCGCGGGGAAATCTCCCCAGAAATCGGGCTTGATTTTAGAACCCCTACAAAGACAAGAAGCCACCCTGACCCAGCGCATTTCCACCGATATCGGGGAATTGGATCGGGTATTGGGGGGGGGTATGACGGTGGGCTCTGTGATTCTGATCGGGGGGGAACCTGGTATTGGTAAATCTACCCTGTTGCTACAGGCCATGATTAACCTGTCACGGCATCACGATGTGGCTTATTTCACGGGGGAAGAATCGCTGGATCAAATTGCCCAGCGGGCCATTCGTTTGCATGCCCCCCACGACCAAGTGATGGCGGCACACACGGTGCATCTGGAGGATATTTTAACCCTGCTAGACAAACCCACGGCCCCCAAAATTGTGGTGATTGATTCCATTCAAACCCTGCATGCCCAAAGCATCGAATCCGCCCCAGGCACCGTCAGCCAAGTGCGTTATGGTACGCATATGCTGGCAAACTTGGCTAAAAAGCGGGGCATTTCCTTTTTCATTGTGGGGCACATCACCAAAGAGGGCACACTGGCCGGCCCCAAAGTGTTGGAACATCTGGTGGATACTGTTTTGACGTTCGAGGGCGACCGCCGCCACCATGTGCGCCTGCTCCGTGCCAGCAAAAACCGCTATGGGGCCACAGATGAAATCGGGGTGTTTGCCATGACATCTTCGGGATTATCCGAGGTGACAAACCCATCGTCCTTATTTTTATCCACCGATCAGCCCCCGTGCCCTGGTCACGTGGTCACGGCGATTATGGAAGGGGCCCGCCCCCTGTTGGTGGATATTGAGGTTTTGGTGTGCCCAACTCCCCTAGCCATTCCCCGCCGAACCGTGGTGGGATGGGATGTAAACCGTCTTCATATGTTGGTGGCAGTTTTGGAAAAACGGTTGAAATGTCCGCTATCCAGCAAAGATATCTTTATGAATGTGGCAGGGGGGTTGAAAATACAGGAACCAGCGGCGGATTTTGCGGTGTGCCTGGCCCTGTTATCCTCTCTGCGGGATACGTTGGTGCCCAAGGGGACCGTGGTTTTTGGCGAAGTCAGCCTAAGCGGAACCCTGCGCCCCGTTCCCCATGCCTATACCCGTATGCGCGAGGCCACCCGTTTGGGTTTCACCCGTATTCTAGCCCCCAAACAAGATATCGACAGCATCGAGGGCGCAACGTATCTTTCCTGCGAACACTTGGGGGATGTTTTGGGAACTCCTGATGCCTGATAGCCTTATCAGGGCTTCACTTTTGGGGCCTGAAGAGATGTTAATGTCCCCCGATGATGCCAGAGGCGCCCCTGATGGATCAAAAAAGTTTCGGGCAAGCCCCGAATCCCATTGGCAATAGCCAGCGTACCCGATTCATCCCACAGGATGTGCTGATAAGGATTGCCGTGTTTTTTGAGCCAAGCCTCAACCACAGGCTTTTTATCCATGGTGACAATCCCCACCATATAAAAATCCCCCGCAAGGCCCTCGATCACCGCATGGTCTATTATGCACGTGCTGCACCAGCTGGAAAAAAAATGAACCAATGTGGGAGGATTTTCGGGCAATGGCCCCACGGCTTTGATTAAATCCCCATAATCACTGGGCTGAACGGGTTGCATCCCCGTGATCTGTGTGGCAGGGTGCATCGTTTTTTGCACCAACACCACCGCCAACACCCCCAATAAACCGAGCAAGGTCACAAAGACAATTCGATGAAAACGCATGATGCCTCTGGATGGTTATGGATGGATAAACCCGCAGGGCTTAGTTCTACTGCTCTGGGTACACTTGTCAAAAGAAAAACGGGCTATAAAAAAATAGGCCATTTGGGGACACTGGATCCCTTTGCCAGCGGCGTTTTGATTCTGGCGGTGGGACAGGCCACAAAACTGATGCCGCTGATTGAAAAACGGGAAAAAGTCTACGTTGTAACCGCTCGCTGGGGTGTGGAAACGGATACCTTGGATCCTTTGGGGCAGGTCACCCAAGCCATGGGACATGATGTGACGCGGGAAAAGATTTTGGACGTTATTCCCCAATTTTTGGGAGAGCAATATCAAATCCCGCCCCTGTATTCTGCTGTTCATGTTGATGGGGTCCGTGCCTATCACCGGATGCGTCAGGGACAAGGGGATTTTTCCATACCCGCCCGCCGCGTCAGGATTCACACCATTGATCTGGGCCAAACCACACAGGACACGGCAGAATTAGGGGTACGCTGTGAAACAGGAACCTATATCCGCAGTTTGGTGCGGGATATGGCACTGGCTTTGGGCACTGTGGGTCATGCGGCTGCCTTGCGACGCGTTGCCGATGGCACCATACAGGATACCATGCTGGTTGAGGCACAGAATCTTTTTGTCCAAATGCCCCTACACCCCTTGGATAGCCTCCTCATGGATTTTCCCCGTATCAACGTGTCTGAAGATCAAGAGGTTGATTTTCGCCAAGGGCGATCCCTAACCATACCCCCATCACAGAGACCATCTCAAGGGATTGTTTTGGTTTACGGGGTAAGCGGCTTGCTGGGGTATGGCCTTTATGAAGACGGGGTGATCAAGCCGAAACGGGGGATTGTTTAAGGTTTAGGATCTTGGAAGCGGGGCTGTGATTTTTTGGAGGTCGGCCGCCCTCTCTTCCACCATCTGCGCAATGTGTTCCACGATATCTTGGTCTTTTAAGCGATGATTTTGTAGGCCCCCCACATAAATCATATGGGTGTTGTTACCCCCACCCGTTAGCCCAATGTCCGTCATCATGGCCTCGCCTGGGCCGTTGACCACGCAACCGATCAGGGAAACCGTCATGGGGGTGGTGATGTGGGCGAGGCGTTTCTCCAGCGCGGCCACAGTTTTGATCACATCAAACTGCTGGCGGGCGCACGATGGACAGGAAATGATCTGCACCCCGCGGGCCCGCAGGCCCAAAGATTTCAGGATTTCAAAGCCCACCCGAATTTCCTCCACCGGCTCCGCCGATAACGATACCCGCAGCGTATCCCCAATCCCATCCATCAGCAGCATCCCCATCCCGACAGAGGATTTGACGGTGCCAGTGCGCAGCCCGCCAGCCTCTGTAATACCCAGATGCAGGGGGTAATCACAGGCCGCTGCCAAGGCGCGGTACGCCGCCACAGCCAAAAACACGTTGGAGGCTTTGACGCTGATTTTAAAATTGAAAAAATCGTGGTCCTCTAAAATTTTGGCATGGTGTAGGGCGCTTTCCACCATAGCCTCGGCGGTGGGCTCGCCGTATTTATCCAGCAGATGTTTTTCCAGTGATCCTGCATTCACCCCAATCCGTATGGCGCAATCGTGATCCTTGGCGGCCTGAATCACCTCGCGCACGCGGTCTTTGGATCCGATATTGCCTGGATTGATGCGCAGGCATTTTGCGCCAGATTCTGCGGATTCTAGGGCGCGCTTATAATGGAAATGAATATCCGCCACAATGGGAACGCGGCAGTGGGGAATGATTTTTTTGAGTGCCGCGCTTGAGTCTTCATCGGGTACCGAAATGCGCACGATATCCGCCCCTGCATCCTCTAGGCCCCTGACCTGATCCAATGTGCCTTGAATATCGGTGGTCAAGGTGTTGGTCATGGACTGAACCGCAATGGGGGCATCCCCACCGATCAGAACGTTTCCCACCCTGATTTGGCGACATGGGCGGCGGGGAATGGTGACATGATAGGACATAGGACTATGAGGGCTGTTCCACAATCAGCATGACTTTTTTGTAGCCAGCGGCCTTAATATCCCCCATTAACACCATCACATCGCCGTAGGGAATGGTTTTATCCGCGCGGACATACACCTCTTCGTTGGATGTTTGCACAATGGCCGACAGGCGGGCAATCAGTTCTTCGCGGGGGGTTTCCCGTTTTTGTAGGAAGATGGTGCCATCTTTGTTCAGGGTAATCACCACGGGCTCTTTGTCCATGTTCAGGTTGTCGGCCTGCGTTTGGGGCAAATCCACCGGTACACCAGAGACCAACATAGGGGCCGCCACCATGAAAATAATCAGCAGCACCAACATCACATCCACCAACGGCGTGACATTCATTTCCGAAATAGGATCATTTTCCGTAAATTTATGGCCAGCCATACTTTATTGACCTCCGCGCTGGATGTTTAGCAGGATGTCTTCCATGAACAGCTCGATGCGCCGTGCATAGCGGTTAATGTCTGTGGAAAATTTATTATAGCCAAAGGATGCGGGAATGGCCGCAAACAAACCCAGCGCGGTGACAAACAGGGCCTCGGCAATCCCTGGGGCCACCACGGCCAAGGATGTATTTTGGGTGACGGCAATGGCACTAAAGCTGTTCATAATGCCCCATACCGTTCCCAAAAGACCAATAAACGGGGATGTTGACCCCACGGAGGCCAAAAATACCAGATGCTTCCGATAAACCTCCATATCTCGTCCCATAACGCCAGACATGGCGCGGTCCACGCGGGAAAGCAGGGCAGGGGTTTCTTCCTTTGTCCATCGTTCTGGCAGTTCATGCTGGGCCATTAAAAAAACGCGTCCGGCGCTGTGTTCAACGGCGTTGGTTCCAGGCGGGATGGCGTGCTTGATGTCTTTTTGGGCCCAGATATAATCCTCGAAGGTCTTGGATTCGTTCACGACTTTGCGCAGGGTCCACCATTTGTGAATCATGATGGTCCATGATACGATGGACATGGCCAGAAGCATGAGCACAATAGCCCAGATCACAACATCAGCATTATCCAAAAAATGAAGGAGGGATCCGCTTTTTTCAGTCGAGACCGCTTGTTCCGTCGTAACAGCAACGTTTTCCATACTCTTTTTTATCCCTGAGTTTCCCGTAAAGACGCCAAAGCCAAGTGAAGTTGTGCGTCCATAGCTTTAGGTTTACCGTCTTTTGACAAACACGCAAGGTGTATCCTGAGGGAGACCAAAAGATTTTTGTCCCTGACAATATCCTGCTGCAAATGAATCCGCACGCGGCTAAGGTGAAGGCGCGTGGTTTGGATGGATAACACATCTCCCAAAACGGCGGGTTTGTGATATTTCACCGTCATATCCGTCACGGCAAAGACAAAGCCCTTCAGCCATAATGCCTGATTGGACAGGCCCAGAGAGACCAAAAATTCCGCGCGGGCCCGTTCCGCCAATTCAAGGTATTTTGTATGATACACAACCCCGCCAGCATCGGTATCACAAAACGCAACGGCGGGGCACATGTACGTTACCATGACCGCATAATCCCAAATCCATTGAGCGCAAAAGCCGTGTAGGCCTGAATCAGGCAGGCTCCAGCTTCCATCTTGGCCCGAATATCTTCAGCAGACCTAATCCCCCCCACGCCGATTAGGGGCAGGGTAAGGCCACGATCTTTCAGGTTTTTAGAGGCTTGTTTTAAAAGGGTTGTGGAGGGGCCCATCAAGGGCTTGCCACTCAGACCCCCCGTTTCCCCAGCGTTTGGGTTTTTAAGGCTTGGGGGTCTGGCCAAGGTGGTGTTGCTGATGATCAGGCCGTCAATGCGGGTCGCGATGACCTGATCCAAAAGATCATTCAAAGCCAAATCATCCAAATCAGGCGCAATTTTTAGCAGCAGGGGCGGGCAGGGGGAGAGCCCCGCCAACATTTCCCGACACTCTGACAGCAAACGGCGCAACGGTTCGGCCCGTTGCAAATCCCGCAGGTTAAGAGTGTTCGGGCTGGAAATGTTGATGGTGATGTAATCGGCGATGTCGTGAAATCGTTTTAAACCGTAGCGGTAATCAACGGCGGCATCCTGCATATCCTTATTTTTTCCGATATTCACCCCTAAAACCATAGAGCGTCGGACGTCTGGGGATAGGGCTGAAAGATTCCGATAAACCGCCTCCGCCCCTGCGCTGTTGAATCCGTAACGGTTGATGATGGCCTGATCCTCGGGCAGGCGAAACACGCGGGGACGGGCATTGCCAGGCTGGGGCAGGGGGGTGATGGTGCCCACCTCGATATGGCCAAAGCCCAAACGGGCCAAGCCTGCAACCGCCTCCCCGTTTTTGTCAAAACCCGCCGCCATCCCGATGCGATTTTTAAATGCTAAACCCCACAGGGTGATAGGATCATCGCGGAGCGTTTGCGGGGGGACCAGCGCAGGGCAGGACAACCACGCAATGGCTGCGCGATGGGCGGCCTCGGGCGGCAGCAGAGTGCGGGCAGCAGTCCAAAGGGAGGGACTCACGCGGCCCCCACTTTGTCAGCAATCAAATCACATGTTCCTTGAACCCCGAACAATTCGATAAAGGATCCAAAACGGGGGCCTTGTTCCTCGCCCAGCAAAACTTCGTAAATGACCCTAAACCAATCCCGCATGGGGTCGTAACCAAAGTCACGGCCCACGGCATAAACCAGACTCTGATAACCCTCCGCGCTGGTGTCTTGAGGGGCCGAAAGAAGATCATTTCGTAATCGCAACAAAGCCTCTATCTCTCGCGCTGTCGGGGTGCGGTAGGTCTTGTATGGCTTGACAAAATCTTGGTAATACCGAACGGCATACCCCAGCAAATGATCCAGAAATGGCGCGTTTTCAGGGGTTAATGCAGCATCGTAACGTTTCACAAATCCCCACAAAACGCTGGTATCCTCGGCATGGGCGGCCGCAGCTAAATTCTGTAGCAGGGAAAATTTCAGGGGGCTTTCTGGGGCAGGGGGGTGTCCGCCATGAATAAACCACACGGGATTATCATGCTGTTTTAAGGAGTCTTCCCGTGTGTAGCTTTCTAGGTGATCCAGATACATATCGGTGGCTTTGGGGATCACATCAAAAAACAATCGTTTTTGCCGCTGGGGGGCTTGGAACATATAAAAGCTCAGGCTTTCTGTGGGGCCATATTTTAGCCAGTCCTCTATGGATAAGCCGTTGCCCTTGGATTTTGAAATTTTATCGCCATCTTCGCCTAAAAACAGTTCGTACGTCATGCCCTCGGGCGGGGTTTCGCCCAAAATGCGGCAGATTTTGCTGGATAGTTTGACAGAGTCCATCAGGTCTTTGCCGCTCATTTCATAATCCACCTGAAACGCGGCCCAGCGCCCGCCCCAATCGGCCTTCCATTGCAATTTACAGTGGCCCCCCAGAATACTGGTGGTGAGGGCTTCCTCCGTTTCAGGGTGTTGCCACGTGATGGTATTTTCGGTGGTGTCATGGCCGATGACTTTGGCCTGTAAAACCTTCCCTGTTTCGGGGCACAGGGGCAGGAAAGGGCTATAGGTTTCCCGTCGATCTGGCCCTAATGTGGGCAAAATCACGTTGGTGATGGCGTCATAATGTTGCAAAATCCGCAGCAGGATGCTGTCATAGTGCCCCGCTTTGTATGTTTCTGTAGCACTGACAAAGGTATAATCAAATCCAAAACGGTCTAAAAATTCCCGCAGTTTGGCGTTGTTGTGGTGGCCAAAGCTGTCATGGGTTTCAAAGGGGTCTGGAATGGATGTTAGGGGTTTGCCTAGATGCTGGGCGAGTCTGTCTTGATGGGGAACATTGGTGGGCACCTTGCGCAGGCCGTCCATGTCATCAGAAACCACAAACAGTTTTGTGGGCAGATCACTCAGGGCCTCGAAGGCTTGGCGGACCATGGTGGTGCGCAGAACCTCGCCAAACGTCCCGATATGGGGTAGGCCAGAAGGGCCGTAGCCTGTTTCAAACAGCACATAGCCCTTGGCAGGGGGGGCTTTTTCATAACGTTTGATTAGTTTTTGGGCCTCTTTAAAAGGCCACGACGTTGCCAGCGATACATCCACCATGAACATGCTTCCTTCCATCCTTGGGTGCCGAGACTACGGGGATGCGGGGAAAAGATCAATCCCCCTCTCTCAATCAATCGTCTTCCCCCCATCCTGCATCAGATCGCTGAATTTTGTGGTGGATCCATCAAAGAAGAGTTTGACTTTGCCTGTGGGGCCGTGGCGCTGTTTGGCGATGATGACTTCGGCGATGTTTTCGGCTTCGGCCAGACGCATAACCCATTCTTCATAGCGCTTTTGGTGGGCATCTTTGCTTTCATCTTGGCGCTGGGTGGGTTCATTGCGCTGCAGGTAGTATTCTTCGCGGTAAACAAACATGACCACGTCGGCATCTTGTTCAATGGATCCAGATTCCCGTAGGTCCGCCAGTTGGGGGCGTTTGTCATCCCGATTTTCAACGGCGCGGGACAGCTGAGACAGGGCAATCACGGGCACCTGAAGCTCTTTAGCGATTTGTTTTAAGCCGCGGGTGATTTCGGAAATTTCATTCACGCGGTTCTCGGGTCGCCCCCCCACGCTGGCCTGCATCAATTGCAAATAATCCACGACAATCAGGCCCAGCTGGTGCTGGCGTTTTAATTTTCGGGCCCGCGTGCGCAGGCTGGATACGGAAATGGCGGGTGTGTCGTCGATATACAGAGGGATTTCGGTCAGATCGCGGGCGGCCTGTGCCAGATTTTGGAATTCTTCATCGGTTAAATCCCCCCGACGGATTTTTTCCGATGGGACGTTGGCCCGCTCTGACAAAATACGGGATGCTAGTTGTTCCGCCGACATTTCCAGAGAAAAAAAGGCCACAACGGCACCGTTGGTGACTTTGACCTCGCCATTGCTTTGCCGTTTGATGGTGGCATGGGCCGAGGCATGAAACGCCATGTTGGTGGCTAGAGACGTTTTTCCCATGGAAGGCCGCCCCGCCAGAATAATCAAATCGGAATTTTGCAGCCCCCCCAGCAAGCGGTCCATGTCTGTAAAGCCAGAGGATAAACCGCTGAGGGCGCCATCTCGTTTATAGGCGGCCTCGATGATTTTCATAGTTTGGGTCAGGGTACTGCCAAAGGCCACATATGTTTTTTGGGCCATGCCTCGGGTCGCGAGAGTGTAAAGCGCGTGTTCCGTTTCGGCGATCTGATCCATGGCTGTGCCTTCGCGGGCCAGATCAAAGGCGTTGTTCACCACTGTTTGCCCCACATCAATCAGGTTGCGCCGCAGGGCGTAGTCGTAAATGATACGGGCGAAATCATAGATATTGATGCTGGATATAACGGAATCCGCCAAATCCTGCAAATACGCGCCGCCGCCACCAAAAGGGCCAAGGTCTGGATGATCCTCGAATAGGGGTTTTAGGGTCAGGGGACTGGCCATTTGCCCTTTGTCAATCATCCGCACAATGGCACTGTACAGGGTGGCATGCAGGCCGTGGGCGAAATGCTCTGGCAACAGAAAATCGGCAATCTGTTCATAGGCGGTGTTGTTGGCCAACAGGGTACCCAGCAGGGCTTGCTCCACCTCCAGATTCGCGGGGGGCGTGCGTGTAGTGGCATTTTGGGTTTGCAAAGGGGAAAGCGTATCGGTCATAGCCTCCTTGTATAAAGCACCTTGAGATGATTGTCATGGGCCAAGCCACGGGTTCAGCCCCGTTCACTTCATCATGTTTTCTGGTTCCTGAAGCGTGTGTGGCTGTGGTTATCTCTATAGATTGGCGTTCTATCGCAACAACCCCCGCAAGCCCTCAAGAAGATCCTTTTTGGATAGAGGTTTAGTATTTTTTTTATCAAGGGTTGGGTCGACAGGGCTAACGCCTCGTACCTCAAAGCGTCCATCTTTGAGCGGGATCAGAACTTGGGGGCAGAGGTCGTCGTTGGCGGGTAGGGGGGCGGGGGCTTTGCCTTTGGTTTGGATCAGGGAGAGCACTGTGCCCGTCAGGGTGTCCAGTCCTTGCTTGCCCAGAGACACCTGCGGCGCGTTCAGCGGGCCTGTCACTGCAAGAGGCACGGCTAACAGGGACAGCTTGGGGTCCTTAGGCGTGGGGGTCAGCGTCATGGCCAAGGCATTGCGGGTCAGATCCAGCGTTCCCGTGCCCCACACCCGTACTGCTGGGCTTTCCAGAAGGGTGATGGGGGTGTGGGCTACGCCTTGAACAAAAGGCCAGCGCGTAGCCACACAGGATACTGGAAGCGTTTTGTTATCTCCTAGCAGGGCCCGCGCCAGATCTTCAGAGACAAAAGACGATAGCAGGGCATCCGAATGTACCGTGGTCCGCCCCATGCCGAGGGTCACATCCCCTGACAGGGAGTCCAGAACATTCTGGACTCTTGCCCCTTGTCCCCGCACATGAGCCAGCATGTGCATAGATCCCCCTTGGACTGCGGGGCTCAGGCCAGTGGTTTTCAGCAGTGCCCCCACATTGGGATGTGTGATGTTCAGCAAAAGGGCAAACAAAGCCTCTGGTTGTGGGGTGGGTGTTTGGGGGCTGTGGGGTGTTAAGGACGTTAACAGCGTGATGACTCCGCCACCCACAAAGGTTCCTTTGGCCTCAACCGCCAGAGCCTCTTGCTGCGTGGCGCGAAGGGTGCCGTTGGTCAAAAGATCCATCCCCTTTGCTGTTTCCCGAATATGATCAAAACGTCCAGTCACAACCCCCCGCATCCCAGATCCAAGGGGGAGGGACACAGGCACTTGTCGCCAAGACGCCGCTTCCGTGGTCATGGGTGCCTCAGGGGCAGGGGGTTCTGCTGCGGGGGCCTCTGGTTTTGGTGCGGTGGCCTCGGACTCTGGCGAGGTCACAACCAGAGGGGGAGGGGAGGGTTTGAGATCCTCCAAAATCACCATTGGGCTGCGTATATCGGCCTGAATCAATGTGGGGGCCGCCGCCCCTGTGGGCCAGCGCATGGCACCGTCACTTTCAATAACCGTCCCTTGGCCCAGCGTAGCTTTTAGTTTGGCCCAAGTGATCGTTTCCCCCTTTGTTTGCATGCGCGTTTTTAGGGTAAAGGGTTTTTGCAGCCAAGGCAGATGAAATTGTTTAGCCAGATCGGTGGATCCCGCACTGTTCATTTGAAGCGCCATATCCAAGGCTTTTTGTGGCAAGCGATAGGTTCCGTTGCTGGTCACCTCCGTGCCCAAAGCACGAAGATGCATGTCCGTCCAACCCAGCGCATCGGGTGTGTACAAAAACCCCGCTTTGATCGTCAAGGGGGGCAGATTCGGCAGTTCTGGAAAGGCCTGTGGCCATGCCGATGCCTTAGCATCAAGGGCCCCCTCCGCTTGGACCAAGGTGCCTTTGCGCTTGATCAGAAGGCCCTCCGCTCTCAACGTAACATCGGCCAAAGTGGCGGTTAACGTCACGCTGCTTTGCCCCGTGGGGGAGATCAGGGCCAGTGCATCCTCCACCGTTCCCGAAAGGCTAAGGGGGGTTTGTCGCAGTGTCCCTTTCAAAGATAAATGATATGTCTGCCCCTGTCCCGTCAGGGTCAGGGTGGACAGTTTGAGGGTTTCTTGTAGAGGGGGGGATACCCGTGCATCCGTTAACAGGATCGTGCTGTTTTGAATAGACAGATTGCGGATCATGAGGTGGGGTATTGTAGCCCTAGCGGGTGCAGGGGCAGGGGCCACGTGGTTTTGGGTAGGGGTGGGGGATGTATTTTTGTGTTTTTTGGGGGGTAGGGTCAGGTGCAGGGTCATGCCCACCACATTCAGTCCATCAATCACAACATCCCCAAACACCAGCGGCAGCAGGGCGATTTGCAAATCCAAGGTTTTCGCTTGTAGTATTTGGCCATCGGCCTGTGCGGGGTCATGGCTCAGGCTGACATCATGCACGCTTAGGCGCGGGAAAAGGCCCCCGTGGACCTCCATCCCCCCGTTGATGGTCAGGGTTCGTCCTGTGGTTTTGTACACCTGCGCCACAATCTGATCTCGGATATAGGGGGCCTGAATCAAGGCATTCACACTGTACAATCCTATGCCCAGCAGGATCACAATCCCGAGCAATCCCCATGCCAACACCCTTAAAACCATGGATACCCTCTTGCTGATGAATGAATTTTCAGTATAGTTGGGACTCAAAGGAAAAAAGTCAAGGCTATCCCCATGATGATGAAGCGTACAGCTCTAGAAGGTTATGATCCCAAGCGGGGGTATGAAATGCTCATGGACCTTTGTCAAGGCCTGAAGCCCGTACGCACGGCCGTGTGTCACCCTTGCAGCGAGACCTCCCTACAGGGTGCGGTGGAAGCTGCGGATGTGGGCCTGATTATTCCTATTTTGATTGGCCCCAAAGCCAAAATTCATCAGGTAGCCCAAGCGTGCAACCTTGACCTCAGCCCCTACGAGATTGTGGATGCCTCTCACAGTCATGAATCGGCCAAAAAAACGGTTGAATTGGTGCGTGCGGGCAAGGCAGATGCCATCATGAAAGGCAGCCTGCACACCGATGAATTGATGGGTGAGGTTGTGAAAAAAGAAACTGGCCTGCGCACGGAACGCCGCATCAGTCACGTTTTTTTGATGTCTGTGGATGGGTATCACCGGCCCTTTATCGTCACAGATGCCGCGGTGAACATCTATCCCGATTTGATGACCAAGCGGGATATTTGCCAAAACGCCATTGATTTTGCCCATATCATGCGTCATTATTACCATCCCAAAGATCATCACAAAAATCCTGTTAAGGTTGCCATTCTTTCTGCTGTGGAAACCGTGAATCCCAGCATTCAATCCACGCTGGATGCCGCCGCCCTGTGCAAAATGGCGGATCGGGGGCAAATTACGGGGGCTCTGCTGGATGGTCCCTTGGCCTATGATAATGCCATGAATCTGGAGGCCGCCAAAACCAAAGGCATTCTGTCTCCCGTGGCCGGTGATGCCAGCATTTTGCTGGTGCCGGATCTTGAGGCCGGCAATATCCTAGCCAAGCAATTGATTTACCTCTCGGGTGCCTATGCCGTGGGGATGATAGTGGGGGCGCGGGTTCCGATTATCTTAACGTCTCGGGCGGATGGGGTGGAATCCCGCATTGGATCTTGCGCTGTGGCAGCCATGATAGCCCATTATCATAAGCACCACAGGGACAGCAGCAAAACGGTTTACGCCGCTGATCTGGCATGAGTGAAGCCCCCTATTTTCAACGCATAACGGACACCCTGACGCAGGCGTTTCAGCCCACCTATCTGTTGGTGCGGGATGATTCCCATCACCACGCTGGCCACAGCGGCGCCCATGCGTTGGGGGAGACCCATTTTCATATTGCCATCAGCGCCCCCGCCTTTGACGGTTTATCCCGCGTGGCCCAACATCGCTTGATTTATGATGCCCTAGCAGAAGAGCTGAAAGAGCGTGTGCATGCGTTGTCTATTGAGATTAAGGGCGCCCCATGACTCCCAACCCCGCCCGCAATCCCCTGTTGGATCCTCAGATTCCCGATGAAGTGTCTTCCTTGCGTCCCAAGCGTTTGTCGGATTTTATCGGTCAAGATCAGCTGTGCCATAACTTAAAGGTTTGCATTGATGCCTCCAAGGCGCGGGGGGATGTTCTGGATCATTTGCTGTTTTACGGCCCCCCAGGGTTGGGCAAAACCACGCTGGCCCAAATTGTCGCGCACGAGCGCGAGGTGGGGTTTAAGGCCACCTCTGGCCCCTTGCTAACTAAAAGTGGGGATTTGGCCGCGATTTTAACCAATCTGCAAGCCCATGATGTGTTATTCATTGATGAAATCCATCGCCTGCCCGTTCAGGTAGAGGAGGTATTGTACGCCGCCATGGAGGATTTTCAGCTGGATATTGTTTTGGGGGAGGGCCCATCGGCGCGGACGTTGCGCATTGATCTGCAACCTTTTACCTTGGTCGGGGCTACGACGCGCTCGGGGCTTCTGACCAATCCCCTGCGGGATCGTTTTGGCATTTTGTGCCGCTTGGAATTTTACGAACCCCAAGATTTATGCCGCATTGTGCAGAGGGCCGCATCCAAGTGGGACCTGTCCATGCATCCTGATGCTGCTATGGCCGTGGCCCGACGTTCCCGTGGGACGCCGAGGATTGCGGGACGTCTGATGCGGCGGATTCGGGATTTTTATACCCTTTCGGGCCAGTCGCATTTGTTGCCAGACCATGTGGATGAAACATTGCGGGCGCTGGATGTGGACGACTTGGGCTTGGATGCCTTTGATCGCCGGTATTTATCCATCATTGCTGGCCATTATCAGGGGGGGCCCGTGGGCATTGAAACACTGGCAGCGGCCTTGGGTGAGGCCAAGGATACCCTAGAGGATGTTATTGAACCCTTTTTGATCCAACAAGGCCTGATTCAACGCACGCCCCGTGGTCGCATGTTGGCCGAAAGTGCCTTTCGCCATTTGGGGATGCCTGTGATGTAGAAAAAAGGGCTTGCCCGTCAAGGCCTCACAACCGTGCGCCACATCTTGCACGAAACAGAAAGACGCCCTACCTTTTGAGGGAGCGCATGGGGGAATCAGGATTATGAGCACCACGGTATCGTTTTTGGGCCTTAGCCACGCCGAGGCCCAGCGCCGTTTAACCCTTGAGGGGCCAAACCTACTGCCCACCGATAAAAAACGCGGCCTGTCCGTTATTGTGCAGGATGTTTTAAAGGAACCCATGTTTTTGATGCTGCTGGCCTCAGCTGGCATTTATATGGTGCTGGGGGATCGGATCGAGGCCTTGGTGCTCTCGCTCTTCGCCTCTCTGTCCGTGGGTATTGCCATTATTCAGGAAATCCGCAGCGAAAATGTGCTGGCCAGCCTGCGGGCCCTCAGCAGTCCCCGCGCCTTGGTCATCCGCGGTGGCCACCGTCAACGCATTGCGGGGGCCGATGTTGTGCGCGGGGATATCCTGATTCTGGCGGAGGGGGACCGTATCCCCGCCGATGCTCTGGTGCGGGAATGCCACCATCTGTTCACCGATGAATCCCTGTTGACGGGGGAATCCGTCCCCGTGCGGAAACGTCTGGCCACAGATAATGCCCTGCCCCGCCCTGGGGGGGATGATCTGGGGGCCGTGTTTTCGGGCACGCTGGTGGTGCGCGGGCAGGCCTTGGCCGAGGTCGTGGCCACAGGCGAGCATACAGAAATCGGCCATATCGGCAAAGATCTTCACCGCATTGAAACCGAGCCCCCCCGCCTGCGCACTCAAACGCGACAGTTGGTGCGGGCCTGTGCATGGGGGGGGCTGGCCTTTAGTGGGTTGATGATTGTTCTCTACGGTCTGATGCGGGACGATTGGCTACAGGCCACCTTGGGCGGGATTGCGCTGGGCATGTCGTTGCTGCCAGAGGAATTTCCCTTGGTGCTCAGCGTCTTTATGGTTATGGGGGCGTGGCGTATTGCGGGGGCGCATGTGTTGACTCGCCGCGCGGCGGCACTGGAAATGCTGGGCGCGGCCACGGTTTTATGCACGGATAAAACGGGAACGCTGACCCAAAACAAAATGACGGTGCAATTTCTGAAAACGCTGCGGGGGGAACACTGGCAAAACGGGGATCCGCTAACCTCTGGATGTGAAGCCTTGGCCCGTGTGGCGGCGCAGGCCTCAGCCCCGCGCCCCCATGACCCCATGGAGCAGGCCATTTATGCCGTTTTGCCCAGCCCCATGCCCAACACGGCTAAACTTGTGGCAGAATACCCCTTGACCCCCACCCGTGCGGCCATGGTTCATGTGTGGCAAGATCCTGCCTCAAACACCCTGCACATCGCGTGCAAAGGGGCGCCCGAAACGGTTTTGTCCCTGTGTCAGGCCAACACAACGCTGGCCAAAACGGTCCATGAGGATATGAACGCTATGGCACAGCAGGGCCTGAGGGTTCTGGCGGTGGCGCAGGGGCAGTGGCCTGAGGGCCAACCTATGCCCGAAGATCCCTCGGCCTTTGGCATGACCTTTTTGGGCATGTTGGGACTGGAAGATCCCTTGCGCCCAGGGGTGCCCCAAGCCATCAATGACGCCCACACAGCCGGCATCCGCGTTGTCATGATCACCGGTGATTACCCCGAAACGGCCAGATCCATCGCCCATCAGGCTGGCATTCCTATTCAAAACATCCTGACAGGACAGGATATGTCCCAGATGGACGATGCTGCCTTGGCACAGGCCGTGCGCACAACAACGGTTTTTGCCCGTATTTTGCCCGAACAAAAATTGCGCTTGGTGCAGGCCCTGAAAGCCAACGGCGACGTGGTGGCCATGACAGGGGACGGCGTCAACGATGCCCCCGCCCTGAAAGCCGCCCATATCGGCATTGCCATGGGACAACGGGGCACGGATGTGGCCAGAGAGGCAGCCTCGCTGGTCCTGCTGAACGATGATTTTACCGCCATTGTCCAAACCATCCGTTTGGGACGGCGGATTTATGACAATCTGAAAAAAACCATGGGCTATATCATCGCTGTGCATGTGCCTATTGCGGGCATGGCGGCCTTGCCCCTGCCCATGGGGTGGCCGTTGTTGTTTTTGCCCTTGCATATGGCCCTGCTGGAAATGATTATTGATCCCGTGTGCTCTTTGGCTTTTGAGGCTGAAACCGAAGAAAAGGATATCATGAACCGCCCCCCCCGCCAGCCCAACGAACCGCTGTTGTCCAAGCGTCATTTGGTGGGGGAGGTGGCTCAGGGCCTGATGGCCCTTTTGGGCGTGGCGTCTTTGGCGGCGTGGGGGTTTTCTCAAAACCTGCCCGAAGACAGCGTGCGCGGCCTGACTTTGCTGGCCATGATCACGGCCAACCTTGTGTTGTTAATCAGTCACCGACGTTTCAAAACAACCTTACTGCAGGGCCTGATGGCCCCAGGTAGCGTTCTGAAAATTATCCTGATGGTAACGGCTGTATTGATGGGGGTGTTTTTTAGTGTACCGTTTTTCCAAACTTTGCTTAACATCGCCTTGCCTCCGTTGCCCTTTTTGCTGGGCATTCCTGTGATGGCTTGGGTTGTGTTGGTGGGGGTGCGCTTCCTCAAAGTTTTCTGAGGTGAGTGGCGGTGTGTCATCATAATGGCCATATCACTCTGATTGCGGAAAAAGGGGTGAACGCATACTGTCGATTTAAGGGTCTTGCTAGAGAGGCAAAACCTGATTATACCAAAAGATACGCTGATTGTTTGGAACACGAAAACCATTTTTAGACGAGTTAACACCATGGATATTGTTTTGAAAAAAGAAGAGGGACTGTTGAGAGAGTTTTCTGTCACGGTTTCCTATGATGTTTTTTTGGCCCAAGAGCGGGAAAAAATCGCATCTGTGTCCAAAATTGTTAAACTGGATGGCTTTCGTCCTGGAAAGGCGCCCCACGCCCTTGTGAAGGCCCAGTATGGCGACCGCATTAAGGGGGAAGTGTTTCGGGATCTTTTTGAAAAAACAGCCAAAAAAATCATTGCCGATCATGGCTTAAACATCGCAGGCCCTGCCACGGTTGACATTGAAGCCTTCAGAGAAAAAGAGCCTATCGTTTTGTATTGCGCTATTGAAGTCATCCCAGATGTGCCTTTGATCGATGTTACGTCTTTGGATATTCCTAAATACACTTTATTCCCCTCGGCGCAGCAGATTGAGGGCAGGCTGAAGAGAATTAAATTCCTGCTCTCAGAAAAAACATCCCTCAATCGTCCTGCCGATTATGGCGACACGGTGATTTATCGTGAATTTTCCTTTGATCCTGACACAGGCGAGGGGGAGGATGAGGATAAGCAATTTTTTGTCACCCTTTCCCAAGACAATCCAGAGTCCCAGCGGTTTTTAGGGCGATCCGCTGGAGATGATTTTCATTTGGATCAGCCCGTTGGCGAAGATCACGATCATCATCACAACCACAGCCACAGCCACAGCCACCATCGTCATGTGGATGTTTTGGATGTTGTGTCCTTATCCGATCCTTTGCAAGACGCCCGTATCCAGAAAGCTTTTGAGGCTGAAGGGGTTGAAAAGGGTCTTTATAACGCCGCAAAGTCTGAATTGATTATGGAAAAGCGTGGGTTTGCGGGTACGATGCGCCGATCCTCTCTTTTGCAAATTCTTGAAAATCGTTACATTTTCCCTTTGCCTCAAGTGATGATTGAGGCTGAAAAAAAGCAAATCCTAGAGGGCTCTTCCGAACTTGATTTGGACGATTCAGAAGACGAGGACTATGTGGAAAAAATGGCCAGACGTCGTGTGGCCCTTGCCTTTTTGTTTCTGAAATACGCCCGCGCCCATGACATTCAGGTTAACAATCAAGATTTGGCTCAGGCCATTTTCAAAGATGTTGATGGTGATAAAAAACGCTTTTCTAAGGCCGTTGAGTTCCTAAAAAACAATCCCCAGCAATTGACGGCTTTTAAAAATAACATTTTAGAAGAAAAAGTCATAGATGCTCTTTTGGAAAAGATTGGCGGATCCAGCCGTTATGTGCTTTTTAGGGATTTTGTTTTAGAAAGACAGACGTCCTTCCTGCAATCTATGCAAAACTTAGCGGAGTAATGCTAGCCCATGATGTATCCCTCTTTTTCATCTTCTGTGCATCCCTTGGATGTGGCCGCTAATCTGGTTCCCATGGTGGTTGAGCAAACCAACAGAGGGGAGCGTGCCTTTGATATCTTTTCCCGATTGCTGAAAGAGCGGATTATTTTTTTGGTGGGCCCCGTGACGGACGAGATGTCTGCGCTGGTTTGTGCCCAGTTGTTGTTTTTGGAATCCGAAAATCCAAAAAAAGACATTTATCTTTATATCAATTCCCCAGGGGGCTTGGTGACAGCGGGATTGGCCATGTATGACACCATGCAATATATTGCCCCCGATGTTTGTACCCTGTGCATTGGCCAAGCGGCCAGTATGGGATCTCTGTTGTTGGCGGCGGGCACCAAAGGCAAGCGGTATTCTTTGCCCAATTCTCGGGTGATGATTCACCAACCTTCAGGTGGGTTTCGGGGACAGGCCACGGATATTGAAATTCATGCCAAGGAAATCCTGTCGTTAAAAGCCCGTCTTAACAACATCTATGTTAAACACACGGGCCAGCCCCTGTCTGTGGTGGAAACCTCCATGGAGCGGGATAATTTTATGTCTGCCGAAGACGCCAAAGCCTTTGGTTTGATTGACGAAGTTGTTGAAAACCGTCCTAAGCCCGAAGACAAAGAGGCCTAAGCCTTTATGTGTGTTGCCCGCATCACCCGTTTTTTTCTGACGTTGTCTGCGCAGTATGTGGGAAAGGATACTTTTGGTAACACCTATTACCGAAAACAGACCCTCACGGGGGAGCGTCGCCGTGTTGTGTATGCGGGATTGCCAGAGGCTTCTAAAGTCCCCCCCCCTTGGTACGGGTGGTTGCATTATACGGATGATCTGCCGCATGCTGACGATGGACCCAAAAAACGCTTTTGGCAAAAGGATCATCGCCCTAATCTAACCGGCACTTCTGGGGCTTGGCGTCCCCCAGGTCATATTTTGGGGGGCAGAAAGCGTCAGGCGTCTGCGTCTGATTATCAGGCGTGGCGTCCGTCTTCATCCAAGACCCCATTTGTCTGATGCCTCATCTTGTGATTCATCATAGTGCCTCTGTGGAGGTTGCCTCTTGGTTGCCCACCTTGCATCATGCGTTGTCTTATCAAGACACCATCGATCCCCGCGCGGTTAAAACACGGTCCTTGTCCTTTAAAAGTGCTTGTGTTGGTCAGGGCAACGCCCCGTTTGTTCATTTGGAGGTACGCCTGTTGCAGGGACGCCGTCCTGAAATCTTAAAAGTCATTCAAAATGCTTTGGTTCAGGTATGCCAATCCCATCTGGATCCCGTTGTGGTGTTGACGTTGGAAATTGTGTTGATGGATCCCCTGCTTTATTTTAAAGAACAGTCATGAGAATTTTGTCTTTGTTTTTGGTGATTGTGGCAGGGATCACCTTTTCGGGGTGTGGGTTTACGCCAGTCTATGGGTCCCAAGCCAAAACAGTCTTGCCTGCCATCGCTTTGGGCAAGATGGAGGGACAATACGGGTATCTGCTGGATCAGGCTCTGCGCACCCGTTTACAGGCGCGGGGGCAGTCGGGCAGTGCAGGTGGTGAATGGGTTCTATCGTCTGTCTTGTCTGAAGAAAGCCAGCCGCTGGCGATTAACGAACAGGCCTCTTCAACGTATTCCATGCTGACGGTCAATGTTACCTATACCGTGACGCGTGCGTCAAACAACACGCTTTTGGCCCAGCGCTCTCGGCGTCAACGTCAGGGATATGACATTGTGACGTCCACTTACGGATCGGATCAGAGCTTGGCCGATGCCCGCACCAAAGCCATTGAGACGTTGGCCGATGCCATCGTTCAGGATCTGGTCTTTTTATCCAAAAAGGATTAAAACCAAAGAGTCCGTTTTGTTTGCGGGGTGACAATAAAAAAACTATCAAAGGTTTCATGATGATGCATCGTATTTTTTTTATTCTTGTCCTTGCTTTGGTTCCTGCTCAGGCCTTGGCATCGTCACAACCCGAAGCGTTGGGCGCGCAGGGGGCGTGGTCGGGGTACACCTTTACGGAAAACAAACAGAAAGTCTGCTATTTGACAGGAATCCCTAAAACGTCAGAAGGTGATTATACAAAACGCGGAGATGTGTTTTTATTTATTACCCACTACCCAGGGAGCAACGTTTTCGATGATCTGTACTTTGATATGGGCTATCCCCTCAACAAAGGGGCTGAAGGCAAGGTTACGGTGAGCAAACAATCCTTTTCTTTGGTCGGGGATGATACGCACCTGTTTTCCGAGGATCGCAAGCAGGATAGAAAAATTATCAGTGCGCTAAAGCAGGGAGATTTGTTGGTGGTGCAATCGGCATCCCAAAAGGGGACAAAAACCACGGACACCTTTGATTTGAAGGGATTTTTGAAAATCTATCAGGCCATATCCAAGGCCTGTAAAAAGCCGTGATTCCGTATCATATCATCATTTTGGCGGCGGGGAAGGGGACGCGCATGCGTTCTCCTCTGCCTAAAGTTTTGCATCCCTTGGCGGGTTTTCCTTTGATTTGGCACGTTTTGCGTTTGGCGGAATCGTTGGGCCCCAAAGGCATCACGTGCGTCATCAGTCAGGATTTACAGGATTTTTTTTCAGATTCTCCCCATCGCGTTATCCTTCAGGATCCCCCCAAAGGCACGGGACATGCCGTTCAACAGGCGTTGGCGGGTGCTGGCCATTTGGCACAGGCCCCAACGTTGGTTTTGTATGGGGATACGCCCCTTTTAACCATGGGCACGGTTCAGGCTTTGCTGGCTTTGGACGGAGATATGGGGTTGCTAACCTTTCGGGCTCCCTTGCCCAATCCCTATGGTCGCGTGCTGTGCAAGGATGATGGGACCGTTTCCCGCATCATCGAAAGCAGTGACCTGTCCCCCGAACAAAAACCAAATCCTGATTTCCCCCTCAATGCGGGCATCATGGCCTTTCGAGCGGGGGTTCTGCCCAAGGTTCTGCCGGAATTGCGTCCTCAGAATCAACAGGGAGAGGTTTATCTTACTGACACCGTTGCCGTCCTTGATGCCCAAGGGGGGCGTGTGCGTCCCCTGTCTGTTCCCGCTGAGGAGGTTTTGGGTGTGAACACACAGCAGGAATTGCAAGCCGTAGAAACCATTATGCAGGCTCGTCTTTTAAAACACCATCAGAACGCAGGGGTTATGGCGGGATCTTCGGTGATTTTTGCCGCTGATACGGTTTTGGCTGCGGGCACCCAAGTGCACCCTTATGTTGTTTTCGGAAGGGGCGTGCGTGTTGATGAAGGGGCGGTGATTCATAGCTTTTCCCATCTGACGGGCTGTGTGATTCAGCGCGGGGCCACGGTGGGGCCCTTTGCCCGTTTGCGTTTTGGCACGACCGTGGGTGAAGACGCCCATATCGGCAACTTTGTGGAACTCAAAGCCGCCACGTTGGGCAAAGGGGTGAAGGCAGGACATCTGAGTTATTTGGGTGATGCCGATATCGGGGACAATTGCAACATTGGTGCGGGTACCATCACCTGTAACTATGACGGCACGCACAAGCATAAAACCACGTTGGAATCAGGGGTTTTCGTGGGTTCCCACAGTGCCCTTGTGGCCCCTGTGACGGTGCAGGAGGGGGCGTATTTGGGCGCGGGTAGTGTGATTACAAAAAATGTGCCCAAAGATACCTTGGCCATAACGCGCCCCGCATTAACAACCGTGCCCCATTGGTCCCAGCGTCGGAAAAAAAACACACCTTCATCATAGGAAAACGCTATTATGGTTTCTGTCCAAGACTATTATCTCCTCATCAAAGCCCTGCACATCATCAGCGTGATTGCGTGGATGGCGGGTTTGTTTTATCTGCCCCGCCTGTTTGTGTATCACGCCGATGTTCCCCCAGAATCCAACCGATCTGCCATGTTAAAAGTGATGGAGCGCAAGCTTTTGAAAATCATCATGAACCCCGCCATGATCTTGACGTTTGTTTTTGGGGGGGTGATGCTGGGCGTTCCGGGGATGATGGCCCAAGGGTGGATTCACGCCAAACTCACTTTGGTGCTGCTGCTGGCAGGATTTCACGGACTCTGCGCCCGTTACGTGCGATTGTTTGCCAACAATCAAAACACAAAAACCCATCGTTATTACCGCGTTTTTAACGAGGTTCCCACCCTGTTGATGGTGGCCATTGTTATGTTGGCTGTACTCAAGCCGTTTTAGGGGGGATTCAAACCATGCGTATGCCTTAGGGGTGCGGTCCAATCTGCTTGCCGCTGGTCCGCTTTTCAGGTATAGATGGGTTGTAATCATCTGCTAACCTTTGATTTTTTTGTCACTATGAATGCACATTTTGCCATTATCGGTCACGTTGACCACGGAAAATCCACGTTGGTGGGCCGTTTGATTTATGAAACGGGCAATCTGAAAGATGGCAAAATGGAGGCCATTCAGGCCATGTGCAAACGGCGGGGAATGCCTTTTGAATGGGCTTTTGTGATGGACGGTTTAAAGGCGGAGCGGGATCAGGGCATCACCATTGATACAGCCCATATTCCCCTGAAAATCGGTGAAGACACCCACACCATTATTGATGCCCCAGGTCACCGAGAGTTCATTAAAAACATGATCACTGGTGCGGCCAATGCCGATGCGGCTTTATTATTGATTGATGCCAGCGAAGGGATTCAGGAACAATCCAAACGCCATGCGGCTTTGGCCCAGCTGTTGAACATTAAGCAGCTGATTGTCATTGTGAATAAAATGGATCTCGTCGATTATAGCGCAGCGGTGTATGAGCGTCTGTGCGCCGATTACAGAGCCTACCTCTCCACCCTGAATCTAGAGGCGCGGGCCATCATCCCCATATCCGCACGCAGCGGGGAGAATCTAAAGGATCCCGCCCCATCCATGCCTTGGTACGATGGACCTACGGTGGTTCAGGCCATGTTGGCATGCTCTGCACGTCGATCCTTGATCAATTTACCCCTGCGCTTCCCTGTTCAAGACGTTTATAAACTCGATCACCGCCGTATTATTGCGGGGCGCATTGAAAGTGGCCGTTTGCGAGTGGGGGATACCATCGTCATTAGCCCCACAGGCAAAACAACACAGATTAAATCCATTGAGGCTTTTCCCGAACCCCATGCCCCCATTTTGGCCGCCAAAGCTGGCCAATCCGTGGCCGTCACCCTGAATGAGCAATTGTTTGTGGAACGCGGGCAGGTTATCGCCCATCCCGAACATGCGCCCTTTGAAACCAATGTGTTTCGCGCCCGTTTGTTTTGGTTGGGGAATCACCCTGCCCGTGTGGGGGCCATATACAAACTCAAGGTGCACACCCATGCCCTGCCAGCCCGTATTGAAGCCATTGAGCGCGTTGTGGATATGGGCAATCTGTCAGAACAATCCACCACGGAGATTCCCCGTCACGCCATTGCCGATGTGATCATCCGTAGCCACGCTAAAATTGCCCTAGATGATTTCCGCAGTCACGACACTATGGGCCGATTTGTTCTGGTGGATGGGTATGATATTGCTGGTGGCGGTGTCATCAGCACAGAGGGCTTTCCCAATCAGCGCAGCCATGATCTCCACAACCCCTACTTAACGCCTGTGGAACATAAGGTTGAGTTGCCCCACCGCGAAGCCCAAAACAGCCACCGCGCTGGTATTTTGTTTTTTACGGGTCTTTCGGGATCGGGAAAAACAACCCTGTCTCTGGCGCTGGAAAAGGCGTTGTTTCAAAAAGGCTACCGCGTCTATGTTCTGGATGGGGATAACATTCGGCGCCATTTGTCTTCGGATCTTGGCTTTTCGCCCGATGATCGTCAAGAAAATCTGCGCCGTGTAGCCGAAGTTTCCCGATTGTTTGCCGAAGCTGGGATGTTGGTCATCACCGCCTTTATTGCCCCTTATTTAACGGATCGGGCCCGTGTGCGTGAGATTGCGGGATCTCTTCCCTTTCATGAGGTGTACATCAAAGCCGACTTAGCCACCTGTGAAGCTCGGGATCCCAAGGGCCTTTATAAAAAAGCGCGCGCTGGAGAAATTCCAGAATTCACTGGCATTTCTGCCCCCTACGAGGTGCCCCCATCGCCTGATTTCATCATTGACACGGAAGTCTTGTCCCCTGAGGAATCCCTAGAAATCCTAGTGCGTTATGTGGATGAGCATTTTGCCTTGGACACCAAGGTTTGGGGGTATAGCATTTGATGGTACGGCATGCGTCGATGGCCTCTTTTTTTGTGGTGTCTGATGCTTGGGTTGATGGTCCTTGCGGGGCAAGCCGTGGCTGAGCCTCCCGAAGCCCCAAAGAAAAAAGCCCCTCTAGAAATTTTCCAAAGCAGTCCTTTGGTCTTTGGAACCGTTCTGGCCATTCGCGGGCCTAGCACTATTATTCTACATCCTAACGGGCAGCGAGAGGTTATTGGGGATCTGGATATGAAGCCCCATGATGTCTACGCCTCTGGTCGTTTGGCTATTACGGGGGAACGTAATCACCAAGTACATGTTTTGTTTGATCCTAAAATCCCTCTTTTGCCCGTTCAGATCCCGCCCACGCCCAAAGCCATGCCAGGCACCGTTGAACACATTGTACTGTTTAGCCTCACTACCGTACACTTTCATAAACCCCATTGAGGATCAGTGGGTTATTGATGGCATGGGGGGTATTTTTGAAGGCGTCTGCGAGGGTTCGCAGGCCGTAAGTGAAGAAAGAAAAAAGGAGAGTGTCCACGGTTTTTCGAAAGGGTAT
>CANGYP010000010.1 GCA_947458235.1 Alphaproteobacteria bacterium
GCTTTCCAAGCCCAGATCCGAGGGTTTTCGCGAGCGTCGTTTTGCCCACCTGCCGTGCCCCCAGCAGGGCAACAGCGGGGGAACGCTTTAGCGCGGTAAGCAGGCTATCATGGGCAAGACGCGGTATCATACTTGAAATTATAACATTTTATATTGTAATTTCAAGTTAAAACATCAACCTGCACTTTCAAAAAAGTACCAATCGTTAGGGCGTGTCATCATTTGCTCAAAAGCCGCTTTTCCCGTATGCTGGGCTGCGAATCCTGCCAAAAAACAGTCAATATACGTCCAGTATATCGACCATTTTTTGCCAGTTTCTCGCTTCAGCATCCAGAAAAATCCATCTTTCTCGCTTAAATGATGACACGCCCTAGTTGTATAGGGAATTTTTTCAAAAACATGGGGGCATTTGTATGTTTTTGAAAGTGATGGTATAATTTGCTAAGGAGGACATGATCACGTTGCTTCTACACTTTATGAAGTTGCATAACACGCCCCACAAAACGCCCAGCCCCTGAGATCGGGGGACAACCTAGAGTGGGTATCCCTAAGCCCCCCACCCGCCGCCGCCTGGGGTTTGGATGGTGATATGATCCCCCGCCTGTACCGACAGGTGACAACATCCCGCAAGTACCTTGTCCCTTTGTCCCGCTGGTTTATAGGTATTCAGGCCCGATTGTCCATTCTGTCCCCCTTCGAGGCCTTGGGGGGCATATTTTCGGTTGTTGGTGATCAGGGATACGTCCATGGGCTCCAGAAACTCAACATCGCGCAGGATGCCGTCGCCGCCGCGATGCTGGCCTGCGCCGCCCGTGTTTTCCGCCACAGACAGTTCCCATACACGCACGGGAAACCGCTGTTCCAGAATTTCCACATCGGTTAAGCGGGAATTGGTCATATGACACTGATACGCCGTGGATCCCTCAAAATCGGGCCCTGCCCCGCCACCACCAGCCAACGTTTCATAGTATTGATAGGTTGCGTTGCCAAAAGAAACATTGTTCATGGTACCATGACTGGCCGCCTGTACCCCAAGGGCCAACAGCAGGGCATCCACCACCATTTGCGATGTTTCCACATTTCCCGCACTGACAGCGTGGGGATAGGGGGGATTCAGCAGGCTGCCCTCGGGCACAACCAAATCCACCGCCCGCAAACAACCATCGTTCAGGGGGATGTCTTCAGAAACCAAAGACCGTAAAACGTACAAAACACAGGCCCGCGTGATGGCCAAGGGGGCGTTCAGGTTGTGCTGTCCCGCGTCACTGGTGCCAGAAAAATCAATGCGCAGGCGTTTTGTGGTGGGGTCGGGGGTGATATTGACTTTAACAACGCATCCATTGTCGTGGGTCACGGTGGCAGAGCCTGCGGCTTGGTGACGCAGGACAGAGGCCACTTGGCTTTGGGCATTCTCTAAAATAAAGGCCATATAGGCATCCACGGCTTCCGTGCCGTAGGTATCCACAATCTCCCGCATGGCCCTGACCCCTGCACGGTTGGCCGCAACACAGGCCCGCAGGTCCGCCAGATTTTGCTCGATATTTCTGGCAGGATAACGGGCCTGTGAAAACAGGGTGCGCATGGCCTCGGCCTGAAAGGTTTTATCTTCTACCAGTTTTTGGGGGGGAATCAAAACGCCCTCTTCGTCAATATGAACGCTATTGGCGGGCATGGACCCAGGGGTGATCCCACCCACGTCGGCATGATGGCCACGACTGGCCACGAAATAGCGCACGGTGCCCTCAATAAACACAGGGGTAATGACGGTAATATCGGGCAAATGGGTCCCCCCGCGATAGGGATCATTCATGACAAAGGCATCCATGGGGTTCATGGATAAGCCACTGGCCAAAACGGCCTGAACGCTGGCCCCCATGGACCCCAAATGCACGGGAACATGGGGGGCATTGGCAATCAGGTGGCCTGCGCGGTCAAAGACGGCACAGGAAAAATCACGACGTTCCTTGATATTAACGGAATGGGCGGTTTTGGCCAAGGTTTCCCCCATATCCTCCGCCACCGCAGAAAAGCGATGATGGAAAATCTCCAAAAAGGCGGGGTCTGCGTGGGTTAAGGGGGGGCGTTTGTCTTGGTGAACGTGGCCCCGCGCATCTTGGAGCAGAACACCGCCCGTATCATCCGCAATGGCGATCCATCCTGCCTCCACCACCACACTGGTATCCTGATCCAGCAGGAGGGCGGGTCCAGCAATGTTCTGATTGGGATTTAAGGATGCAAATTCATACACGGGAACACGGTGCCACTGCCCTTTGCTGTAAAGGGTGTGATGATCCATAGGGGGCAGGGTTTGGTGCAGGGCTTTTTTATGGGCCAAGGCAGGGGGTGCGGGATCATGACGGGCCTCAACAATCAGACTTTTGATCATCAGGGTGACATCATCCTCTAAGACCCCAAACAGAGCGCGGTGCTGCCGACGAAAGGCACTCTTCAAATCTTCCACCGTATCATGGGGGTTATAGGGAATGTCCAAACAGGTATCACTACCTTGATCGTGCATTTGCAAGGTGGCTGTCACGGTAACGGCACTGTGGGCGGGCATATGAAGGGACAGTTTGTTTTCCGCCACTGCCGATAAAGTGATGTAATGATCAAAAAGGGCTTTGTGGCTATCGTTGGATAACGGCACAGACAGATAACAGGATTCCAGAACAGATTCAGGGGCAATCCCCATGCCAAAGGCGGACAGGACACTGGAAAATCGGTGGATCAAAACCTTTTTCATCCCCAAAGCCTCGGCCACCAAGCAGGCATGTTGCCCAGCGGCCCCACCAAAGGCGCACAGGGCATATTGACGCACATCAAATCCCCGTGCCACGGATAGTTTATGAATGGCCCGCGCCATGGCATGAACCGCAACATCCACAAACCCTTCGGCCACGGCGGCCAAGTCTGGGGGGCTATCGTATGGTTCCGCAGAGAGGATCAGGGCCGCCAGAGCCGATTCGGATGCGTGTTTATCAAGGCCTTCGTTGTGATCCGCCCCAAAGATACGGGGAAAAAAAGCCGGATGGATTTTCCCCAAAACCACGTTGGCATCGGTTACGGTTGCGGGTCCCCCGTTGCGGTAACAGGCAGGCCCTGGATAGGATCCCGCAGAATCAGGGCCCACGACAAAGCGCCCTTCTGTGATATGCAAACACGATCCCCCGCCAGCGGCGATGGTATCAATGGCCAGTGTGGGCACAGACAGGGGCATACCGTCCAGCGTGGTATGATAACGACGATCCAAACATCCATCATAACGGGCCACATCCGCCGATGTTCCCCCCATATCAAAGGTGATAATTTTGGACAACCCAGCAGCGCGGGCGGCTTCGATGGCCCCAAATAATCCACCAGCGGGGCCCGAAAGCAAACTGTGCGCCCCCCGAACATCCGCCGCATCCGCCAAGCCCCCATGGGACTGCATCAGCCTGAGGGGAATGTTACCAATGCTGGGGTCTTTTCTGAGGGTTCGGACATAGGACGCCAAGGCGGGGGTCAAATAGGCCTCTAGCAATGTTGTGCTGGCGCGGGCCCACCATCCAGATTGCGGAGCAACGTGATGGGAAAGATAGATATGGCTAAAGCCCACTTCTCTGGCCCATTGTCCCACTGTCAATTCATGTTTGGGGTTTTTCACGCTGTGAATCAAACAAATGGCCACGGTGGGGCATTCTGTTTTGTCTTTGATGGCCTTTAGGGCGTCTTTGGTGGCCTCTTCATTCAGTGGCAAAACCTCTTGGCCTGTGGCATCCAAACGCCCTTGGATTTCCAAAACGTCTTGGTGAATATGGGAGCGATTGAGAACATGGCGGGAAAACAGGGACGGTCTGGCTTGATCCCCAATACGCAGGGCAGAGCCAAAGCCTGTGTTGGTGATGAAAATCACAGGCGACCCCTTGCGTTCCAATAACGCGTTGGTGGCCAAAGTGGTGCCCAAACGAATCTCTGTCACGGTGTGAGTGTCTGAGAGGGGCTTGAAAAGACGAATCCCCTCAATCAGGGCATGGTCATCGTGGCCCAGAGTGTCCGAAAGGACCTTTTGGGCCTCAATGGACCCATCATCATGAACGCACACAATGTCCGTAAAGGTCCCCCCGCGATCGGCCAGAATGCGCATGATGTGAAAACCTTAGTGGGTTTTTGCGGGTTTGGGGCGCGTTTTTTTCTCGATATCTATGTCGCCGTGACTTGACAGGACTTTGATGGGCTCACTTTTTCCCTCAATCACATCATCATTGATGACAATTTCATGAACGTCCTTCATATCAGGCAGATCAAACATGGAATCCAGCAAAACGGCTTCCATAATGGATCGCAGACCGCGCGCACCCGTTTTGCGCTTGTTGGCCTTTTTGGCAATGGCGGTCAGTGCTGATTCTGTAAAGGTTAGGGCCACGTTTTCCATTTTGTAAAGCTCCTGATACTGCTTCACCAAGGCATTTTTGGGCTCGGTTAGGATTTGAATCAGGGCCTTTTCGTCCAAGTCTTCTAAGGTGGCAATGACGGGCATACGGCCAATGAATTCGGGTATTAAGCCATATTTGACCAAATCTTCGGGCTCTACCTCTTTCATCACGTCCCCAGTGCGGCGCTCGTCAGGGGCGCGAACATCCGATCCAAAGCCAATGCCCGATCCTTTGCCTCGCTGGGATATGATTTTTTCCAATCCTGAAAACGCCCCGCCGCAAATAAACAAGATGTTGGATGTGTCCACCTGCAAAAATTCCTGCTGTGGATGTTTGCGTCCCCCTTGGGGGGGAACAGAGGCCACGGTGCCTTCCATCAATTTTAATAGGGCCTGCTGGACGCCTTCACCAGACACATCGCGGGTGATGGAAGGGTTGTCGGATTTGCGGGAGATTTTATCCACTTCGTCAATATAAACAATGCCCCGTTGGGCGCGTTCGATGTTGTAATCGGCGGCCTGAAGCAATTTCAGAACGATGTTTTCCACATCCTCCCCCACATAACCAGCCTCGGTTAGGGTTGTGGCATCGGCCATGGTGAAGGGAACGTCAATAATGCGCGCCAAAGTCTGGGCCAGTAAGGTTTTTCCGCATCCCGTGGGGCCAATCAGCATGATGTTGGATTTGGCCAGTTCTACGTCGCTTTGGGATCCTGCATGACTGATGCGTTTGTAATGGTTGTGCACGGCCACGGATAAAACCCGTTTGGCTCGTGCCTGACCAATGACATAATCATCCAAAACCCCCTGAATTTCCCGTGGGGAGGGGACGCCGCCATCCTTACTTTTCAACAAAGGTACGCCCGCTTCTTCGCGGATGATATCCGTACACAAGTCCACGCATTCATTGCAAATGAACACGTTCGGGCCGGCAATGAGTTTTTTCACCTCATGCTGGCTCTTGCCACAGAACGAGCAATAGAGGGTTTCTTTGCCTTCGGTTTTCTTCGACATAACAGAATGTGTCCTCGTTTTTTCTTCTTATACCCTAACACGAATCTGTTTAGCAAAACCTTAAATGAGGTTTTGGGAAAGTTTTTTGTTCCCGTCGGATCTCCCTATGCAAACATCTATGAAATTTTTTAACCAAACCAACCGCATGTGTTCCCTACACCACCTGACACGCCGTTTCAAACGGCAGCCTTGGCAAGCGGGGCTTGAGTGTGCGGGCATCGCCGTAACCGATGTTGCATAAAAAATTGATTTTCCAAGACGTGTAGGGACTTTCGGAAAAAAAGTCTCGGTTCACCCCCTCGGCATCAAAGCCCGAAATGGGGCCGCAATCCAGTCCCAAGGCCCGCGCGGCCATAATGAAATAGCCCCCCTGCATGGAGGCATTGCGCATGGCCGTTTCCTCGATCAAAGGGGCATTGCCCTGAAACCACGCTTGGGCCGCCGGAAACAGGGCGGGGAAATGCTGGGAAAAATCCATATCATTGGCCAGCAGGGCCACAACGGGGGCGGTTTTGGTTTGCGCAACATTGCCCTCGTGCAGGTGGTGCAACAGGCGCGCTTTGGCGGCCTCTGTGGTTAAAAACACAATCCGCAGGGGGCAGCTGTTGGCACTGGTGGGGCCCATTTTCACCAAGTCATAGAGCGTCTTTAACGTTTCCAGAGACACGGGTTTGTCTTGCCAAGCCGTAAAGGAGCGGGCTTTGTAAAACAGATGATCCAAAACATCATCGGACAAGGGAACAGACAACGTCATAAACACGCCTTCATGGATAGGGGTTACAGGTCAGAGGCCGCGCGGACTTCCAAAACCTCAGGAATATAATACCGCATCATGTTTTCAATGCCAGATTTCAGGGTCATGCTGGAACTGGGGCACCCCGAACAGGCCCCCCGCAAATGCAAAAAAAGCACCCCCGTGTCCGCATCAAACCGATCAAACACAATATCCCCCCCATCCTGCGCCACAGAGGGACGCACGCGGGTATCCAGCAGATGCTTGATTTCTTTAACGATGCTGGTGTCGTCTGCGTTGGCGTCTTCGGGGCTCTCCCCGTTGTCCTCTAAAACAGGCAACCCCGCCAAGAAATGATCCACCATGCTGGACAGTACCAGCGGCTTTAAGTAGGCCCAATCCTGATCGGGGGCCTTGGTGATAGAAATAAAATCAAAGCCGTACATCACACCCGCGACCCCTTCAACCCCAAACAGGCGACGGGCGAGGGGGGCATGTTGGCAATCGGCCGCCTGTTGAAAATCCTGTGTGCCCTTCTCAAGGATCACGCGGCCCGGAAAAAACGCCATGGTGTTGGCATTAGGGGTATCTTGCGTTTGAATAAACATGATAGAATCCGATGGAGAAACTTTTTGAATCTAGACTATACACCAGATGTCCTCCGTTGACCAGATCCGTGTCCGTGATGTTCAGGGCGATGCTCTGCGTCGGTTGCTGGCCCATTGTTTGGGGCAATCCCGCCTGTGGTGTCTGCACAATCCAGATTATGCCCTAACACCCCCGCAAGCAGAACACTTTTATGCCCTGAAAAGCCGTCTGGATATGGGGGAGCCCATCAGCAAGATTTTGGGAAAGCGCTCTTTTTGGAAAGACGATTTTCTCACCACTCATGACGTTTTGGACCCCCGCCCCGATTCGGAAACCTTAATAACCGCCGTTTTAAACCATTACCCTGATCGTGGGGCCCCATATCGTCTTTTGGATTTGGGGACAGGCAGCGGGTGTTTGCTGTTGTCTCTGATGGGGGAATATCCCAACGCCCAAGGCATCGGGGTGGATTGCTGCGCGGGGGCCCTAAAGGTGGCGCAACGCAATGGGGAACGCCTCGGGCGTTTTCCCCTGTGGGTTCAGGGGAACTGGGGCGACAGTTTAGCGGGGACGTTTGATATCATTCTCAGCAATCCCCCGTATATCCCAACAAAGGTCTGCGAAACGCTGGATGTGGGGGTGCGCGTGTTCGACCCCATGATGGCGTTGGATGGGGGGGCGGATGGCCTGCAAGCCTATCAAGCCCTGATGCCCCACATCAAACGCCTGCTGGCCCCCACGGGCATGGCATTTTTGGAAATTGGGAACACACAGGCAGAGGCTGTGGGCAACATCGCCCAAAAAAAGGACTTAAAAATCCACGGCATAGAAAAAGATTTGGAAAATCGGGATCGGTGTGTTATCATATCTCTTTAAAAATCCTCCCCCACATTTGAAGTTGAATCCCCAAGCATGAACACCCCGACCAACAAGCACAACCCCATGAAACGGTTTCGTCGTCGCCCTAGCGGCAACCACGGCAATTATAACAATGGCCCTAGACGCCCATCCTTTGCCTCGCAAGAGCAATTTGATCGCAAAACCCGCAACAATGCCCAAAATGCCCTGAACCGCCATTTGGATCTGGCGCGGGATGCTTTGGCTTCGGGGGATGAAACGCGGGCGGAAAATCATTTTCAACATGCAGACCACTATCAACGGGTCATCAATGCCTGTGATCGGGCCTTGGGGGATCGTCAACCCCGCCCCTCTTTTGATGATGAACAACCCCGCCCCCTGCCGTCCCTCTCAGGGACCGAAGATCAGCCTCTGGAGGCCCCCGCCCTATTTGATGATGGCCCCATCGAAGATTCCATGTAACCTGCCGTTATGATGCGCGTTTTTTCAGGCATTCAGCCCACAGGGGCTTTACACTTGGGCAATCATCTGGGGGCTATTGTGGCGTGGAAAGAGCTACAGGCCATTGCGGATTGTACCTTTTGTATTGTCGATTGGCATGCCATCACCGTATTTCAAGATCCAGAGGCCCTGCGCCAGTCCGTTCTGATGACGGCGGCCACCTATCTGGCCTGTGGTCTGGACCCGCAGCGCGTTACCATTTATCCCCAAAGCGCGGTACCTCACCATGCGGAGCTGGCGTGGCTGTTGTCGTGTCACACCCCCATGGGTTGGCTGAACCGCATGACGCAGTTCAAGGACAAAGCTGGAAAAAACAAAGATCAGGCCGTTTTGGGCCTGTATGCCTATCCCGTGTTGATGGCCGCCGATATTGTTCTGTTCGGCGCTACCCATGTCCCCGTGGGGGAGGATCAAAAACAACATCTGGAACTGGCCCGCGATATCGCGGCGGCAGTAAATCGGGCCTATCACAAAGACCTTTTGGTCATTCCCGAACCCATGGTGTCCAAAGTGGCCCCCCGCATCATGAGCCTGCGCGATGGCACAAAAAAAATGAGCAAATCGGACCCCTCTGACGCCAGCCGAATTCACCTTACCGACGACGATGACGCCATTGCCCAAAAAATCCGCCGCGCCAAAACCGATAGCGACGCGCTGCCCAGTGATGTTGCGGGTTTGGACCATCGGCCAGAGGCCAAAAATCTGCTGACTATCCTGTCCGTTTTGGAAAATCGCAGCCTGCCTGATACGTTGCAAAGCTACGCCGGACAAACGTTTTCTGTTTTAAAAGATGATTTAACGCAGGTGTTAATCCAGCACATCGCCCCCATTCGTCGGGGGATTCAGGATCGATTATCTGACCCTCAGGCATTGCGAGCCCTGTTGGCGGAACATGCATCCCGATGCATTGAAAACGCTGAAAACACCATGGGGCGTATCAGAGAAAGTTTTGGTTTTTTAAAGCTTTCGTGATACGCTGTTTCAAAGAGCCTCTCAAGTGAGGCTGAGAACAATAACCTTGCAGACAAGGGTGATCCCGTGACCGCGTACGAAAGCCACACTGTTAAATCCTACGATCAGGCCCTCTCCCAAATGACGGGGGATTGCGTGGCCATGGGGGCCTTGGTTGAGGAGCAACTGCGCCTGTCCGCCGAAGCCCTGCAAGCTCGTAACAATGACATCGCCATCGAAACATCAAAGCGGGATCAAGATGTCAATGCGCTGGAACATGCCATCAACCAACAGGGCCTGAAAATGCTGGCTTTGCGACAGCCCATGGCCTCGGATTTGCGTTTGGTCCTTGGCACCATGAAGATCGCCCGTGATCTTGAACGCATGGGGGATTACGCCGCCAACATCGCCAAGCGTGCCAGCAAAATCAACGCCGGCGAAGAATTGGGCCCGACACAGGCCGTTTTGGCCATGGCTCGCCTTGCAGAGCCTATTTTGCGAGATGCTTTGTTATCCTATCAAAATCAGGATATCGAATTGGCCAAAAGCGTTGAGGCCAAAGACGACGTTTTGGATGATGCCTATAATGCCCTGCTGACAGAAATCATGTCCTATATGCAAACCCACCCCAACGACATTCAGTTGTGCACGCACTTGATTTTCATTGCGAAAAACTTTGAACGCGTGGGGGACCGTGCCACCAACATCGCGGAAACGGTCCAGTTTATTGTTTTGGGGTAGGGGGGGAGCTTAACCGCTAGTGCCCTAGGTGGACGCCCTAGAGGCGGGCCAAGACCTCGTCCCGTCCCAAAATGGCCAAAATGGCAAACACGCTGGGGGATGTTGTGCTGCCCGTCATGGCAATACGCAGGGGCATGGCCACATCTGCCAGTTTTTTTCCCTGATCCGTCGCCCAGCCTTTCAGGGCATGGCTCAAGCCCTCTTCCGTCCAGTGATGGGGGGGCAGAGACGCCAGAAAGGGGGCAATCTGATCCGCCATAGCGGCATGGGCGGGGGTCCAGCCCTCCCCCTTTTCAGGGCGGCACATATAGGGGTGGCACAGGGCCACAACGTCCCCCAAACGCTCGGCCCGCTGGGTCAAATGCGGCAACATCTGGCGCAACCAATCCCAGTGGCGCGGCGTAGCATCGGGATACTGGGGCGCCAGCAAAGGGGCCACCCGATCCATCATATCCACCGTGCGCAGATAATGGGCATTGAGCGACAACAGCTTTTGCGGATCAAAACGGGACGGGGCACGACCCAAATGACGCCCATCAAAATGGGCAATGCCATCGTTGAGGGAGAAAATCTCCTGATCTCCATGCCCCCAACCCAAGCGCAACAGGGCGTTAATCATGGCCTCGGGCAGAATGCCTTGATCGCGGTACGCCTGAATAGCCACAGCGCCGTGACGTTTGGAGAGCTTGGCCCCATCAGGGCCATGAATCAGGGGGATATGATACAGCTGTGGCATGGGCCAATCCAGCGCATCAAACAGTGCACGCTGGCGAAAGGCATTGTTCAAATGATCGTCCCCCCGCATGATGTGGGTGATGCCCATATCATGATCATCCACCACCACCGCCAGCATATAGGTGGGGGTGCCGTCCGCCCGCAGCAACACCATATCATCCAAATGATCATACCGCAGACTGACAGCCCCCTGCACATGATCCAACAACGTCATTTCACCAGTCAGGGGAACTTTGAGGCGAATCACAAAGGGGCGATTCGTCGGGTGGTCTTTTTCAGGCACATCCCGCCAGCGGCGATCATAGGGCACGGGACGACCCGTGGCTTTGGCCTCTTCCCGCATGATCTCGAGTTCCTCGGGCGTGGCATAACACCGATAGGCGCGGCCTTGGGCCAGCAACTGATGGGCCACCTCTGCATGACGGGGGGCGCGTATGCTTTGATAGACGGTGGGTTCATCGGGCGTTAAGCCCAGCCAAGTCAATCCATCCAAAATGGCCTCTTTGGCGGTTTCGGTGGAGCGCTGATGGTCCGTATCCTCGATCCGAAGCAAAAACACCCCCCCGTGATGTTTGGCCAAACAATAGTTAAATAGGGCGGTCCGTGCCCCCCCCAAATGCAAAAAACCTGTTGGGGAGGGGGCAAAGCGGGTGCGCATAAAAACCTCGGCGGTGTGTGGGGTGACTCTTAGTCTTATCCCCTGCCCCGCCCCAAGAGTCAACAGCGCGGCGGAGGTATGGGGGGCACCGCTGGGGGGACACCCACCCCCCCCATGGACAGCATCACAGATCAGGCATCGCAGATCAGTGGTACCCCCGCCCCACATGAAAAAAATTGCAGAAGACTGTGATAGGCGTCACATCCTATGTCAATTATGTTTTGTTAATAATTAGGAAGTTTATTAAGAGGTTTTATGAGACACTTCACCCCAATTTTTATAATTGGGTATCTCTTTTTGCTGTGGCGGGGTGCGTCCCCACTCACCCTCACACTGTGGGGTGTAATTTGGATTATCGCCGCCATGCGATAAATCAAAAAACCCCGCAGTCGCTGCGGGGTTTTTTTTTGCTCGGCCCGACAAAAAACTACCTATCCCAAATCCATGCGCTGTGCATCAAAAGACCCCAGATTTTCGGGGTTGACGGTGGACAACCATGTGACGAAGGGGGCGGCGTTCAAGGCCTCGGATAAGGCTTGGCAGTGGCGTGGGTCCAGATGGGAGGTCACATCATCCAGCAACAGCAGCGTTCGCCGACGTGCCGCCAGCAGATGGGCGATTTTCAGTTGCAGGCTGAGGACAAAGAGTTTTTGCTCCCCTGTGGAGGACAGGGCCGCATCCACCTGTTTGTGATGATCAAAAGCGGAGAGAACGGACTGGTGGGGCCCCTCGGTTTTGCCCAGCGAGCGCAGCGTTTGCAGGTGGTGGCGATAGGCGTCCTCAACGAACAGGGCACTTTGGCCAGCGGTGAGGGCGTCCTCAATCCATCCCGTGCAGGTCACGGGGGCATAGCGAAACGGGGTGGACAGGGGGCAGGTGTTTAAAATCCGCGCCACATCCAAACGCGCAGCCGCAATGGCCACCCCCTTTTCCGCCATCAGGGTTTCGAGGCTTTTATGCCAAGCCTCGGCGGTGATCTGACGTTCAAACAGGGCCGCACGTTCGCGGCGGGCGCTTTCATACAGGCGCAGATGCGTTAGGTGATCGGGATAAAACCCATACACCACACGGTCCCAGAATCGCCGGCGTTCTGTGGTGCCCTCCCCAAACAAGCGATCCATTTTGGGGACATGCCAGACGATGTTCAGGTGATCGGACAGGGCCTGTTGGGGCGCATGTTCCCGATGAATATGCAGCAGACGGCGTTCTTTGCCGTGGTTCAGGGCTTCGGCGTCCATGGCGGTGCCTAGCGTGAGGGGGGCCTCTCCCTCCGCCCCCGCCCATTCCAGATACACCGCCCAAGGGGCTGTATGGTGCGTCGATTGCATGGCCCGCAATTTTGCCCCCCGCAGCCCCGTACCCACGGTGAAGAGGGAGAGGGCCTCCAGCACATTGGTTTTCCCCGACCCGTTGGGGCCCGCAATCATAACGCGGGGGCTGTGGATGGACAACACGCGGTCTTGATAGGTGCGAAAATGATACAAACGCACCGATCGAATATGGTCAAACGGGGGAGAGACTGGGGACATAGCGGGCACTGTGGGCATAGGGGCGCAGGTGATGATAAGCGCCTGTATAGCACGTCCGCAGAACCTTTGTCATGGCGACTGCAAGGAACGAAGCAGGAATCCATCCAGACATGCCACCACGGGAAAGACTGGATTGCCGCGGCTGTCGTTTGAAACGGCGTATTGGGTGCTGATTTGGCTGCTGGATGAAGGGGTGTGGGGGATTTGGTGAGTGGGGGGTGGTGAGTAGGGAGTAGAAAGTTTTATAAAACAAGACCCATCTACTCCCACTCACCACTCATCACTCCCTACCTTACGGCTGTCGCTGCACGGCGGAGCCAGTTTGGCTGGATATCCTGACCTTGGACCCCCTCACACCCCCAAAAAGCCCAGATCATAGACTTGGGAGATGAGGGTTTCGGTGAGGGCGCGATAGGCGGACGTGAGTTAGATTTTGATAGTTTACATTTTGCAATCATTGCCTTGGTATTGATATTTTTCAATATAACCCAAATCGTTCGTCGTTATTAAGATATTGCAATAGTTGTAATAATTATAATACGTCGTTTGATTGCCATAGGTTGTTGACGTACCAGAATACGTTGAAGTACCAGAATACGTTGAAGAATAATCTGACCCTATTCCCCATCCCTGAGTCTTCATATTTCCAGTGTGATACGTTTCCTGGGTTGTTGGTAGCGTTATAGGAATTGAACCAGATTGCCAAAATTTATACTCCAAGACTTGACCACCAGAGGATAGTGGATAAGACGATGCGGGCGGTCCCCAAGAACTTACCAAATTATCAACATGTTGTCCCTGCCATGTGGTGAGCATGTTCCTAAAATTGGCCTCGGATGCACAACCAGAAAGTAGCAGCAACGAAACAACTAAAAATTTTTTGAGGGGCATTCAAGAAGATACTTTCAGGGTTTTTATATCTTTGACCACATCATTTTTATCATAGGTAATTGTCGCAGTGTATGTATCCCCTGCCGATGCTTCGATGGGTGTTCCTGCAATTTCCCAAAGACCAAATGTCACCAACGTTAAAGCAGCGTTCCCAACAGCGCGACCAGGGCTTGGTTCATTCCCAATTTCATATTGATAAACATCAATTCTATCCCCATTCGCTAGTGTTGTTGTTTTTATGGGAGCGCCCAAGTGAACTTCTATTTCTGAGCGTTTTTTGTTCGTAGACACCGCCCCTAAATCTGGAGGATTCGACCCCCTAGCCGCCATAACAGCAGAGCAAGACGAAAGAAACACTGATAACACTGCCACGCAAACTACTTTACGTAGCTCGTTTCCCTTTATGATTGCCATAGAATAACCCTTTTGGTCACGACTTATGATGATTTGTGGATTATAGCCTACGGACTTTCAGTTGGCAATAGCCAACAATGGGCGGATGACACCATTAACCCTTATCGGCCAACGCATTGCCCAAAAACGTAAGGAACAGGGACTTAGCCAAGAAGACCTTGCGGGTTTATGCGATATGGATCGCAGCTATCTTTCCGAAATCGAAAACGGCCACAAAAATTTTTCCGTCACCGTTTTGATGAACCTTGCGGAGGCTTTGGGGGTACCATCAGGGGACTTGCTTGATCGTGCCTCTTAAAATGCGGGAATCTTGATGTGATTGCAGGATGACAAGCGTTTATCTTTTTTGTGAAAGCCGCAATTTTTTGTTGTCGTGTTTGTTGAAACCCCTGGTGCTGCCGAGAGGAATCGAACCTCCGACCCCGTCCTTACCAAGGACGTGCTCTACCCCTGAGCCACGGCAGCACTGACAGGGTGTTGGGCTCTGCATACCCCATTTTTTTAGGGAATGCAATGCGTCTTTCCCGCCACAAAACAGGTTTTTTTGGGGGGGCGGTGTTTGGGGTGTTGACAGGGCGGCCTTCGGTGGTCCAAATAGGACCATTGTTTTCAGTTCTGCAGGAAACCCATAAGGTAGGAAACCCACAATGACAAACAGCGGCGGCCCTTGGGGGCAATACAGCGGCGGTGGCGGTGGCCCAAAACGCCCCTTTGGCGGCCCCCCCCCTTCATCCAGAGACCCTATAGATATTGAGGATCTGATCCGCAAACTCAAGGGCAATTTCAAAAACCCCCTGCCCAGTGGCGGTTACACGGGCAATTTGGTGGTGCTGCTGCTGATGGCCTCGGTGGCGTTGTGGTTGTTGTCGGGGTTTTATCGCGTGGAATCCGATCAGGTGGGCATTGAAATGCTGTTTGGGCGCTGGACCAACGAGGCTGAACCCTCCCCCCCTGGATTGCATTATTATTGGCCCTATCCCATCGGCTCTGTGGAGCGTCCCGTAGTGACGCGGGAAAATCGGATCACCATCGGTTTTCGTCCCGCATCCAGCGGCGGCAGTCGTTTTGCTAGCGATTACGCAGATCGCAGTGCGCGGGAAGATGTGCCGGACGAGGGCATGATGCTCACGGGTGATGAAAACATCGTGGATATTGATTTTATTGTCTTCTGGCGCATCAAAAGCGGCGGGGATTATCTGTTTAATGTGCGCGACCCCGAGGTTGCGGTTAAGACCGTATCCGAAAGTGTCCTGCGTGAGGTTGTGGGCAAAAAGCCCATCGTGGCTGCCCTGACCGAGCGCCGCCGTGAAATCGAGCAAGAGGCCCTAGCCGCCATTCAAACCCGTATGGACAGTTACGGCACGGGGGTTTTGGTGAAAAACGTTCAGCTGTTGGACGTGGCGCCGCCGCCGTCGGTGATTGATTCCTTTAACGACGTTCAGCGCTCCCGCGCGGACAAGGAAAAAAGCCGTAACCAAGCCGAAGCGTACCGCAATTCGATCTTGCCCGTGGCCCGAGGGGAAGCCGTGAAATTGGTCCAAGAGGCCGAAGCCTATCGCCAGCAGGTGGTCAGCAAAGCCGAGGGGGACGCCAAACGGTTTACCGCCGTGTACAACGCCTATAAAGACAGCAAAGACGTCACGTCCCGCCGTTTGTATTTGGAAACGCTGGAAGAAATCCTGCAAAATGCCAAAACTGTGGTGGTGGACGGCAAAGGCGGCGGCACGGGCGTGGTGCCCTATCTGCCCCTGCCTGAGATTCAGAAAAAAGCCGCGCCCGCGGTGCCGTCAACCCCTGCGGGAGGTCAACCATGAAAACCCCTGTGATTTTTATTGTTTTGGGTGTGCTGGCCTTTATCCTGCCCATAACTCTGTTCACCGTGGATGAGCGGGAACAGGCCATCGTGTTCCAATTCGGGGAGGTCAAAGCCGCCCATCTGGAGCCTGGGCTAAAGGCCAAGGTGCCCTTTTTGCAGTCCGTGGTGTATTACCCCAAGCAGGCGCTGTTTATCTCACCGCCGCAGCAGCAGGTGATTTTGGCGGATCAGAAACGGTTGAACGTGGATTCCTTTGCGTATTTTAAAATATCGGACCCGCTGAAATTTTTCCAAAACCTGCGCAGTCTGGAAAACGCCAATGCCAACTTGGGTGATCGGATCAATTCTACTATGCGGGAGGTCTTGGGGCGTTACGCTCTGACGGATGTTCTCTCTGACAAGCGGGAAGCCATCATGGCTCGCATTCGGGATAACATGAACACGGAAATTCAAACCCTAGGCGTTCAGTTGGTGGATGTGCGCATCCAGCGGGCCGATTTGCCGCAGGAAACCAGCGAGTCCATCTTTGCCCGTATGCGGTCCGAGCGGGAAAGAGAATCCCGTGAATTCCGCGCCCAAGGGGAAGAAGAAGCCCAGCAAATTCGGTCAAAGGCCGATAAAGAGCGCACGGTTTTGATTGCCGAGGCCTCTCGCAAGGCCCAAGAGGCTAGGGGGGAAGGCGATGCCAAAGCCATTGCCATTTATGCGGCGGCGTTTAATGCGGATCCCGCGTTTTATGCCTTTTACCGCTCGCTGGAGGCTTATCGGAAATCACTGGCCCGCCCCGACACCACCTTGGTTTTGTCGCCGGATTCACCGTTTTTTGAATACATGAACAAAAAGAATCCTTAAAAAAAAGGGACTTTGGGGCCGATGCTGGGATTGTTTTCCTTTTTTTCGTTCTTTCTGCTGCTGGGGGCGTTGGGGGTCGTGTTTTCGCGGCATACGGTTCATGCCGTGTTATCGTTGATTTTTGCATTTTTTAATGCGGCGGCCCTGTTGATTATGATCGGGGCGGAGTTTGTGGGCTTTATGCTGATTGTGGTGTATGTGGGGGCGGTGGCGGTTTTGTTTTTGTTTGTGGTGATGATGCTGGATGTGGATCGCGATGCCCTTCGCGCGGCTGTGGCACCGCATAAAAAATGGGTGATCTTTTTTGCGGCGGTGTTTGTGATTGAGATTCTGGCCCTCGTGGCCTATCACCCCCCCCAGTTGGGGGCGGGGGCCATGGGGGCACTGGTGCCCGCGCAGGGGGATAATGTTCGTGCGCTGGGGATGGTGCTGTACACCACCTACGCCCCGTTGTTTTATGCGGCAGGGATGATTTTGCTGTTAGCCATGATCGGGGCCATTGTGTTGACACTGCGCCAGCGTTCTGGGGTTCGTCGTCAGGTTATTGCCCAACAAAACGCCCGACGTGCCGAGGATACCGTAACCCTCGCTAAGCCCCCAAGCGGGGAAGGAGTGCTGTAAATGCTGGATGTATTGTTGCAGCCCGTGGGCATTGTGCATTATTTTTTGCTCTCTACCCTGTTGTTTGTCATTGGGGCCATGGGGATTTTTCTGAATCGCCGCCATGTGTTGAGCATGCTGATGGCGCTGGAGCTGATTTTGCTGGCGGTGAACATCAACTTTGTGGCCTTTTCCGTGGCCCACGGGAATGTTGAGGGGCAGATTTTCAGTTTTTTCATCCTCACCGTGGCCGCCGCCGAAGCGGCCATTGGTCTGGCCATTCTGGTGATCTTTTTCCGCCGTCATCACACGGTGGATGTGGCCGCCATGGATACACTTAAGGGATAACACACCAGATGAGCATGGTTGAAATTTCTGTTTTTTCTACGCTTTTTGGCTTTTTAGTGGCGGGGCTGTGGGGGCGGTCGTTGGGTGTGGGGCTGACGAATTTTATCACGATTACGGCTATGGCGGTGTCCACGGCGGCCTCGGCGTGGTTGTTTTATGATGTGGCTGTTTTAGGGCATCCGCAAACACACATTTTGGCCCCGTGGATTCAAACAGCAGGGCTGGATATTGCGTGGGCGCTGCGGCTGGACCCCTTGTCCACCGTGATGATGCTGGTGATTACCTCGGTGGCCCTGATGGTGCATGTGTATGCGGTGGGGTATATGCATCATGATGCTTCGCCGCAGCGGTTTATGGCGTATTTAAACCTGTTCGTGTTTTGCATGATGATGCTGGTGACGGCGGATAATCTGGTGCAGCTGTTTTTTGGTTGGGAAGGCGTCGGTTTGGCGTCGTACCTGTTGATTGGGTTTTGGCATGAAAAGCCATCGGCCAACGCGGCGGCCATGAAGGCCTTTGTGGTCAACCGTGTGGGGGATTTGGGGCTGGCGCTGGGGATTTTTGCGGTTTACCTGCATTTTGGCACGGTACAGTTTGATGCGTTGTTTGCCGCCCTCCCCTCTGTTGCGGGTCAGGTGGTGAGTTTTGCGGGCGCGTCCCTGCCCGTATATGATTTTATCGCCCTGTTGTTGTTTGTGGGGGCGGTGGGGAAATCGGCCCAGCTGGGTTTGCATGTGTGGTTGCCCGATGCCATGGAGGGCCCAACCCCCGTGTCTGCCCTGATTCACGCCGCCACCATGGTGACTGCGGGTGTGTTTTTGATGTGTCGTGTCTCCCCTTTGCTGGAGCTGGCGCCGCTGGCCCAGCAGGTGATTTTGCTGGTGGGCATGGCTACGGCCCTGTTTGCCGCCACGGTGGGTATGACGCAGTTCGACATAAAGCGGGTGATTGCCTATTCCACCTGCAGCCAGTTGGGGTACATGATGATGGCGGTGGGCGTGGGCGCTTATCCTGCGGCCATGTTCCATTTGTTTACCCATGCGTTTTTTAAAGCGTTGTTGTTTTTGGGCGCTGGTTCGGTGATCCATGCCCTGTCCCATGAGCAAGATATGCGCATGATGGGCGGCCTGCGGACGGTGATTCCGTGGACGTATCGGATGATGTTGGTGGGCACTTTGGCTTTATCGGGGATTTTCCCGTTTGCGGGGTATTATTCCAAGGATATTGTTCTGGAATCGCTCTTTGCCTCGCAGGGATCTCTGGCCTATCTAACCTACGGCGTGGGGGCCTTTGTTGCGTTTTTGACGGCGTTTTACAGTTGGCGCGTTATCTTCCTGACCTTTCATGGCAAGCCACGGGCCGACGAAAAAGTCATGGCCCACGCCCACGAATCGCCAGCCGTGATGATTGTTCCGCTGTTGGTGCTGTCCTTGGGGGCCATTGGGGCGGGATATGTGGGGTACGAGGCCTTTGTGGGCCATGATCGCGGGGCGTTTTGGCAGGGTACCTTGGCCGTGTCCCAAGCCTATGACATTATTGAGGCCGCCCACCATGTGCCCGCATGGGTGAAGTGGTTTCCTTTGGAGCTGGCCGCCTTTGGTATTGCGTTGTCTTGGTTCCTGTATCGTTACAATCCCGCCTTGCGTCGGCGTTTGGTGGATGGATTGGGGGCTGTGTATCGGTTTGTTTACAACAAGTGGTATGTGGATGAGTTGTATCACTTTCTTTTTGTCAGGCCGTCGCGGGCCTTGGGGCGGTTTTTTTCCTCGGGTGTGGATGCGGGGGTGATTGACGCCTTTGGGCCCCACGGGGCTGTGGCGCTGTCCCAAAGTCTGGGCGCCCGTTTATCCCGCTTTCAAACGGGGCAGTTGCCGTTTTACGGGGCGGTGTTGTTTGCCGGTGCCAGTATGGTGATGCTGTATGTGATTGTGCGCGGGGTGGGGGTATAATGGGTATTTTATCGATGATGACCTATCTGCCCTTGCTGGGGGTTTTGGGGATTGTGCTGAGCGGGTCTGATTCCCGCGCCCGTTTGGATGAAAACGTGAAGGTTTTGGCCCTGTTTGTGTCGTTGATCGTGCTGGCTTTGGCGGTGTATGTGGGCCTGCATTTCGATGTTTCGGGGGATAATGCCGCGAATTTTCAATTTATTGAGCAGGTGACATGGTTTCCATCCTTGGGCCTGACGTATCACATGGGGGTGGATGGGATCGCGCTGTGTTTTGTGTTGCTCTCGGCCCTGTTGGTGCCCCTTTGTATTCTGGCCAGCTGGAACAGCATCAAACACCGCGTGCGCGAGTACATGGCGGCCTTTTTGATTCTGGAAACGTTCATGATCGGGATGTTTTGCGCCCTAGATCTGGTGTTGTTTTATATTTTCTTTGAGGGCGTTCTGATTCCCATGTTCCTGATTATTGGGATTTGGGGGGGCTATCGCCGGATTTATGCCACGTTTAAGTTGTTTTTGTACACGTTTTTGGGGTCCATCCTGATGCTGGTGGGGTTGATTGTCCTTTACAAAACCACGGGCAGCAGCAGCATTCCCGATTTAATGAAGGGGGCGCCAGCCCTGCTTTCCCCATCCCTGCAAGGTTGGCTGTGGTGGGGCTTTTTTGCCGCTTTTGCGGTGAAGATTCCCATGGTGCCCTTTCACACATGGCTTCCCGATGCCCACGTTGAGGCCCCCACGGCGGGATCCGTGATTTTGGCGGGTGTTCTTTTGAAAATGGGGGGCTATGGCTTTTTGCGGTTTTCCCTGCCCATGCTGCCGCAGGCCACGTTGGAGTACGCCCACGTGGTGTATGCCCTGAGTTTGGTGGCGGTGATTTACACGTCCTTGATTGCTTTTGTGCAGACGGATATCAAAAAGGTTGTGGCGTATTCCTCTGTGGCGCATATGGGGTATGTCACGGCGGGATTGTTCGCCCTGACGGTGCCCGCAGCGCAGGGGGCGATTTTTCAGATGCTCAGCCACGGTTTGGTCTCCGCCGCCCTGTTTTTATGTATTGGCGTTTTGTATGATCGTTTGAAAACGCGGGATATGGACCAGTTTGGCGGGGTCACGCAGGTGATGCCTCGCTTTGCGGTGGTGTTTATGCTGTTTATTTTGGCCGGCGTAGGGTTGCCTGGAACCAGCGGGTTTGTGGGGGAGTTTTTGGTGTTGATCGGCACCTACATCGTGCAACCGTGGGTGGCCTTGGCTTTGGGAACGGGGTTGGTGCTGGGGGCGGTGTATAGTTTGTGGCTGTATCGCCGCGTGATGCAGGGCCCCATGACGCGGGATGCCGTGAAAGCCCTCTCGGACCTTTCGCGGCGGGAGCAGGTGATTTTTGCCCCCCTGATTATTCTGGTCCTATGGATGGGGATTTTTCCCACCCCTGTGCTGTCGGTCTTAGAGCCAGCGGTAAAGCAAGTTTTGTCGCCATATGCCTCAAACCCATCGTTGGCGGCACCAGATCTTTCCGCCCCCCATCACGCCTTGGATGCGCCGCAGCCCATATCGCCCCAGATTAACGATCACAACGAAGAAAAAGGTCCCCAGTAACCGCTATGCTGTCGTTTTTGCCTCTTTCCCCCGCGTTGTCACCGATGATTCTGGCGACGGCTCTGTTGTTTTTTGTGGGGTATGGGGCGGTGCGGTCGCGGGCCACATATGGCAGCGTGGCGTTTTTGGCTTTGTTGGCCTTGGTGATTGTGATGGATGCGGCGGGGCTCTCCTTTGCTATGAACTTATCGCCAGATCGTTGGCCCTCTTTGGTGTTTGATGGGTTATCTTCGGCGGCGACGTTGGCGCTGTGCGGCATGATGGCGGCGTTTTTTGTGTTGACGTTGGGGCTGGCGTGGCCGCTGGAGGCTGCCTTGCTGGTGCTGTTTGCCCTGCTGGGGATGTTGCTGATGGTATCGGCGGATTCGTTGATGATGTTTTACATGGGGCTGGAGATGCAAAGTCTGGCCCTGTATGTGTTCATTGCCCTGCAGGGGCGTCAAGATCCCCCCGCCATAGAGGCCGCGCTGAAGTATTTCATTTTGGGGGCTTTGGCTTCGGGCCTGATGTTGCTGGGGATGTCATTTTTGTATGGCCAGTGGGGTGTTTTGGGGTATGGTGATTTGCTGGCCCTTTTAACCAACCCAGAACTGCCCCCCTCTGCTTTGCTCTGGAGCACCTTGGGGGCGGGTTTGGTTTTGGTGGGCTTTTTGTTCAAGCTCTCCCTTGTGCCCTTTCATATGTGGACGCCAGACGTGTATCAGGCCGCGCCCTCGTCGGTGGTGGCGTTTTTGGGGTCTTTGCCCAAGGTGGCGGCCACGGTGGCTTTGGTGCGGTTGCTGGCGGGGCCGTTTTATCCGTTGATGCCAGATTTGGGGGATTTGCTGCGGGTTGTGGCTGCGCTGAGTCTGTTGTGGGGCGCACTGGCAGGATTGCGGCAGTCCAGTTTGCGTCGCCTGATGGCCTATAGCACCATTGCCCAGATGGGTTTTGTGGTGATGGCCCTGTCTGTCCCTACGGCCGAGGGCATGGGGGCCGCCTTGGTGTATGTTGTGGTGTATGCGGTAACGTCGCTGGGCTTTTTTGCCTTGCTGATGCGGGTGTCGGATGCGGATTTATCGCTGAATGATATGGCGGGTTTGGTGAAAACCTCACCCGTGACGGCGTATTGGCTGGCGGTGTTTTTGTTGTCGTTGGCGGGTATGCCCTTTTTCGCGGGTTTTTTCACCAAGCTGTCCGTGTTTCAGGCCGTGTTGGCACAGCAGCATTACGCGGTGGTTTTTGCGGCAGCCTTCTCCAGCGTGGTGGCCATGTATTATTATTTGCGGGTCATTAAGGTCATGATTTTTGATGATGCGGCCACGGATCACGGGGTGGTTATGGGGAATCATGGGGCCAGTTTGCCTTTGGCGGTGGTGGCGGTCTTGTTTTTGTGTGTGTTTTTTATCGCCCCAGGTCCCCAGATGACGACATTTGCCCAAAAGCTGGCGGGGGATCTGTTGCCACAGACGGCTCCGCCGACACCCGCCATGAAGCCCCCGTTTGAGAAAGAATGAGGGGCAAACCATGTTAGAGCTGGGGTATTTTTTGCAACAGTGTCTGAATGGATTATCGCTGGGGATGCTGTATGGCCTGATCGCCTTGGGGTACACCATGGTTTACGGCATTGTGGGCATGATTAACTTTGCCCATGGGGAAGTCTTTATGCTCTCGGCGTTTCTGGCGTTTCTGGCGTTTGTGGGGTTGCAAGATGCGGGGGTGATGTCGTTGGCGGTGTGCATTGTGGGGATGTTTTTGTTTTCCATGGCCATCACCGCGCTTTATGGCTATGCGTTGGAGGCGGTGGCGTACAAGCCTCTGCGCTCTGCCCCCCGTCTGGCCCCGCTGATTACCGCCATTGGGATGTCCATTTTGTTTCAAAATTTTGTGCAGTTGACGCAGGGGGCGCAAGTGAAGGCTTTGCCGCCGTTGCTGACGGGCACAAACATTTTGGGGATGTTTGATCATTTTGCTGTGACGGTCAGCGATACCCAAATTGTGTTGTTCATCAGCACCCTTGTCACCGCCGTGGTGCTGTATGCTGTGATTCACAAAACCCCGCTGGGGCGGGCGCAGCGGGCCTGCGCCCAAGATGCCAAGATGGCGTCTTTGCTGGGGATTTCGGTAAACCGTGTGATTGCCATAACCTTTATGATGGGGGCTGTGGGGGCTGCTGTGGCGGGGGTGATGGTGACGCTGTATTACGGCGTTTTGGATTTTTACATGGGGTTTCTGGTGGGGATGAAGGCCTTTACCGCCGCCGTTTTGGGGGGGATTGGATCGCTGGAGGGCGCGTTGCTGGGGGGGGTGTTGCTGGGGTTGATTGAAACGTTGTGGTCGGCCTATTTTGGGGCGGATTACAAAAATGTGGCGGCCTTTGGCGTGTTGATTTTCGTGTTGATGGTGCGTCCCAGTGGATTGTTGGGCCGGCCCACCTTGGAAAAGGTTTAGGGGTATGCTGTCCTTCCTTCCCCCACGTTTTCTGGCTTCGTCCTATGCCAAAATTGCGGGCTGGACGCTGGTGGCGGCGGTGATATTGTTTCCGTTTTTTGTGTTGCAGGCTGTAGATCACAATGGCCAGTTGTCCTTGGCCCCCATGACCTATCGCCCGTATGTGTTGGCGGTTTTGGGGGTGTTTTTGGGATTGTGCGCGGTGTTTTTCTTGCCAGCCCCCCTGCGGGCATTGGGGCAATCGTGCCCTGATTTTGCGGTGTCGGATGTTCAGAAAAAGGGGCTTCAGGTCCTGTTGGTGGTGGGGCTTCTCCTTTTGCCACTGGTGAGCAATCGGGCGGAGTTGGATTTGGCCACGGTGGTTTTGCTGTCGGTGGCTTTGGCGTGGGGGATGACCATTGTGGTGGGGTATGCGGGGTTGCTCGATTTGGGGTATATCGCGTTTTATGCGGTGGGCGCGTATACCTACGCTTTGCTGAGTACAGATTACGGGGTGTCGTTTTGGGTGGCGTTGCCGCTGTGCGCCCTGTTGCCAGCAGCTTTGGCGTTTTGTGTGGGGTTTCCCATTTTGCGTTTGCGCGGGGATTATTTTGCCATTGTGACGCTGGGCTTTGCGGAGATTGTCCGCACGCTGTTGATCAATGCCCAAAGTATTACGGGTGGCCCCAACGGCGTGGCGGAGATTCCCCGTCCCACATTGTTGGGCTGGGGCGCGGCGGATTTGGATGAACGGATGATGATGCTGTATGTGTTGGCCTTGGCGTGGGCCGTTGTGGTGTATTTTGTGATGCGCCGCCTGCGGGTTTTGCCGCTGGGCAGAGCGTGGGAGGCCCTGCGCGAAGATGACATTGCCGCACGCTCCTTAGGGGTAAACGTGCACAGAATGAAGCTGTCGGCCCATATGATTGGGGCCATGATTGCTGGCATTTGCGGGGCTTTCTTCGCGGCCAAGCAGGGGTTTGTCAGCCCCGAGAGCTTTACCTTTCTGGATACGGCGTTTCTGCTGGCCATGGTGGTGTTGGGCGGGATGGGCAGCCCGTGGGGTGTGGCCTTGGCGGCCACCTTGATCGTGGCGTTGCCAGAGGTCTCGCGCTCTTTTGCGGATTACCGCATGTTGTTTTTTGGGATGGTGATGGTGCTGGTGATGATTTTCCGGCCAAGGGGCTTTGCCACCGCGCGGCGTCCGTCGGTTGTTTATAAACCCGCATCTGGGGAAAAAACATCATGAGCAACCTGTTGACCGTTACAGATCTGAGTATGGCCTTTGGCGGCCTTGTGGCGGTGGATCATATCAGCTTTGCCGTGAAGTTGGGCAGCATCACGGCCATGATCGGCCCCAACGGGGCGGGGAAAACCACGGTGTTTAATTGTGTGACGCGGTTTTATACCCCCACATCCGGCCAGATGGTGTTAACGCCAGAGCCGGAGTCTGCGCTGGATTTGCATACCCTGTCCCCCTATAAAGTGGCCAAGAAAGCGCGGGTCCTGCGGACCTTTCAAAACATTCGCCTGTTTGGTCAGATGAGTGTTTTGGAAAATGTCCTGATTGGGCAGCATAATTTGTTGATGCGGGCGTCGTCGTGTTCGGTGGCGGGGCTTTTGAACCTGAAACGGTATCGCACTGCCGAGAAGGATGCCATGGATTTGGCCATGGGGTGGCTGGAGATCATGGGACTTACTGAGGATGCCAACCGCCCTGCGGCCTCCTTACCCTACGGCGCCCAGCGGCGTTTGGAAATTGCCCGCTGTTTGGCGGGTCGTCCCCGTTTGCTGTGTTTGGATGAACCGGCGGCGGGATTGAACCCCAAGGAATCTTTGGATTTGAAAAATCTGCTAAAAACCCTGTGTTATCAACACGGCATCACCATTTTCCTGATCGAGCATGATATGTCCGTGGTGATGGAGATTTCCGATCATATTCTGGTTTTAGATTATGGCCGCCTGTTGGCCCAAGGCACGCCGGAAGCCGTGCGTACCCATCCCGATGTGATTCGGGCTTATTTGGGGGAGGACGCCGCATGACCCCATTGTTAGCGTTGGATCATGTTTGCAGTGGTTACGGCCGCATTGCGGTGTTGCAGGATGTATCCCTGTCTGTGGGACAGGGGCAGATTGTGTCCCTGATTGGGGCCAACGGGGCGGGAAAAACCACATTGATGATGACCATTGCAGGTATGCCGCGTTTGTCAGCGGGCCGCATTGGGTTTGAGGGGGACGATATCAGTCAGATGCCCACAGAAACTCTGATCCGCCGAGGGATTGCCTATGTACCAGAGGGGCGGCGGATTTTTGCCCAGATGACCGTTTTGGAAAACTTGCAGATGGGGGCGTATTTTTCCCCGCCGCCTAAATATCGGGATGATTTGGAGGCCATGCTCACCCTGTTCCCCCGCCTGCGGGACCGGATACGGCAACGGGCGGGGACCATGTCGGGCGGCGAGCAGCAAATGCTGGCCATTGCCCGCGCCCTGATGGCCAGACCCAAGCTGTTGCTGTTGGACGAGCCGTCTTTGGGCTTGGCCCCGCTGGTGGTGCGGCAGATTTTCGATAGTCTTGTGTCTTTACGGAAAACGCTGGGCCTAACCTTGTTGGTGGTGGAGCAAAACGCCCGCTTGGCCCTGTCGGTGTCGGATTATGGCTATGTGCTGCGCAATGGGCGCATCACCCTGTCTGGTACGGGCCCTGAATTGCTCCAGAGTCCAGAGGTGCAGAAGGAGTATTTGGGGGGTGGGTTGTAGGGGGGCGTAGGTTTTTTTCCTTCCCCCCTTTTGGATTTCTTTGGTATAAGGAGCCACCATCATAAAAACCACGGGGGAAAACGCCATGATCGTGATACACAGACGGGATCCCTACGCAACATATTGCCCCTTTAGCATGGGTCGGATGATGTGGGTTTTGCTTTTGGTGATTGTGCTGTCTGCCTGTGCCAGCACTAAGGATGAGGCCACAGATAAAGAGATCGAAAAAACCCCCGATCAGGTCTATGCTGAGGCCAAAGAGGCCGTGGCCAACAAAGAATACAAAAAAGCCGCAGAACGCTACGAAGATTTGGAAAAAAATTACCCCTACTGGGAAAAGATCAACATCGCCATGATGGAAAAAGCCCAAGTGGAATATGATGGGCGGCGGTATGAGGATGCCCTGCAAACCTTGGATCGTTTTATAGAATTATATCCCGCCGATGCTCACATTGACCGTGCTTATTATCTGAAAGCTCTGTGTTTATATGAACAGATTGTGGATGTAGGGCGGGATCAACTGACCACCCAACAGGCGGATGATGCCTTAAAAGCTGTCTATACGCTGTTTCCTGATTCAAAATATGCCCGTGATGCCAAATTCAAACGGGATTTAACGCAGGATCACTTGGCTGGCAAAGAGATGGACATCGGGCGTTTTTATTTAAAACAAAAGGAATATCCATCGGCCATTCGGCGATTCCAGACGGTGATTCAAGACTATGACACCACATCCCATGTGCCTGAGGCCCTGTATCGTCTGGTGGTGGCCAATCTCGCCATCGGTTTAACCGAAGAAGCCCGCCGCAATGCCGCTGTCTTAGCGACCAATGCCAATGACACGTCATGGTATCAAAAGGCCTATGACGCATTGACCGAGGCGGGCACGCTGACGCCTTTATCCACGGATGGTGACACATCCCAAAGTGCCGCCCCCTGAATGGTGGGCTGAAATGTGCATTGACTTTGCAGGGGCCTTGGGGGGCACGTGTTTTTTTAATCTTCCTTTGGCCGTGATGTGTATGATAAAGTCATGTTGATTAAAAAACCCCTTGTTAAACCCTTTTAGGATGATTCATGTACCAAAAAACCACGGACGATATTACAGTTTTCGTTGAGCCCGCCTATTCCGAGGAGCATTCCGATCCTGGGGAAAATACCTTTGTTTGGCTTTACCGTATCGCCATTGAAAATGGACGATCCAGACCCATTAAGTTATGCAACCGCTTTTGGCGCATTGTGGATGAAAAGGGCCATATGGAGGAAGTCTCTGGCCCAGGCGTCGTGGGTCAACAGCCCGTCATTGCCGCAGGGGAAAGTTTTGAATACGTCAGCGGCGCCCCGTTGAAAACCCCATCGGGCATGATGGGGGGGTATTACAGCATGATGGATCTTGATGGAAATCTTTTTACAGTAGAGATTCCGCCGTTTTCTTTGGATAGTCCCTATTCGGCTAAAGTTTTTCACTAAAAAAAGAGCGGGATCATGGATCGTTTTTTAACACTCGAGCCCGTTCGGGCCACCGAATACGCCGCCTTGGCCTCTGCCCGATGGGTAGGGCGGGGCGATGAAAAGGCCGCTGATGCGGCCGCCGTGGCCGCCATGCGGGCCGCCCTGAACACCATGCCCATTGATGGCACGGTGGTTATTGGCGAAGGTGAACGCGACGAAGCCCCCATGCTGTATATCGGCGAAAAGGTGGGCTTGGGCGGCACATCCGTGGACATTGCGCTGGACCCGCTGGAGGGCACAACCCTCACCGCCCAAGGCAATTTTAACGCCATGACCGTGATTGCGCTGGCCCCCCAAGGGGGCTTTTTGGCCGCGCCCGATGTGTATATGGAAAAACTGGCGGCGGGCCCCGATGTTCCGGCGGAGGCTTTGTCTTTGAACAACAGCCTATCCACCAACCTTCACAACGTGGCCGATGCCAAGGGCGTGCCGCTGCAGGATTTGGTGGTGTGTCTATTAAACCGTCCCCGTCACGCGGAACAGATCGCCCAAGTGCGGGCGCTGGGATGCCGCATTATCTTGATACAGGATGGGGATGTCAGCGCGGTGATTGCCACGGCGCAACCCGAAAGCTCCATCGACGTTTACATGGGCACAGGGGGTGCGCCAGAAGGGGTTTTGGCCGCCGCTGCCTTGTCTTGCTTGGGGGGCACCATCCAAGGGCGTCTGCTGTTTCGCAACGACGATGAAAAACAACGCGCCCTGCGGTGGGGGGTTAAGGATTTTGATCGGGTCTATGGCCTGCGGGATCTGGTGCCCAGCGATGATGTGATGTTTGCCGCCACAGGGGTCACCGATGGCCCTCTGTTAACGGGGGTCAAGCGCATTGCCGGCGGGGTCAGAACCCATTCCATCATCATGCGCTCCAAAACAGGCACCGTCCGCCGCCTGACCACAGACCACAACACCACGCGCAAAGCCGACCTGCTGCGCCATCATGAGGCGGGTTAGGGGGGGCTTGTTGGATTTTGTCCCATGGCGGGGCTACAAAAGTCATTGCGCTTTCTGTAACGGTTTCTTAAAACCAAAGCCGTAGAAAAGAGGGATTATTGCCGTTTTTTCCAAAAAAATGACTTAGGGTAGGGCCAAACCCATGCTGATCAGCTTTAAAATCAAAAATTTTAAATCCATCGGGGAAGAGCAAACCTTTTCCATGGTGGCCGCCAACAAAAAAAGCACAGAGGATATGTGTTTTGAAAGTGGCAACTCTTTTGCCCCCAAACTTTTAAAGGTGGCCAGCATCTTTGGCCCCAATGGGGGCGGGAAAACAACATTTGTTCAGGCCATCGATGTTTTCAGGGATTTTGTTTTGAAGTCGGCAAGGTCACAGAGAAATGAAGCCATAGACTGGGTCAATCCCTTTAAATTTGATGCGGACTTGCGGGAACAACCCTCGATGTTTGAGGCGATTTTTGTTCATGACGGCGCTTTGTATCA
>CANGYP010000011.1 GCA_947458235.1 Alphaproteobacteria bacterium
CTGCCTTGGATCTTCTAAATCACGAAAATAACTCAAAAATTCACACATTTTGCGACCTTTTCTCTTCTTGTTTTTTAAAGGTTTCTGAAGAGTCAACGTCTATATTATCTAAGCCTTTTAATCAAATACTATTCGTGATTTTGCCCTGAAACATGGGGGAATGTGTATGGTTTTGAAAGTGAATTGGTATAATATACGTCCATCCGACCGTTTTTTGCCAGTTTCTCGCCTCAACATCCAGAAGCATCCCTCTTTCTCGCTTAAAGGATAACACGCTTTAATCTTTTTTGTACCTTCCCCAAAGAACATGATATGGTGGCGGCAAGGATGAATTGGTTTGATGTATGCGCGCCCTGATTCGCTCTATTCAGAAACGCGACCCTGTAGCCCCTGGGTTTTGGGAAGTTCTGTTGGCCTATAACGGCTTTCATGCCGTTATGTTTCACCGTGTGAATCATTGGCTGTGGCGGCGAAGATGTCGTGTGTTAGCCCGCGTACTCTCTAACATCGCCCGTATGTTGACGGGAATTGAGATTCACCCAGGGGCCCATATTGGCAAAAACCTGTTTATTGACCATGGCACAGGGGTGGTGATTGGGGAAACCGCTGTGATCGGGGATGATGTGACGATTTACCATGGTGTGACGTTGGGGGGTAATAAACCCACGAAAACGGGAGAAAAACGGCACCCCACTCTGCAAAATGGCGTCATGATTGGGGCAGGGGCGCAGGTTTTGGGGAATATCACCATTGGTGCTTTTTCGCGGGTGGGGTCCAACTCGGTGGTAACTTCGGATGTTCCAGATCATACCACCGTCACGGGCATTCCCGCCCGCATCATTAAAACACAAAGTCAAGACGAACAGGGTTTTTCCTATGGTCTCCCCGGGTTTGATTTCAACAACCCGCTGGAGGACATGATGATTAAACTGATGAAAGACATGGAACGCTTGAAACACGCCATGCCCCCCAAAGCCCTGCCCCCAGACTCTTATGAGATTTAAGGGGAGGGTCCTATTGATAGCATGGGGCCAGATTGGATGTTTTTTATAGTATTTCCACTTATGCGCACACGCCCTAATTTGCTAAGGAGGACATTATCAAGCTTTAAACGTTTTTTAGCCTTCTCAAGATACAGTCCTGAGAAAACCGTAAAAACAGGTAGAGTTTTGTCTATGAGCCGTAAGAACCCTAACCCAGTATGCCTTTTAGTATTGTTTTCCCTTGGTTTTCTCGCCCCATCGGCGGGGGCAGAACCTCCCGTGTCCATGCCAGAACCTGGGAACTGGCGCGGGTCCATCAGTGCTGGACTGGATACGGATATCAATAGTGGCTTGGTGGATGCTGAGCGCTGGCAATATAGATCTGGCGGCGTTACGTCCGATATCACTGTTGATAAAACAACATTTAATGATGTTTACGGCAGTACGTTGACGACGGGGTTTGAGGCCTCTTACGCCGTGACCCGTTTTTCAGAGGTCTTTGGACGCTTATCCTACAGCACCGCCAGCGGCGATACGGTGACATTGGGGAAAATAGGCAATGCCGATGTAAAAGCTTCTTTTGATGACTATAAAGCCTATGGATTGGATGTGGGGTATCGTTATTTCTTTGATTTGGATAACACGGGCTTTACGCCCTATATGGGTGCAGCGGCAGGGATGCGGTATGTGCCTGGATTTGGCGCCTCTATGAAGGCTGTAGGCGTGGATCTGGCCCCCCTGAATCTGTTTGATGACAGTTTTGTGCCCACCTTGGGATTGGATATCGGGTTTCTTTATCCCTTCAGCCGAGATTTCGCGGTGGGGTTTGAAACGGGTGTGTATTACAGCTTTAGCCTGAAAGACGACGACAGTTCGTTTGCCAATGGCAACACCAACAGCAACGATAACGCCGATCGGTTGTATGTTCCAGCCCGTTTAAAGGGGATATGGAAATTCTAACGGGGCAGGGTTGTGTTTAAAGTGTTTGCGATCAAGTCTTGCGTTGCCCCGCATTCTGGGGTTTGATCGTTAAAATCCATAGCGCGTTATCACGGAGCCACTCCCATATCCGAACACGGCATGATTTGGCAGTATTTTGCACCCCTCAGCCAGTCGTGCGCGGGAGCCCGAGGGCTGCGGGATGATGGGGCGTGTTTGACGCCGCCTTTGGGGCAAGAGATTGTTATCACCACAGACGGCAACATCGGTGGCGTGCATTTTCCCCTGAATGCGCCGCCGTGGGTGATGGCACATCGCAGTTTGGCTGTTAATCTCTCCGATCTGGCGGCCATGGGGGCGCGGCCTTGGGTGTATAGTTTGTCCCTGTCTGCGCCGGCATCGTTTTTTTCTGAGCAGGTTTTGGCCCCTTTTTGCCGGACCCTTGGGCAGATGCAACAGGATTACGGCATTGCCCTCAGCGGGGGAGACACCACCGTTTACCATGGCCCCCCCCATATCCATATCACTGCACTGGGCTTGGTACCCAAAGGGCAGGCTTTGCATCGGGACGGGGCGCAGGATGGCGATGATGTGTACGTTTCGGGCCGTATCGGCGATGGGGGACGGGGCCTGCGGTTATGGCAAGCGGGCCAGAGAGACGGGCAGGATCCCGACCTTCGGGCGTATCTGGCCCCCACGCCCCGCCTGTCGCTGGGGCAGGGGCTGCGGGGTTTGGCCAGTGCGTGTATGGATATTTCCGATGGTTTTTTAGGGGATTTGCAACATCTGTGTCACGCCAGCCGTGTTACGGCCCATGTCCATGTTGAGGATATCCCCCTGAACCCCCATCTGCCTTGGCAGGACGCCATTGGCTGCGGGGATGATTATGAATTGCTCTTCACCGCCCCACCTCATCATCGGCAGACCCTTGTACGTCTGGGGGCGGAGCTTAACGTCACTTTAACCCGTTTGGGATATATTAAAGCTTCATATGATGAACCTCTTGATTCTGTGGTGTTGAAATGGGGGGGGTGTCCGGTGACGGTTGCATCCCCTTCGTTTCGGCATTTTTAATGATGATATTCATTTTTTAGATATTCTTCTGACGCGTTACATTTATGCGCTTGATCATTATTGGGCTTTTGCTGGTGGTCTTGGGGATCGGGGGATACGTAGGGTATATGTCTTTTGTCAAAGGCACCCCTCCCGCGCAGCTTTTGGCCCAGCTTCAGGGCAAAGCGCCCCCATCTGAAGCCAAGGATGAATCCGAACCCCCCGAGGTCGTGGTGGAAGAAGGCGTATTCCTGAAAATGCCCGTTTTGAGTGTATCTGTATTTGATCAGGGCGAAATCCATCGTCTGGTGGGGATTCAGGTCATTCTGGAATTCCCCCAACAAGCCGCCAAAGATCACGCCGTATCCATCATGCCGATTTTAAAAGACGCTATGTTAACCCGCCTGTATCATCTGGCCCGCCTGAATATGCTGCCCACAGAGGGTACGGGTCTGTTCCTGAAAAACAATATGTTGGACGTTGCCCGAACCCAACTGGGCAACACCGTGGCCACCGTCACCGCCTATGTCACACATGATATAGCCCCCTAGGGAGGATAGAGGATAGAAGCCCCCCCCCTAGGGCGTGTCATCATTTAAGCGAGAAAGATGGATTTTTCTGGATGCTGATACCAAACCACAATCAAGAACCCACTCTCCCCGTCGGGGAGAGGATTGGGGAGAGGGGTTTGCAATAAGAATAATAATGTTCTGAAAAATAATGCAAAAGACCCCCTCCCTAAAAATAATGCAAAAGACCCCCTCCCTAACCCTCCCCCGCAAGCGGGAGAGGGAATTTTTTCAAAAACATGGGGGAATTTGTATGGTTTTGAAAGTGAATTGGTATGATTGTGTGTTGGGTCCGTTTCAGGGAATTTTGGCGTCTTGCCAAGGGCGTGTCATCATTTGCTCAAAAGCGGCTTTTCCCGTATGCTGGGCTGTAAATCCTGCCAAAAAACAGTCAATATACGTCCAGCATATCGACCGTTTTTTACCAGTGTCTCGACCCAGCATCCAGAAAAATCCATCTTTCTCGCTTAAATGATGACATGCCCTAAAAAAGGAACAGGATTCACTGGGCCTTTTTTTCTTGGGATGTGGGATTACTGAGAGACAATGAGAGGATACGGTCTGGTTGGGTGACGGCCCCGTTGTTCATGGGATCCCCTTTTTTGATGGCGTCCACAAAATTCATGCCCTCCACCACTTCACCCCAGACGGTATATTGTCCATCCAAATGGGGCGCGGGGGCCAACACGATAAAAAACTGGCTATCAGCACTGTCAGGGCTCATGGCGCGGGCCATGGACACCGTGCCTCGCACATGGGGCGCACTGGAAAACTCCGCTGCCAAGTTTTGACCAGAGCCCCCTGTTCCATCTCCCTTGGGGTCGCCCGTTTGGGCCATAAATCCGTCGATGACACGGTGAAAGGTTAAGCCATTGTAAAAGCCCTTGTTGATCAGGGCCTTTATACGGTCCACATGACGCGGGGCGAGGTCGGGGCGCAAGCGAATTTTGACAACGCCATCTTTCAACTGCATATAGGCAAAGTCTTTGGATTGCGCTTGGGAGTCTTGAGTTTTCTCAGGGCTTGCAATAGCTTCAGAGGACGCTGCCTGTGCTTGGGTCACGAAAAACACTCCATAGAGAACGAAAGAAACAAGAAAAAGACGCATCGCAGAGAACCCCAAAAAAATACGGTTACGCTTTGGAATAAAACTCCACAACCAAGCTAGGCTCCATCCGAACAGGGTATGGGACATCGGCCAACTTGGGGGCCCCAATGAAACGACAGGAACGGCTTTCTGTGTTCACTTCTAAATAGCTGGGCACTTCGCGCTCTTGGTTTTGCAGGGCTTCCAACATACGGATGTTGTCTTTGAAGGTGTCACGAATGGCAATAACATCGCCCTCTTGGACTTGGTAAGAGGGAATGTTCACCACCTTGCCGTTCACGGTCACATGCTTGTGACTCACCAACTGGCGGGCGGCAAAAATGGTTACGGAAAAACACGCGCGGTAAACCACGGCATCCAGACGGCTTTCCAACAGGGCAATCAGGTTTTCGCTGGTGTCGCCTTTGCGACGGACGGCCTCGTCAAACAAACGACGAAACTGACGTTCGTTAATACGACCATAATAGCCCTTGAGCTTTTGTTTAGCCATCAACTGGATCCCGTAATCCGTGGGCTTGCTGCGACGCTGGCCGTGCTGACCGGGGCCATAGGCGCGGGCATTAAAAGGGCTTTTGGGGCGACCCCACAGGTTGATACCCAAGCGACGGTCGATTTTGTATTTTGTCGTGACAATTTTTGTCATGCGCGCGCATCCCGAAAACTTAAAAACTAAAGAAAGGCACTATAAAAACCCATCTGGGCTTTGTCAAATGCTTTGTGAATCTGTTTTGCCCCTGCCTTTGCCGCCGTCAATACCAAAAACGACTTGTCAAAAACACAAAATGGCCAAACACAAAAAATTGCCAACCGTTTTAATTCTTGCTAGGGTGTCGGTCCTTTCAGGGAAAACATTAAGGATCATTGCCATCATGAGTCAGCGCGTCAAAATCACCGACCAAGAAGCCCTCGATTTCCATGCCCAAGGCAAACCTGGGAAAATCGAAATCTCCCCCACCAAGAGCTTGATGACGCAGGATGATCTGGCGCGGGCCTATTCCCCTGGGGTGGCCATTCCCTGTTTGGCCATTCAAAAAAAACCCTCTGATGCGTATTTGTACACGGCCAAGGGGAACTTTGTGGCGGTGGTGTCCAACGGCACGGCGGTTCTGGGGCTGGGCAATCTGGGATCCTTGGCCTCCAAGCCTGTGATGGAGGGCAAGGCCGTTTTGTTTAAACGCTTCGCCGACATCGACGGCATTGATATTGAGGTGGACGCGGAAGACCCCGAAACCTTCATCAACAGCGTCCGGTATTTTGGCAACACCTTTGGGGGCATTAACCTTGAAGACATCAAGGCCCCCGAGTGCTTTATCATTGAAAACAAACTCAAAGAACTGTTGGATATTCCCGTCTTTCACGACGATCAGCACGGCACGGCCATCATCACGCTGGCGGGGTTGATCAATGCGTTGCATTTGACGAACCGGACCTTTCAAAACACCAAAATTGTGGTCAACGGCGCAGGGGCGGCCGCCATTGCCTGTATTGAACTGATCAAGGACATGGGATTGCCCGATGCACACTGTATTTTGTGTGATACCAAGGGGGTCATTTACAAAGGCCGCAGCGAACATATGAACCCATGGAAAGAGCGTCACGCCGTGGATACGCCTTTGCGTACACTGGCCGAGGCCATAAAGGGGGCGGATGTGTTTATCGGTTTGTCCTCAAAAGGGGCTGTGAATGCCGATATGATTGCCAGCATGGCCAAAAATCCCATTGTTTTTGCCATGGCCAACCCTGATCCCGAAATTACCCCCGAAGAGGTGGCCAAAGTCCGCACCGACGCCATCGTGGCCACGGGGCGGTCCGATTATCCCAATCAGGTGAATAACGTTCTGGGCTTTCCGTACATTTTCCGAGGGGCACTGGATGTTCACGCCAAAACCATCAATCAGGCCATGAAAATGGCCGCCGCCCAAGCCATTGCGGATCTGGCACGGCAAGAGGTCCCCGACGAAGTGGCCGTGGCCTATGCAGGGCGCAGGCTGCGCTTTGGTCCTGGGTATATCATCCCTGTGCCCTTTGATCCCCGCTTGATTTCCCACATTCCCGTGGCTGTGGCCAAGGCCGCCATGGAAACGGGTGCCGCCCGACGGGGTATTGACGATCTAGAGGGCTATGCCCGCAGCCTGTCGGCCCGTCTGGATCCCACCGCAACCCTGATGCATTCGGTGTATAGCCGCATTCAGGCCAGCCCCAAACGCATTGTCTTTGCCGAAGGGGAAGAGCCCAACGTTATGCGGGCCGCGCTGTCCTTTAAGGCCAACGGTTACGGCACCCCCATTCTGGTGGAAAGCGAAGAGGGTCGCTGTTTGGCCCGCGCCAAAGCCGAAGGCATTGATCTGGAGGGCATCACCATCCTAACCCCCCAAACCTTCCCCAAAATCGAGGCCATGGTGCAACACCTGTACCGAAAATTGCAGCGTCAGGGGCATTTGTTGCGGGATTGTTACCGTATGGTCATGCGGGGGCGGAATGTGTTTGCCTCCCTGTTGGTCACCGAAGGGGAGGCCGATGGTCTGGTGTCTGGCGTGACGCGGGATTATGCCACCACTTATCACGACATTCGCCATGTCATTGATGTACGCCCAGGGGGGGAAGTCAGCGGCACCATGCTGTTGGTGCACAAGGGGCATCTGCTGTTTGTGGCGGATACGTCCATTCATGAAATGCCCTCGGCGGCTCAGTTGGTGAAAATTGCCAAACAAACGGCGGCTTTGGCCAAAAGCATGGGACACACCCCCCGCGTGGCCTTTTTGTCCTATTCTAACTTTGGCAGTCCCATGCGCGAGCGCGGCGAACGCATCCGCGAAGCCGTCAAATTGATGGCCCTAGAGGATGTGCATTTTGAATACGACGGGGAAATGACGGCGGATGTGGCTTTGACCAAGGAGGGACTGAAACGCTACCCCTTCTGCCGTTTGACGGATACGGCCAACGTGCTGATTATGCCAGCCTTGCATACGGCCCACGTGTCATCGACCCTTTTGCAAACCTTGGGCGATGGGACCATCATCGGGCCCCTGTTGTTTGGGCTTCAGGATTCGGCCCAAATTGTCTCCATTGGGGCGGGTGTGTCGGAAATCCTGACGGCGGCGGCCTTTGCCAGTCTGGTGGCGGCAGAATCCAAACCCTCTTGACCAAGATTTTACGCACAAGACTTTACCCACTAGAAAGGTATTTGGGTTAAGATAAGGACAGCTAGGAGCGTTGAATGAAAAGTTTTATTCCCTATGACACGTTGGTGGAGGACGCCCTGCGCGGGGTTGTGGAAACCGTCCTGCGGCAAATCGCCCGCGAAGGGATTTTGGGGGATCATCATTTCTATATCACGTTTCGCACATCGGATCCGCATGTGGTGATTCCTGCCTATTTACGGGAAAAATATCCAAGCGATATGACCATTGTTTTGCAATACCAATACAGCGATCTGGTGGTGTCGGATATTGGATTCAGTGTGTGCCTTAGCTTTAACAACATCCCCGAAAGTCTGCATATTCCCTTTAAAGCCATCACGGGCTTTGCGGATCCGTATGTCAAATTTGGCCTGCAATTTCATCATGCATCCGATCAAAACGCTATGATCGTGTCTCCCTTAGATACATCGGCACCCAGCCCCCCCAAATCCAAACACGATCACCCCATAACCGATAAGAAGGGCTCCAGCAACGTCATTTCTCTGGACACGTTCCGGAAATAGAGGGTTGAGGGGGGACGGTTGACGGAGGACAGAGGACGGACGTACCGTACATCGTCATTGCGAGCCTCTGGGGGAGGGGTGGCAATCCAGTGTTCTCGATCGTGGCATGTCTGGATGGATTTCTGCTTTGTTCCTCGCAGTCGCAATTGACGGGCGTTATGCGTAAGGCCTGAAAAAAAATCAATAAAATGCTTGACGAATATATATATATATATTAGGCTAATTTTGTTCAGTAGTTTCGGCCCTCGGAAAACTTGGAGTTTTCACCAAACCCATTGGTGTTTAAAACGTAATCCATGTGATTGCAACCTTCAGATTCTGAGGGGTGTGAAGCTACATCGTACTAGCTACCTTATGATACTCAAGCAAATCAAGAAAAGCTTCTCCGCCCTCTTCAGGGCCATGGGAAATGTTATAGAGTCTATTATAGAGTCTATTAAAGACTGGTTTTGGCGGCTGGACGAGTGTGTCTGGTTGCGGTTGGTGGGGTTCCCAATAGTCACCATCTATTATGTTGTGGTGGGCGGCTTCCTAGTAATGCTATACATTTGTATGGTTTTGGCTATTATGGTGGCCCACATTGTGGCTACCCTAGTAGTTGCCATATTCGAGGCCATATGGTGGGTCGGTGGCTGTTGCTGCCGATTAGTTGGTCGCGACACTCGGGACGACTAATCCCCCCCCGCCCTCTTGCGCTTTACGCGTTAAGAGGGCGGCGGGGTACCCCCTGATTATGCCCGCACGGGCGGTGGCGACATGGCCAGCATGGTTTCTAGGGGGCGCAGGGCGGCCAGACGCAGGGCTTCTGGCAGAATGATTTCTGGTTGTTCCGTTGCCATGCATTGATACAGCTTTTCTACGGTGTTCATGCGCATATACGGGCAGGCGTTGCAGGCGCAGGTGCTGTCCAGCCCCGGCACATCCAAAAAGGTTTTTTCTGGCGATGCCAAGCGCATTTGATGCAAAATCCCCAGTTCGGTGGCCACAATATAGGTTTGATGGGGGGTATTGCGGGTAAAGGCGATCAGGGACGATGTGGATCCCACATGGTCCGCATGGCGCAGAATAGGGGCGGGGCATTCAGGGTGGGCAATAATGGCGGCCTGTGGGTGGCGGGTTTTCAGACGTACGAGGCCCTCTTCGGAAAAACGCTCATGCACCATACAGGCCCCCTGCCACAACAGCATTGGACGGCCTGTTTTTTGGATCAAAAATTGCCCCAAATGCCAATCGGGGGCAAAGATAATCTCTTGGTTTTCGGGGATTTGGCGAATGATAGCCTCTGCGTTGGAGGAGGTCACGATGATGTCCGACAAAGCCTTCACCTCCGCCGAACAGTTGATATAGGTCAAGGCCACATGATCGGGATGGGCTTCGCGGAAGGCCTTGAACGAGGCTGGTGGACACGACGTTTCCAAAGAACACCCTGCCCGCATATCTGGTAGTAAAACTTTTTTTTGAGGGCTGAGGATTTTGGCCACTTCGGCCATAAACTTCACCCCACAAAACACAATCATATCGGCATCGGTGGCCGCAGCTTTTCGGGACAATTCCAGCGAATCCCCCACAAAATCGGCCAAATCCTGAATATCAGGCTCTTGGTAGTAATGGGCCAGAATCACGGCGTTTTTTTCGTGCCGCATCTGACGAATGGCCGCCTCGAGATCCAAGGACGACGGAGGGATTGAGGGAATACTCCCCACCAAAGGGGGACTCATGGGCAACATGGGATGTCAGCATTCATACAACAAAGACAAGGAGGCTATTGTAACCAATCCAAGAAAAAAAACAATGCTGCATCCCTCATCCCCAGCAACGCAATGGCTTAGGGTTTTTTGGGGGCGGCGGCACGCAGGGCATCAATTTTTTCCAGCAAAGCCTCTTTTGACAGGGCGCCCGGAACCAATTCATCCCCAATCACAAAGCTGGGTGTACCGTTTAACTGAAGACGTTTGGCAAAATCCTTGGATGCGTCCAATTCCTGAGACACGGCCGAACCCGACATATCCACTTTCAGTTTTTCCACATCCAATCCAGCGGTCTTGGCCAGATCAAGAATCACGTCTTTGGATAGCCCCCCCTTGTGGGCCATCATGGCATCATGAAGGGGACGAAATTTGCCCTGTTTGTTGGCGGCGAGAGCAGCGCGAGCGGCATCCTCTGACGAGGGGGCCAAAATGGGGAAATCCAAAATCACAAACCGAACATCTTTGGTGGCATCGGCCACGGCATTGACGACAGGGGTCATGATCTTACAATACCCACAATTGTAATCCAAAAACTCATAAACTATGATGGGGGCATCTGGGTTGCCCACGATGGGAAAACTTGTGGCTTTAGCCAAATCAGGCTTAATGGCGGTTAGGGCCTCTTGGCGATCCGTTTCCTGCTTTTTTTGCATGGTTTTTTGATAACTCTCAGCGGCCTGAATCACCAGTTCAGGTTTTTTCAAAAGGGTTTCCTCCACAATCTTTGCCATATCGTCTTGTGACACAGCCCCCTGACCTGTCATCACAGAACCATCTGTGTAACGATACACCGAAACGGCGATGACCAACAGGAGACCAACGACGAAAAAACGGAAAAAATTTTGGGACATTGGGAAAGAAGCCTTTCTGGAAAGAGTGAAAGATGGTGGCGCAGAGCGTGGGTGTTTTCGGGAAAACTATAGACACAAAAGGATAAACATTGTCCTAACGCATCTATGCACACAGGCGGTGACGCCCCTTTTGACGGCGACGACTGAGGACGGCGCGACCGTTGGCGGTGGCCATACGGCTGCGGAAGCCATGGCGACGTTTGCGAACCAAATTGCTGGGTTGATATGTTCTTTTCATGATGGAAAACCTCTGGCGATGTTAGGATGCAGATGACGCGGCGGATTTGGCCGCAGCTTTGGCGGCACCAGGGGCGTTAGCACCCCGAAAACCAGCCCCCGTTGTACGCTCGCGGATACGGGCAGCCTTTCCAGTCAAATCCCGCAGGTAATACAGTTTGGCACGACGAACATGGCCGCGACGCACCAAGGTAATGCTGTCAATCAGGGGGGAATGCAGGGGGAAAACCCGCTCAACACCCTCGCCATAGGAGATTTTCCGCACCGTAAAGGTGGAATGCAAACCACGGTTGTTACGGGCAATGCAGACGCCTTCAAAGGCCTGAACCCGTTCACGGTCGCCCTCTTTAATTTTCACGGCCACGGATACAGTGTCCCCAGGGGCAAAGGTGGGGATGGCTTTGCCTTGGGACAAAGCGGTCAGATGCTCCGCATTCAAAGTTTCTATTAAATTCATCGTTTCATTCATCCTTCACAAAACAGTCTGGGGGCATGCCAGAGGTATAAATTTCCCACAAATCCGGCCTTCGGTCACGGGTGATCCGCTCGGCTTGCTCTTTGCGCCACGCCTTAATAGCAGCATGATGGCCAGAACGCAAGACTTTTGGTACGTCCATCCCTTTCCATTCTGCGGGTCTGGTATAGTGGGGATATTCCAGCAGGGGGGTGCTGAAACTTTCCTCGGTCCCGCTGTCCTGATTGCCCATCACACCCGGCAACAGCCGAAGGCAGGCATCCAGCATGGCCATGGCGGCGATTTCCCCGCCGCTGAGGACATAATCCCCCATGCTGATTTCCGTGATCGTGTAATGATCCAAAACCCGTTGATCCAGCCCCTCGTACCGGCCGCACAGCAAAACGACACCGCTGCCCTTGGCCAGCGATACCGCATGGGCCTGTGTAAACCGTTGCCCGCGGGGAGAGAGGTAATAACACGGGCGTCCCTGAAACCCCCCGCCAGTCTCCAGCGCCTGCCCCACCACATCAGGGCGCAGAACCATCCCCGCCCCCCCACCAAAAGGGCTATCATCCACACGGCCAAAGGGGCCCGTGACAAAATTTTTTAAATCGACCGTATCCAGCGACCACACACTGCCCAAGGCCCGCCCTGTGGTGGACAACCCAAGTGGCCCCGGAAACATGTCTGGAAAAACAGTGATGATGGTGGCGTGGAAGGGGCTGTTCTCTGTTGGTCCATCGTGGGTGGGAAACATCATAGGGCTATCATCATACTGTTCGTTCTCTTGAGGCTTCCCGCTGCCTCTCAGGAAGAGGGGGCAGAAAGATACCCCCTAAGGCGCAGGTACACCATCCCTTGTAAGGTTTTTTTCGCGTAGGGAGCGCTTTTCCACAAGTACCAAGCACGTTCTGGCTATGGATTCCATGGCGGCTTTGTTTTTTTCAAAGGCGGGGCGGCCGGCGGCGGCATCGGGGGTGGTGAGCTCTTGCGTCACAGCCTGATAATCGCTGTAGGTGATTTTGTTTTGAGTTTCTTTCATCACGCATGGGCAGTACACCGATCCAAACCATGGAGGATCTTTGGGGGATTGTTTCATGCAGGTTTCGATTTCCTGCATAGCCACATCATCGGGGATTCTGTCATCAGCATATCCCAAGGATACAGTGAGCATCATCAAAAAAAACCCCCACACACCCGCGCGAACACCACCACAAAATGTATGCATAGAAACACTCCCTGCCACAACGATGAAGGGGCCCGAAGGCCCCTGTTTTTTTAACGCTTTGAAAACTGGAAGCTGCGACGGGCCTTGGCCTTTCCGTATTTTTTACGCTCTACCACACGGGCATCACGGGTCAGAAAGCCTTCGCGGCGCAGGGCCGATTTCAAGGTGGGGTCGTAGTGGGTTAAGGCGCGACTGATGGCATGACGCACAGCCCCAGCTTGACCAGACAAACCGCCGCCCTTAACAGTACAAACAACATCCAAACGGTTTTCGCGGTCCACCGATTGAAACGGCTGGTTAATCAACATCCACAAGACGCCGCGGGCAAAATAGGCACCAGCTTCGCGGCCATTCACCGTGATTTTCCCTGTGCCAGATTTGATCCACACACGGGCTACGGCATCTTTACGACGGCCCGTAGCATAGGCACGACCCAAATCGTCAATTTTAGGGGTTTCAGGGGCAGAAGAAGCAAAATCCGTCATAGAACACTTTTCTTTTTACGATTGAGACAAAACCACAGGGCGGGGCTGTTGGCCAGCGTGGGGGTGATTGGGGCCCGCAAAAATGTGCAGGTTTTTAGAAAGCTGCTCCCGTGCCAAGGGGCTTTCTTTGGGCATCATGCGTTCAATGGCTTTATACAGCAAGCGTTCGGGGTGGTTACCATTTAAAATGGCACTCCATGAACGCTCTTTGATACCACCGGGGTAGCCCGTATGCCAACGGAAACGATTTTGTTGCAATTTTTTTCCCGTCACGCGGATTTTATCGGCATTGATCACAATAATGCGATCCCCATCATTGGTGTGGGGGGTGAAGGTGGGCTTATGCTTGCCACGAATGATTTTGGCGATTTGGGACGCCAGACGCCCCAAAACTTGATTTTCAGCATCCACGAGCAGCCACTCGGCCTTTACGTTAGCGGGCTTTTGAACAAAACATTTTTGCATGACAGACACGATACTTGCCTTAAAGAAAGAAAAAAACATCTACGCTATTTGCACGCCGAATGCAATAGGAAAATCAGGGCTTCGGCCCCTGCATGTTTAATACCCATCGCCTCGCCTTCCTTACGTCCAACTAACGCAAAAGGGCTATAAGTGGTCCCACCCTATCGATCACCTGTTCCCTGACACCACCAGCGTATCCACAAAATCGGCATTCCATGCCATTTGACGATCGGTGAAGGGGTATCCGCCCCCTTGGGTGGGGGCAAGGGCTTTTCGCGGCAGAATGCCCGCAATATGGACCTGAATCTGATAGGCTGTGCGGGCGGACAGGTCGCTGATCCAGCACAGGCTCAGGATGCCCATGGGGCTTTGCGTTTCCAGCACACGCTGAACTTGGTCATGGGGTTTGCGGGATAAAACACTCAAGGCCCCAATGATGTAAAAACGGTCTTTGGCTTTGGCGGCTTCGTAAACAGTGGCGTCGGTCAATGTGCCACTTTTTTTGTGATCGAGAGCCTGCTTTACCCCCTGTTGTAGGCATCGCAAATCACGGATGCGCCCCTGCTGGTCGTGTAGGCGCTGGGTTAGGGCGGGGGAAAGATCTCCCCGTTCGGACAGGGCCTGCAGCGTTGTTTCTGTGACGGTGGGCGCCATGATGATTTCTTCGCAGTCCACCTCGGTTAAAGATGGGCAAAAGCGCAAAATGGGTCCAGAAACCTGAGGGTTGGGATCCTTGGCCATCAACAGCCTCAACCCCCGTGGTACAGCCCCACACAGGCGCAGGGTCATCGCCAAGCCCACCCGAACGCTGTCCACCACATCCCGCGCACACGTCATCAATACAGACACCAACCACTCCGGCACTTGCTCTTGTGCATCTGAGTAACTTATCATTTTTTTTGCTAAAATAATAGCGTTTTCTTCCCGTAGACTCACCTCGGGATCTTGGGCAAACAAGGCGTAGGCCGCTATGGGCACCGCTGGATTCAGCAACACTGTTTTCCGAATCCACGGATCCTCTCCTTGCGCCAAACGCAGCAGAATGGCCTGTGGGTCTTTGTTGTGTGCATCGGCAAAAGAGGCATCATCCAAAGGCATATCAACAGCGGCAAAATCATTTAAAAAAAACGACGCCCACAAACATCCTATAGGACAGTTTTATAGAGGGACTCTTTTTAAGGGTTTAAGGGTCGATACAGCATGACAGATACCCCTTAATCCACCCTTAACGTCATAGCATGTTCATAGGCCGAGCGGGACAGACAAAGATTGGTGCGTCCCTGAAAAGTAATCAGCTCATGGGGGATGGACAGCACCTGTAAACTTTCAATGGCATCACGAATCATGGCCCCCGGCAAATCCGTGGACACCAGCAAGCAATCCTTTTTTTCTGGATGGGGCTGGGGTTTCAGGCATTTTAAATACAAAGCATGGCTTTGAAGGTTGGGCATCTTTGACTCCTTAAAAAAACAACCCTGACGTTTCTTCTGATGGAATTAAGCATACCATACCCCCCCCTGAAATTCAACAAAAACATTGTTTTTTCTAAAAAAAATGTTGCTTTGCACAAAACAGGCAACGGCCATTCGGCATTTCTGGGCTGTAAAACAGGGGTTTTTGTTTTGCGCTGCACCATGGTCCGTGTTTGCCCCTATGGTGCGGCACCTGTAGGGTGCATCTCATCACCATATCATCCCCGCGAACGCGGGGATCTAAGCCTTTGTTTTTTATGAATTGACTCCGCCAACCTTTGGTGTCCCCCTTGCGGGGGCATGAAACGTGGGGGGGGGGTATAGGTGTCCTCATTGAGCCACACAAATTGCGACTGCGAGGAACGAAGCAGGAAGCAATCCAGAAATGTCGATAGCGAAAGGACTGGATTGCCGCGCCCTAGTTTGGCCAAATTAAGCAAATTATGATTTATTTATAGTGGTTTTTGTGTTATTGTGCCTTATTGTTTAACCGCCGGGGATCATGATGAGCGAGGAAAAGTCATTTATTGTTGCATTAAAGGTTTTTGTGAACGATATCGTCTTGGCATTTTCCCATTTGTTTCGCGTCTTGCCTTTCGGATCGCGACGCAAACAGTTGGACAAAGTGCGCTCACGACTGAATCGTCTAGAGGAAGCATTGGAACGCATAGAGGAGAAACTGGATAAGATAAAACAACCTGCACTAACCCCAGAAAAACCAAAATCAGCGTTTGATTTATCAGGATTTAAATTTTCAGATTCTGGATTATCAGAGGATCCAACAAAAGAGCGTCGGCTTTTTACCGAGGGTTTAACGGAATCATCACTTCATCAAGATGAGGCGGACATGGATAAACAATCGTTTAAGCCAATACAGCAAAAATCTATTATTTTTCATATTATTAAACAAAAAATTGACACCATAAATGCCTCTTATCCACAATGGATAACAGAATTATGTGCTCTAATCAATTCTGACCAACTTTCCGAGCAGCAAAGGACTAATTTAGAAAATGCTATAAAATCAATAATTTTACTTAGAACAGATGTCAAGGTCCAGATTTCCGAGGCTTGGCTCGTCATGATGATCCACCAAAAATATGCGCATCAACTCCATGAATATGATCCACAAAAAAATCTATTGAGAGCCTTTCACGAGGACCTTATTCAGCGCATGGGGGCAGATTATCCTCTTGTTCTACGGAAAATGCCATAACAATTAAGGATAGCGTTAACAATCCCCCCCTCACCCCACCCCTGCCTTCCTAAACAACCGCCCAAAATTCTGTGTGGTGGCGGCGTACAAGGTTTCTCGATCAATCCCCCGTAAATCGGCGATGAAATCGGCGGTATGTTTCACAAAGGCTGGCTCTGCCCTTTGGCCGCGATGGGGGGCGGGGGATAGATACGGGGCGTCCGTTTCCACCAGAATCCGATCCAGCGGCAGGGTGCGGGCGATGGCCTGCAGCGCGTTGGCACTTTTGAAGGTCACAATGCCCGACAGGGAAATATACAGCCCCAAATCCAAAACCGCCGCCGCAAAATCCGCAGACCCCGTAAAACAATGAATCAGCGCGGGATAGGCTTTTTGCGCTTGGGTTTCCCGCAGAATAGAAAGGGTGTCGTCCTCGGCATCACGCACATGGATAATCACGGGCAACTGGGTTTCCTGCGCGGCCTGAATGTGCTGGCGAAAGGATGGTGTTTGCAAAGCGATAAAGTCTAGGCTGTGATAATAATCCAACCCCGTTTCGCCAATGCCAATGACTTTGGGGTGGTGGGTGTGCTGGATGATCTCGCGGGCATCCCATACCCCCTCGTGAACGTGGCAGGGATGAATGCCCACCGTGCAAAACAGCATGGGGTGGCTCTCTGCTGTGGCCAGAACGCGGGCAAAAGTGCCTTTTTGTGTGGCAATGGTTAGGGCATAACCCACGCCAGCGGCTTGGGCGCGGGCCAATACATGGGGGCGATCCGTGTCAAAATCGGGAAAATCCAAATGACAGTGGCTATCAATCAGGGTCATACGCTTATGGGGTCCTTGTTGCCCAAGGCCCTCATGCGGCGGATCCAGTGGTGAGCATCCAAGCTTTGACTTTATCAAAGGCCTGTTTTTCAATCTGACGCACCCGCTCGCGGGAAATGGCGTAGGTTTGGCTGAGGACCTCCAGCGTTTGGGGGGGGTCCTGTAGATAACGGGCGGAAAAAATGGCTTGCTCCCGATCTTTCAGGGTGTTCATGGCCAGCTTTAAACGCTGGCCGCGCAGGTCGGCCTCTTCCCGTTGGGCATAGGTCACATCGTGGTTATCTTGCGTATCGGCCAGCTTGTCTATGGCCTGTTGCCCATCATCATCAAAAACCGTGACGTTCAGGGAATGATCCGTACCAGAAAGGCGAGCGTTCATCTGGTGAACATCGTCCACCGAGACCTCCAGCGTGGTGGCAATGCTCTTGGCCTGATCGGGGGACAGGGCGGTATCGTCAAACATACGCATTTTGTTTTTCAGTTTGCGCAGGTTAAAAAACAGCTTTTTTTGGGACGCCGTGGTGCCAATTTTCACTAGGGACCAGCTTTTGAGGATAAACTCCTGAATGGTAGCCTTCACCCACCACAGCGCATATGTGGACAAACGAAAGCCCCGCTCGGGGTCGAATTTTTTCACAGCCTTCATCAGGCCCATGTTCCCCTCGGCAATCAAATCTGCCATGGGTAAACCATACCCCCGATACGACAACGCCACCCGCAGCACCAGACGCAAATGGCTGGTCACTAGGCTATGGGCCGCCCGAAGGTCGCCATAATCCCGATACTGGCGGGCCATGGACAGTTCCTGTTCCGCTGTTAAAAAGGGAAACTTTTGAATCTCTTGGATGTATCGCGACAACCCAGCATCCGAGAGCAGAGAAGGCATAGCAGAAACGGTCATAAATCTAGACAATCCATGAAAAAAGGGATACGCTGAGAAGGTGCCAAAATGGTCAGTTTCTGAAATTTTCTTAGAAGACACTATAAATCGAAGACGGGGTTTTTGTCAAGATGCTCACACTGTCCCCCACTGCCAAAGATCGCGTTCTGGCCTTGCGCTCTCAAAAGGGGCGGCCGGACCTGAATCTGCGTATTCTGATTACCGCAGGGGGATGTTCGGGGTTTGATTGTCAGTTTTCGCTGGACAACACGGCGCAGGCCGATGATGTGGTGATGCCCCAAGGGGATGATGTGTCCGTGGTGACGGATCCTGCCTCTCTTTCCCTGATCGAGGGATCTTTGGTGGAGTATAAAACCGATTTGATGGGATCAGCCTTTGTTCTGAAAAACCCCAACGCCAAGGCCACCTGTGGGTGCGGAACATCGTTTGCGGTTTGAGGGGGGGCGTAGGTCTAAAGGGCGCCGTGCCTCGTTTTGGTCCCCTCTTATTCTACCGTCACAGATTTAGCCAGATTGCGGGGCTGGTCGATGTCGGTGCCCCGTGCCAAGGCCACGTGATAGGCCAGCAGTTGCAGGGGCAGGGTGTAAATCAGGGGCATACTCAGCGGGGTGGTTTCTGGCAAGGTGATGAGGGTATGGGCAAAACGCTGTAGGCGCGGGGCCCCCTGTCTGTCGGTGAGGATAATGAGCTGCCCTTGGCGGGCGGCGATTTCCTCGATATTGCTGGCTGTTTTTTCAAACAGGGCATCGGTGGGGGCCAAAGCCACCACGGGCAAATGTTCATCCACCAGCGCGATGGACCCGTGTTTTAATTCTCCAGCGGCTAGGGCTTCGGCGTGAATATACGAAAGCTCTTTGAGCTTCAACGCGCCCTCCAGGGCCACGGCGTAACTGGGGCCCCGCCCGATAAACAGGGCACTTTGGGCATGACGGAAAATCCCGTGGGCCAAATCGTGATAGGGCGCGGTGACGTTCAAAACATGGCGCAAATGGCCGGGGATCGAGACGAGCTCCCCCGTTTCTTCAGCATGGCCCCCTCCTTGCCAAAACAGGGACAGGGCCGCCAAGGTCATCAGCTGCGTGGTGAAGGCCTTGGTGGAGGCCACCCCAATTTCAGGACCAGCCTTGGTGAGTAAGGTATGATGGGCCAAGCGGTGCAAACTGCTGCCCGCCACATTAACAATGGCCAGACTGCGGCCGCCTTGCCCATGAACATACTTCAGCGCGGCCAAGGTGTCGGCCGTTTCCCCCGATTGCGAAATGAACAAGGACAGGGTATCAGAATCCGCAAAATATGGGCGATAGCGAAACTCTGAGGCGATATGCACCTGCGTGGGAATCCCCGCCCGCTCCAGCCACGTTTGCCCCACCATACCCGCGAAATAGGACGTGCCGCAGGCCATGATATCCACACGGCGGGGACGGGGTGGGGCGTCCTCCATAATCACCGTTTCATGAACAGGATCCCAAAACGAGCGTAGGGTGCTGGCGGTCACAATGGGCTGTTCGTCCATTTCCTTGGCCATAAAATGGCGGTAGGGGCCGCGATCCAAAGCCGCCACACTGGGGGGCAATATGACTATGGGGCGGGTTACGGGGGTGCCTGTGTCATCGGTGATGCTGACATGTCCTGCGCTAAGAATCGCCAAATCCCCATCCTGAAGATAAATCGCCCGCGTGGCATATGGGGCAAAGGCCAACGCATCGGAGGCAAGATACCCCTCTCCCTCCCCAAGGCCCACCACGAGGGGGCTGCCTTTCACCGCCGCATAGAGATGATGGGGATCTCCCGCAAACACCGCCACAATGGCAAAGGCCCCATGGAACTGGGGCACGGCCCATGCCATGGCTTGGGATGGGGTGTGGCCTTGGCGTAGGGCTTCCTCCAGCAGGTGCACAATGACCTCGGAATCCGTTTCCGAATCAAAGCGATGCCCCGCCGCTATTAGGGTTTGTTTAAGGGCCATATAATTTTCAATAATCCCATTATGCACCACACTGACCGAGGCACTGGTATGGGGGTGGGCATTCTGTTCCACAGGTTTGCCGTGGGTGGCCCATCGGGTATGGGCAATCCCCACAGGGCCCGAAAGGGGGTGTTTGGTGGTTAAATCCAAAAGGGCCGAGACTTTGCCCGATGTGCGGCGCCTCTCGATTTGTCCGTCCGCATTCAAAACAGACAATCCAGCAGAATCATACCCCCGATATTCCAAACGCTGCAAAGCGGCAACCATGTCCGATGTAACATTGCCTGATTGCCGAATGATGCCGATGATGCCGCACATAGCCCCCCCGCCCGAAAAAAGGAAGAGCATAGACGTGCCCCCCAAACCCTGTCAATCCCGTTGCACCTTGGCGGGCAACGGTGTAAGACAAAGCCCGCTATGCCCCTTGATCTTTACCATGACCAGATTGCCAAAGGCGTTTTGTTTCCCAATGCGGAACAAAAGCGCGTGGTGGAGCATTTTTCCCATCTTTGTGAGGACATCAAGGTTTACCTGACCAAAAAGCGCCACTATGCCCGCTGGCAGTTCTGGAAACAGCGTCCCCTGCCCCCGCACGGGGTTTATGTGGTGGGCGATGTGGGCACGGGCAAAACGGCTATGATGGATTTGTTTTGCCAATCCTTGCCAAAAAATGTTGTGTATCGTCAGCATTTTCATGCCTTTATGCACGATATTCATGATCGTTTGCGCCGCTTGCCCGATCAAAAAGACCCCCTGAAAACCGTGGCCCAAAACTGGGACAAGCCGATTTTGTGTTTGGATGAGTTTCTGGTGCAGGATATTGCCGATGCCATGATTTTAAAGGAACTGTTTTCCCATTTGTTTCATGCGGGGCTGGTTTTAATCACCACATCCAACACCCTGCCCGAGGATTTGTATAAACATGGATTGCAGAGGGAGCGTTTTTTGCCCTTTATCCCTCTCCTAAAGGCCCATTGTCAGGTGGTATCGCTGAATCATGATCAGGATTACCGCCTTCGCCATGGTCCCCCGATGGGGGCGCATTATGTGTATCCCCTCACCGAAGACACACAAGCCGCCTTTGCCCAAGCCTTTGAAACGGCCATCGGCCCTGATCTGGCCACGGCGGCGGTTGTGTTTGGGGAAGAGCGTTCGCTGATGCTCACCAAAGCCTCCCCCCGCGTGGCGTGGACGACGTTTCAGAATTTGTGCGGGGAACCCCGCGGCACGCGGGATTATCAACGTTTGTGCGATGCCTTTACGCATCTTTTCATTGACGGCGTACCCTGTTTGGGGGATCAGGATCTGGATCAGGTGAAACGCTTGATCCTGTTGGTTGATTGTCTGTATGATCGCGGTATAACCTTGACCATACGGGCGGCGGCGGCCCCGCGTTTGCTGTATCAAGGCACTTTGCTGGCCAAAGAATTTGCCCGCACCGCATCCCGCCTGATTGAAATGGCCCACCCCAAGGGGGGCATGAGAAACAGGGCGTTGTGAGGGGGGCGGGATTTTAAGAATACAGGTCCTCTGCCCTATCCTCAAACGCTTGCACCATGCGGCGCAGGACTTCGTGAAATAAGGATGTGGCCAAGGCTTGGAGCATCAAGTTTTTGAACATAAAATCAATGTCAAAATGCAGCAGGCAGGTGCCATCCCCCGCATCCTGAAAGGTCCATGTGTTATCCAAACGGGAAAAGGGCCCCGAAACATAGTGCACATAAATCCGCTGGGGGGGGTCCAGATGGACAATGCAGGTATATTTTTCCCGCAGGATTTTATAGCCGATCATGACATCGGCGGTAAATTGGTGGGGGGTTTTTTGATACACGCGGGATCCCGCACACCACGGCAGAAATTCAGGATAACGATCAACATCCGCCACCAGATCAAACAGCTGCTGAGGGGTATAGGGCAGATGCCGTTTTTCCGTGTGATGCGGCATCAGGCCCCCTGTTTGGCGGCGCGGAGCTTCAGAAAATCCTCGTCCGCATGGTATGACGACCGCGTTAAGGGACTGCACGAGGCCATCAGGAACCCCTTGCCATAGGCCATGGTTTGATAGCTGGAAAATTCTTCAGGCTCAACAAAGCGCATGACGGCGTGATGTTTGGGGGTGGGTTGCAGGTATTGTCCGATGGTTAAAAAATCCACCCCCGCCATGCGCAGATCATCCATGACCTGATACAATTCTGTTTTGGTTTCCCCCAGCCCCACCATCAGGCCAGATTTGGTGAAGATGCTGGCATCCAGCTGCTTGACCTGATCCAGCAGGCGCAGAGAATGAAAATACCGCGCCCCCGGTCGCACTTCGGGATACAGCCGCGGGACGGTTTCCAGATTGTGGTTGTACACATCGGGGCGGGCCTTCACGACAATCTCTAGGGCGCCGTCTTTGCGCAGGAAATCGGGGGTTAAGACCTCGATGGTGGTGTCGGGGGATTGTTTGCGAATGGCGGTGATGACATCGGCAAAATGCTGCGCCCCCCCATCGGGCAGATCATCCCGATCCACGGAGGTAATCACCACGTGACGCAATCCCAGCTTGGACACGGCGGCGGCGACGTTAAAGGGCTCGAACGGGTCCACGGCATCGGGGCGGCCTGTGGCCACGTTGCAAAAGGAACAGGCGCGGGTGCAAACGCTGCCCAGAATCATCATGGTGGCGTGTTTCTGGGACCAGCATTCCCCGATGTTGGGACAGGCGGCCTCTTCGCAGACGGTGTTGAGTTTATGTTCCCGCATCAGGGCGCGGGTTTCAAAATAGGTGGGGGACGACGGCGCCCGCACGCGGATCCAATCGGGTTTTTGCCGTTGCACGGGCTGATCGGGCTTGTCTTTGTGGTGGGGCTGCCGCAACGGAGGGGATTTTTGGGGGGCTTCGGAAATAAGGGTCATGACACTTCACGGAAACACTGGCTGTCTTTGGGTATCATGGGATACACCAAAAATCAAGGGGATCCGTGGTATGGGACCCTGTGGTATGGGTTCAGGGCTGGTGGTTAAATTTTTTAAAAAAAATTTATAAAAAAAATTGACTTATTATTTTTTTATATGTATATTAGGGGTATGTTTTTATCTCCAAAATATTTTTTTGTGAGTTTAGGTGCGTCTCAAAGATGCATGAGTATTCCTATCTTTTTGATCCTCCTAAACGGGCACAAAAAAGATTGCGTGATAAAACAGTACACACATTCACCAATACCGAATATGAACCTGACAACAATCACCAATGTCCCAACCAATGTCCCAGCTGAGTTCTTCCAAACGCAGTTCCCAGAACTGCTCAAAAACATAGAAGCTGCTTCTGAAGTGCTAACCGCCACTCAGTTGAAGGCCGCCTTCGCTGACCAAATTGCCCAAGTCGAGCAGGCTTGGAATCAAGTCAAGCAGCAGGAGGCTGCGGCTAAAATTGTGCAGACTCTAGGGCCAAAAGCCCTAAGCCTGTATGAGGCAGGAGAACTGATCGAGATGGAAGCATTCTTAACGCAGAATGACAAAGCCTTATGGGCATTATCCCAGCTGGCAGCAGCTGGAAATCAGAAGGCAAGCTCGTTGTTGATCTATCTCAACACAAAGGGAACCTTTGCCATCCAATCCATCCAACAACAAGTGCTCCGGAACGTCCAGTGCCTATCCGTTTCACAACGGAAGGCATCGGTACAAGAAGAAGCCGGGCGCCTCGCCCTGGCCAAGGCGGCAGAGTATAAAAAGACCACTGCCCAGCAGTGGCTCCATTTATACCTTCAAGCAGCCCAGATGCTGCTCAATGAGCAGTACAAAGGAGATCTCTCCGATTGGATTCGTGAACAAAACGAATACATCATAAAGGATGAAAAATCCCGTCGGTGTGCCCCCTTGGCCAACGATTGGTGGGGTAAGAAGGAAAAAGCTTCCATAGAACGTCAAGTAGATAAGGAGGCAACCCAACAGCTCCAACGAGCTGTGTTGGTGCATTTTCCTGAGCCTAAGCCCAGAAGTGAAAGTGAAGAAGGACGCGTACAGGTCTAGTCTAGCTCTAGTCTAGCCTAGCCTAGCCTAGCCGTCCTTGGTGAAGCCCCCCCCTAAAAAGGGGGGGTTTTCGTTTTCGCACCCGCGGGAAACGTTTACAGAAAAAGCTTTTTTATGGACCCCCGCTGGCACTTTTTCTGACAATCGCTTATAATTTTACAAAAAATATATTGCACCCTATCCACAAAGCATGATACGATGGATGCATACATGATTTTCAAAGGTTTGATAGGGGGGGGCATTATGACAGAAGAAAGCCAAAATCAACATCAACAGGAACAACCGCCCACCAGCCCTGACCTGCAACCAATAACAATACCAAGCACCCCCGATCTGGAATTGTGCCAGCAAGCCTTGCAAGCTGTGCAGAACCAACAAGAAGCCCTGAATGAACAAATGGCGGCAGGCCAGGCTGCTATGTTGGCAGCGGCAGAGGCGATGGATGAGGAAGAGGCTAACAAGAGGCAAAACACCCGCCGGGTAGGGGGCTTTCTTGGCATAGGATTCTTGTTAACGGCGATTGTGGGGCTTTGGGGAGGGAAAAAGCTCTTTTCTGGTGATCAAGGCTCTGTTGGTGGTGTCCCTAACAGCAATGGTGTTGTGGATAAAACGTTTGCTAATACTGTATTGCAGAATGTCGAAACCACCGTAAGCGCGGGGGGGTATAATCACACAACCCAAACCTTTTCCCATTTTCAGCCCACTGGGCAAACCAACGTCGATGCCGCAGTCCAAAAAATGGCCGCGGCCATGGCCCAAGGTGGTGATAAAGCGGGGGGAGCCGCCCAACAGGCCTTGCATGACGCGATGCGCGATCTCACAGGGGGAAATGAACAGCATTTCCAAGACCTATTGCATGCGTATAAAGACGCCCGAGACACCGCCCACGCCGCAGGCAAAAGCAATCAAGAGATTATGAACGCCGCGCTCGATGCGGCCCAAGACAAATTAAATACGCTGGCCCAGACACCATCCTCGGACCCTTTTGCGTATCTCCAGAACACCTGGAACCATGTGACCTCCAGCCTAGGGGATCACTGGAACCAGTTTACTTCGGGGTTTGGGGGCGGCGTCAATGCAGCGGAGATTCCCAAAAATGCGGTGCCTTTGCCGAATGCCCACACGGCCATAGCCTCAACCCCTACCCCTACCCCAGAAACGTCGGGCTTTGGATGGCAAGATTTTGATTTTGGTCAGGGCCTGGGGGCGTTTTCGGCTGTCATGGCCGCGATGCAGTTGGTGGGAACATGGAAACATATTGACAACGAAGAGCGCGCCTTGTTGGCCGCCCAAACCATGGCGGGGGCCTTGGCCGCTGCTGGCAAAGCGAATCCGTTTTTATCAGCCTCGCTGCTGGCGGTGAATACAGTGCGCGCCAGCACTAAAGACGCTTACGAAAAAAAGACAGAGGCCTTCCAAAGTGCCCAGAATGATTTTGGAAAAGCCTTCAAAACAGAAGCGACCACTGTTTCTGAAAAGATAAGAAAATACGCCACTGTGGCTGGCCGTTCTATTCAGGTCGGGGGCTCGGCGTTTGCCGCAGCCCAATCCACTGTAGCCAATGCAGTGCGCGACATTGGACGGACCCAAGAGGATAAAGTGGTCCAACCCATGCTGACGCAAAAGGCCTTCGAGGTTCAAGCCTTCATCACGCATAAAACACAAGATACCCTTCAAGCCCTTCAAGACAAAACTTCCGAGATGACAGCTCAAGCCCAAAAGGTTGCGGACGATGCTGTTCAATGTGCCGGAAACGTTCTTAACTACGCCAAAGCATCGGCGGCAAGCCTATTTGGGGGATTGTTTGGACGGCAACAGCCTGTGCATGGGTGACCTTCACCTAAAGCTCCTTAAGAAACTGCTTCTGCCCCCGCAAAACCTGCCTTAAAACTTGCCACTTACGGCCCCTATCCCTATAGTGGGGCTTGGTGCCGCTGTCGGAGGCAGGGTTGCAATGACAGTCATGCGCCACCAAGATGAAATCCAACGCCAGCAAGACCTTGAGCAAAGCCCAAGATTTAGCCCAAGATTTCTGGCAGGCCATGCCATGGTTTTCTAAGTTTTCTAAGCAACCAGCTGCGGCGAGGGATTAGCCTTCGCCAACCCCTGTGATCGGTCTCTCAAAAAGGCGGGGCGCGTTTGTTTCCCGTTCCCTGATCCCCCGAACCTCCCGCACGTCCAGCGCGTACCCCTCCAGCCCCACGATGGTGCGGGTGGTGTTGGACAGCAGGATCATGGATCTAACCCCCAAATCCACCAGAATTTGGGCCCCAATGCCGTATTCCCGCAGGATCGCACTGGGGGAGGGTGCCTGCATCCCCTCTGGTGTGTTCATCAGAATCAAAACGCTGGCGGGGGCATCCTTTAACAGGGCCGCCGCCCGTGCCAAATTGTCTGAAATGCCCAGAAGATCGGGTGCCAACTGCAAGGTATGAACACGGACCAACGGGATATCTTCCCCATGCAGGGTGCCCTTCACTAGGGCCAAATGCTGCCGCTGGGTCAGGGTGTTTTCATAAACATACAGCGTGGCGGGCCCCAACAGGCTGTGATTCACCATTTCGGTGGACAGACAACGCACCAGACGCTCGCGCTGGCGACGCCACGCAATCAAATCGGCAATGGTCAAGATGGGCAGATCATGGGCGCGGGCAAAGGCCTGTAAATCGGCCCCCCGTGCCATGCTGCCGTCATCGTGCATGATCTCACAAATCACGGCGGATGGATTCAGCCCCGCCAATCGCGCCAAATCCACACTGGCCTCAGTATGACCAGCACGGACCAAAACGCCCCCATCTTGGGCCACCAAGGGGAACACATGCCCCGGACTGGCCAGATCCTCGCGCCCGCAGGCGGGATCAATGGCCACCGCAATGGTACGGGCACGATCAAAGGCGGAAATGCCCGTGGATACGCCTTCCCGTGCCTCAATAGATACCGTAAAGGCCGTTTGGTGCCGCGATCGATTATGTTGGACCATGGCGGGCAAGCCCAGCGCGGAAACCCGATCCCGCGTCATGGCCAGACAAATCAGGCCGCGCCCATGCTTGGCCATAAAATTAACGGCGGCGGCATCGGCAAAGGCGGCGGGGATCACCAAATCCCCCTCGTTTTCCCGATCATCGTCATCCACCACAACAATCATCTTGCCCATTTTCAGATGGGTCAGGGCATCATCAACCGTACAGAACGTCATGGGGCATCCGTTATTAGGGTCCGTTGCCGATGCACATACCGCGCCAGCATATCCACCTCGATATTAACAGCATCTTGGGGCAAAAGCGATGAAAACGTGGTGTTGGCCCATGTATGGGGAATGATCCGCAGCGTAACATGACGCCCCACCACCGTGTTGGGGGTCAAAGACACCCCGTTCACCGCCAAAGATCCCTTGGCCGCCACAAAGGGCAACAGGTCCAGCGGCAGGGCCAAAACCACGTCATAACTTTCCGCCGTCGGGGTCATGGACACCACCGTGGCCAAACCATCCACATGCCCAAACACAAAGTGCCCGCCGAGGGCATCGCCCAAACGCAAAGAGGGCTCCAGATTCACCCGATCCCCCACCCGTGCACGGCCAAAGGTGCTCTTGTCCAGCGTTTCCGTGGACATCAGGGCCGAAAACGTCCCCTCTGTGCGATCAATCACGGTCAAACACACCCCATTGCACGCCACCGAGGCCCCCATGGCCAAATCCCCCTCTGGCAAATCCCCCGCAATGGTCACAGTAACATCCTCCGCCCCCTGTAAAGCGGTGATGGTGCCAACGGTGCGGATGAGTCCTGTGAACATGGGCGCCTCATGATAAATCATAACGCAGTGTAGCATAGGGCCGTTAGGGGGGCTAGGGGTGTGCAGGGGTGTTCAGGGTATCACCCTTTACCCATGCTCATCTTGGCTGATTCCCCTCCAGACCTCCCCTTTTCAAACATACGGAAATAGGGTTTAGTGGGGGAATGCGTGTGCCCCTGAGTCTGCCTTTACAAATGATGTTCACCGCGCCGCTGTGGCAAGAGGGGCAGAATGACGCCCTGAAACGCTATATGGCCAACATGCGGGCGGTTTGCCAAACGCATGAAATGCCCCCCCCACCCCGCCCCAGCCTGTTTTATCACGGGACCACCCGCCTGTGGGATTATCGGCCGCCGCAGGATGCGCCGGATGGGCGGGGGGTGGTGTTTGTGCCTTCGCTGGTGAATCGGTGCCATATTCTGGACCTGCTGCCCCGTTGCAGCATGGTGGGGGCCTTTGCCACCCACCGTCCCACCTTCCTTTTGGATTGGGGCAGCCCAGAGGATGCCCATCAGGACCTGTCTACCTACATCAACGACAAAATGATCCCCGCCCTTCACATTGCCGCCCTGCAAACAGGGGGGCCGGTGCATCTGGTGGGGTATTGTATGGGGGGGTTGCTGGCCATCATGGCGGCCCTGCTGGTGCCCCATTTGGTGCACAGCCTGACGTTTCTGGCGACGCCGTGGGATTTTTCCCCCATGGCCTCCCCCGAAGAGCGGGCTATGATCCCCGCGCTCAGGGCTGGCTGTTTGGCCCTGAAACACCAAAAACGCTGTTTGCCTTCGGGGTTGCTGCAGGGATTATTTTTGCTCAAAGACCCCTTTTCCCACATCCCCCGCTATACCAAAG
>CANGYP010000012.1 GCA_947458235.1 Alphaproteobacteria bacterium
TAACGGTACTTCGTGCACCAAACCAAGTGGTACTTAAAGTCGTATAAGCTGTGGCTGCCTTTCCTATAATCCATGCCGCAATAATAGCTGAAGATTCGCCTAAAGGCGAGGGTGTTCACCCATCCCACGTAACGACATAAAAAACCCTCAATGTGTCATTATCCTGTCTAGAAAAAGCCCCTGCTTTCCTGTACGTTTAAAATCTACTCTATAACGAACGTCTCTTAAGGTTTAAAATACCATGTCCCGTATTCTCTTTGTCATCGAGCCCATCGCCACCATCAATCCTAACAAAGACACCACGTATCTGTTCATGCACGAGGCGCAGCGCCGCGGCCATGAATCCTTTGCCTGCACGCCAGAGGCTTTATGTTTGGAAAATGGCGTGGTCTCCGCCTTTGTCACGGATATTGCTGTGCCCGCGTTGGGACAGTCTGTGCAAGCAGGCATCACCACCCGCCGCCCCATCACCGATTTTGCCGTGGTGTTCATGCGGCATGATCCACCGTATGACATGCGGTATCTCAGTGCGGGGTATCTGCTGAACCGTGTGCACCCGAATCCCCCCGTGCTGAACACCCCCGCCAGCGTTTTGACATTGCCAGAAAAAATTTATCCCACGCTGTTTGCGGATCTGATGCCCCACACCTTGGTATCCCGTCATCCGACGGCCATCGCCGATTTTCATAAGACCCACGGTGATATTGTCCTAAAGCCCCTGTATGCCTGCGGCGGGGAGGGTGTGTTTCACCTGAAACCCGCAGACCCCAACCTGAAAACCCTGATTGAGCTATTTGAAACCCGCTATCCCGGGCCGTGGGTGGCGCAGAAATTCCTACCAGAGGTCGCCCAAGGGGATAAACGCATTTTGTTTTGTGGCGGCGAAGTTCTAGGGGCTGTTTTGCGCGTTCCCCAAATCGGCAGCGTGCGGGCCAACTTTCACAGCGGCGGCAGCGGTGCCGCCACAGACCTAAACCCCGCAGAGCAAGCCCTGTGCGCCCGTATCGGGCAATCCCTGAAAGACAACGATCTATTTTTTGTGGGCATTGATTTAATCGGCCCATGGTTGACAGAAATCAATGTGACCTCGCCCACGGGCATGCAAGAAATGAACGCCCTGTACGGCGTGCGTTTACAAGAGACGGTTTGGGATCGGTTGGAAACACTCTATTTGTAATCTTGTATGTGCCACGGTCGTTGTCCACTTGTATGGAGTGGCTACAATGGTAAAAATTAGAGATAGGGATTCTAGGCTTTTGTGGTATAGGGGGCTGTTATGATATCGACCACGCCCTTTTTGGATCGCATTCACACCCCCCAAGATCTGAAACAGCTTCGGGAGGAGGACCTGCCCGCCTTAGCCACTGAAATCCGCAACGAAATCATCGAAACGGTGTCACAAACAGGGGGGCACTTGGGGGCCAATTTGGGGGTGGTGGAGCTGACGGTGGCCCTGCATTTTGTCTTTCACACGCCCGAAGATAAACTCGTTTGGGATGTGGGACATCAGGCCTATCCCCACAAAATGCTCACCGGTCGGCGCAGCTTGATGCCCACCTTGCGACAGGGGGGCGGTTTATCGGGGTTTACCAAACGCTCCGAAAGCCCCTATGATCCCTTTGGGGCGGGGCACAGTTCCACGTCCATTTCTGCGGCGCTGGGGATGCGCGCGGGTCAGATTCTGCAACACAAAAGCCACGACACCGTCATTGCCGTCATCGGGGATGGTGCCATGAGTGCTGGCATGGCCTATGAAGCCATGAATAACGCGGGGGCTTTGGGCCACAAAATGCTGGTGGTGTTAAACGACAATGATATGTCCATTGCCCCGCCCGTGGGGGCTATGAGCCATTATCTTTCGCGGTTGATTTCTTCAAAACCCTATCGCTCACTGCGGGAGGTTGTGAAGGGGTTTGGGGAAAAACTACCCAAATCTGTCATGGTTGCCGCCAAACGGGCCGAGGAATTCACCCGCGGCCTGATGGTGGGCGGCACGTTGTTTGAGGAGCTGGGATTTTACTACGTCGGCCCTGTGGATGGGCACCGACTGGATGCCTTGATCCCCCTGCTGACCAACATCCGTGACAGTCACATTGATCGCCCTGTGTTGCTGCATGTGGTGACGCAAAAAGGCAAGGGCTATGCCCCCGCCGAGGCGTCTGCGGATAAATTTCACGGTGTCACCCGTTTTGATGTCACCACAGGCCAAGCGGCCCCCACCAAGCCCACAGCGCCCAGTTATACCGCCGTGTTTGGGAAAACGCTGGTATCTTTGGCCGAAACAGACCCCCGCATTGTAGGGATCACGGCCGCCATGCCCAGCGGCACGGGGCTGGATCTGCTGGCCAAAGCCTTTCCCGATCGGTGCTTTGATGTGGGCATTGCGGAACAGCACGCTGTGACCTTTGCCGCAGGGTTGGCATGCGAGGGGATGCGGCCCTTTGTTGCCCTGTATTCCACATTCCTACAGCGAGCCTACGATCAAGTGGTCCATGATGTGGCCATTCAAAACCTGCCCGTGCGTTTTATGATTGACCGAGCGGGGTTGGTGGGGGCCGATGGAGCTACCCATGCGGGCAGTTTTGATCCTGTGTTTTTGGGAACGCTGCCCTATTTTGTGCTGATGGCCCCCGCGGATGAAGGGGAGCTGGTCCAAATGATTGCCACCGCCGCTGCTATTGATGATGCCCCTAGTGCGGTACGGTATCCCAGAGGCTCGGGCACCGGGGTGACGCTGCCAGACCTGATTCCCCTGCCCATAGGACGCGGGCGGATTGTGCAATCGGGCAACACTGTGGCCATACTCAGTTACGGCACGCGTTTGGGGGCTTGTTTAGCGGCAGCGACCCAACTGCAACAGCAGGACAGCCTGACCATAACGGTGGCGGATGCACGGTTTCAAAAACCGCTGGATATAGAGCTCATCACCCAACTGGCACGCCATCACCAACATCTCATTCTGGTGGAGGACGCTAGCTTAGGCGGCTTTGCCAGTCATGTTTTAGATGCCTTAGTGCGTCGTGGGTTGCACCATGGTTTATCCACCATCACCCCCCTGATTTTGCCAGATCGGTTTTTGGATCACGATACGCCCGAGGCCCAATGGGACGCCTGCGGCCTGTCTCCCCAAGCCATTGCCGCCAAGGTGCGCGAGATTGTGGGGGCCTAGGGCGTGTCATAGACAACCCCCATCAACGTCAACCCTTGGGGGGGACGGGTAGCCCCTGCCAAGCGACGATCCCCTGTCATCAAGGCGCGATGAAGATCTTCCAGCGTTTTCTCCCCCCGCCCGATATCCAGCAATGTACCCACCATAATCCGCACCTGATTGTGCAAGAACGATTTTGCGGCAAAATACATATGCAACTCGTCCTCCACCACCTCGATACGGGCTTCATCCAGCGTTTTGATGGCACTGGGGGCTTGGCAGGCGGCGCAGCGAAAGGCCGAAAAATCACGCGTCCCCACCAGCATCTTGGCAGCCCCCTGCATCATCACCACATCCAGCGGACCAGCGTAATGATCCACCTGATGTGACCGCAAAGGACTGGGCGTTTGGCGGCGCAAAATTCGGTAACGATATCGCCGCTGGACGGCGGAAAAACGGGCGTGAAAGGTCTCTGGCACCGTGTCCGCAGACAACACTGCCACAGGCCATGGCCGCAAATGGGCATTGACCCCATGCACAAAGGCCCGCAGGGGCAACCCCTCATGATCCAAGTGGATCACTTGGCCACTGGCATGAACACCCGCATCGGTTCGCCCCGCCGCATGGACTGTTTTAGTCTGTCCTGTTAATTTTTTCAGGGCATCCTGCACAACCCCCTGAACGGTGACAGCATGATTCTGGGACTGCCAACCCGCAAAGGGACTGCCATCGTATTCCAAAACCAACTTAATGCGCAAGGACTTGCCCCTTGGTCACGGGAAACCCTTTCAGGAAATCCGCCACCTTCATCACGGTTTTTCCGCTGCGTTGCACCATGGTTGGACGCAAGGCCTGCTCTCCGCAAGCCACCAAAAACTGATGATCCAAAATCATGCCACAGCGACCAAAAGTGTTCACCACCTCCGCATCCAGAATTTTGATCCGCTCGCCCTTGTATTCCGTCCATGCCCCAGGGGTAGGCGCAAAGGCCCGAATCACCCGCAGAAGCTCACTGGCGGGACGCGCCCAATCCAAACGCATGGTCTCTTTGTCCACCTTGGCAGCATATGTCACGCCCGCAGCCTCTTGAGGGACAGGGGTCAGGGTTGTTAAATGATTAAGCGCATAGACAATGGCCTTCGCCCCCGTTTTGGACAGTTGATCCAGTAACTGTCCCCCCGTGGTTTTCTCGGTGATGGGCACGGTGACGGTGTGAATCACGGGCCCTGTATCCAAACCCGCCTCCATCATCATAATAGACACCCCCGTTTCCTTATCCCCCGCTAGGATAGCCCGCTCAACAGGGGCAGCCCCCCGCCAGCGGGGCAAAAGGGATGCGTGGATATTCAAACACGGGGCCACATCCAAAACTTTTTGGGGCAAAATCAACCCGTACGCCGCCACCACAATGGCCTGCGGTTTATACGCTTTCAGGGCCTTCACCGTTGCGGCATCCCGAAAGGACACTGGCGTTTCCACAGGAATCTGATGATACTGTCCCCATAACGATACTGGCGAGGGCTGCACGGCCTTGCCACGGCCAGCGGGGCGGGGGGGCTGTGTGTACACAGCCACAACGGTGTGCTGTTTATGCAACGCTTCCAGCGCAGGCAACGCAAAGGACGGGGTCCCCATAAACACAACACGCATGACGTGAACTTTCTTTCAGGATTGATCTGTGGCGGAGACTCCTTTATACACGAAAGACATGGGGCCAAAAATAGAAAAATATGTCACGCACCGCTTGGGCAACTGTTCTTTTTACGGCTCTGCTCTTGCTGGTCTCTCTGACCCTGATGGCACGATGGGTGTATAATCACCGCATCGGAACGCTAAAAGAATCCGTTATCCTGATTCCCAAAGGGTCCTCTTTTCAGGATATTGTGGACCTGTTATCTCAACACAATGCCTTGGCCTATCCATCCTTTTTTTATGGGGTCGAGGGGCTTTTGGGGCACCATCGGTTTTACCCCTCAGGGGAATTTCGGGTGTCTGCGGGATTGACGTATCGACAACTCAGTGTTTTTTTACGCCGTGCCAAGCCCCTGCAACACCCCATTCAGGTTCTAGAGGGCAGCACGGTGGCCACTGTTTTGCATTCTATCCAACATCATCCCCTGCTGACGGGGTCCGTGGGGGATCCCCCTGCGGAGGGGACGCTGCTTGCCGAAACCTACGCGGTGACCCGCGGGGCGGATCGGCGGCAGCTATTAAACCGTATGCAGGCCATGATGCATAAACACCTCTCTGCCCTGTGGCAGAACCGCAAGCCTGATGTGCCCCTGAAAACCCCTGAGGAAGCCCTGATTCTGGCCTCCATCGTGGAAAAAGAATCGGGGGGAAACGACGATCAAACCTATGTGGCCAGCGTGTTTTTAAATCGGCTAAAAGCGGGCATGCCCCTGCAGGCCGATCCCACCATCATTTATGCCCTCAGCGGGGGCAGCGGTCGCCTAGGCCGCCCCCTGAACCGACAGGATTGGACATTCAACAGCCCCTATAACACCTATTTGCAAACGGGCCTGCCCCCCACACCCATTGCCATTCCCAGCTTGGCCGCTTTGCGGGCCGTCCTGAATCCCATCACCACGCCCTATTATTACTTTGTGGCGGATGGAAAAGGGGGGCATATGTTTTCCACATCCCTAAACGATCACAATCGCCATGTGCGGGCGTTCTACCGCATACAAAAAGAGCGTGCGCCCTAGGGACGGTTTTAGATGTTCTGATGGCATGATGTTTTGTGACATGCATCACAGACGTTTTGGAATCATCGTTTATAATGAAAGGACTAAACCCATAATCATGCTTTTATGAAAGGACCTGTTATGAATAACTTCCCCCCCCCCCGCAGGATGGTGCATCAGATGACGAATTTTATGCGTACGCCAAATTGATTGTTTTCAAGCATCCCGATGTACATCAGGAGTTCCAAAACGATTATTTTATACCCCGTGAGATTCAAGAAAGACTCCGCCTATACTTTAAGATCACTATATCTGACGAGTCCGCCGAAAAATTAGCAAAAGCGTTTTGGGATATGGACCATACACAAGTATCCCGCCTGTCCAAGGAGTATGAATAAAAACCCCACAATCCCCCCGATCCGACCCACATCCCTTAACCTGTTTTTAACGGTATGTCCGTCATGATAGGCCCACGCAACAAAAAAGGGCTTGGACGTGCCATGAAAAAGAGTTTTGTGTTTTTGGGATTAAGTCTTTTGGGGACATATGGGGCCTATGCCGAGTCCTTGGATGGTTTTTTTCAAGATCAAGCCCCCCGAGACCTCGCCCCATCCCCTCGGGGGGCTTCCGAACCCATGGTCATCAAGCCGCAAGTGGTGTATTTAGAAGATCTGGATCCCCAAGCCAAAGCAACACCGCCCTCCGCAGGGGCCAGCGTGCCTGTCAAAACACCATCAGCCCCCCCCGCCGCCACGAAACCAACGGTCAACCCTGTGGCCTCTGAAGGCAGAACCATCAAAACAGAGCCCCTGCCCAAAACATTTGCCAAAAACAGCCCGCCTGTACCAGACGCTGTCCCCCTAGCGACGGCCCCAACCCCAACCGCAACCCAAGATCCCGCTGTGGAAAAATCCGTCATGCGCCCGCGCAAAGCACGCGAGGAAGAGGCCTCCTATGAGGCCTCTGAATCCCGCCAAACCCTGTCATCGTTTCGGGAACAGCATATGGGACAATACGCCCCCTTTGCCACGCAAACATCCCGTCAACAGGCCGCCCATAGTTTGGTGACACAGGCCAAAAACGAAGGTCGCACCTATCCTGCGGGTCTGGATCCCTTTGTGATTGAATTTGATCAAACCTTTAGGGTGTTATCACCCAATGCTGCCATTCGGGATTTGTACAAAACCGCACCTTTGATGCCTATCGCTGTTCAGGGTGAATCGGCATTGACTTTCAGAAAAAGGGGAACGATGAACGCCCCTGCCCCGATTGTATCCGTCGCACCCTCTGTGACAACACCACCAATCCAGGACAGGCAATCCCCTCAATACCCAGCCCCCCTGCCCGTTTCAACCCCAACCCCCAGCAATACCTTGGTTTTGGAAGAGATGCCAGAAATCGCAAGCGGGGTATCCCCACAAGCCCCTGATCGTTCCCCGTCACCCCTCGCCACGGTGATGGTGCCTGAAACGGCGCAGGCCTTGGATGCCGCATCCCAAAATCTTTTGGATCAGGTGGCGGCCGCATATCATGATGGCACACTGAATGTGATTCATATCACGGGATATGTGAACACCCGCCCCGCCCACGATGAAGACGTGCGGGGCTATACGCATATGCAATCTTTGGGACGCCGCGGTGCCGCCTTGGTGGTGGCCTATTTGCAGCAACAACAGGTCCCTGAATCCGCAATGGTCTATCGCGTTATCCCCACCAGCACCATTGCCCTGTATAATCCTTTTTATGCCTCTGCCTCCACCGAAAACACCCTGCGGCTGGACATTGCGGGGGGCAAGTCATAATCCGCGCAGTATGACGGCCATCCCGCTACGGGGCGTGTTGCCCAAAGCAGGCCTCCCGCGCCCGCGCCAGAATAATCCCCACACTCACCGCCAGATTCAGGGACCGCGCCCCCTTTTCCATGGGAATCACAATACGCGCATGGGCCGCTTGGTGAACATGCTCTGGCACGCCCGCAGATTCTGATCCAAACACCAGCACGTCATCATCGTGGTAATCCAAAGCATAATAAGGCACCGCCCCCCGCGTGGTGGCCAGCACCAAACGCCGATCCCCCAAATTGTGACACAACGTATCCCACGTTTGCCGCTGATAATCCAAATGATCCGCGTAATCCATCAGACTGCGGCGCAGTTTGCGATCATCCAGCACAAACCCCAACGGTTCAATCAACACCAACGGCACCCCAAAACAAACACACGTCCGCATAATAGCCCCCGTATTCTGGGGAATGTCGGGCTGATAAAGGGCGAGGGTGGGCATGAAAAACACTTTAATATGTGGAAGGTGGTTTTTTTAAACACCCCTCCCCCTGAAAAAGCAAGAGCCCCCAAGTGAAACACCGGAGGCTCTGCGGCTCAATGCACCAGTCAGTGAGTGGAATAACTTTATCGTAACATCGCAATCAATCAACGCAAGACTATTACGATTTTTCTTGGGGGTACACTTTTATAACAATATTTTCAATCAACTCAGATTTTAAGGATTCGAATCGCTTTTCCTCCTCACCCAACCCTTCTATCATAACACCCAGCAACCCCCCTGCATTCGTTCCGTCAACCACCTGAATTTTCTCTCGGGCCACGACTTTTTGTCGGGGGTTTTTAAGCACAATATTCGCTGATGCAAAGTAATATCCCCCCGCCAACATTAACTGAGACGTGTCGATATTCGACACAAAATCATGGACCGTGACCTCGACACTGACCTTTTTTTTCTGACCAGAGTACGACTGGAATCGTTTTTTTAAAGTCTGCTCTATGTCCTTGGCGACCTCGTCGGATAACTCTGGCGCATGAGATATCACCTTGACCGAAACAACAGAGTACTCACCAACCTTATAATTTGAATCAGACATATTTAAGGGATCCGAGGACGTCATCGCACATCCCGAAACCATAAGAAGCATCAAACACATTGAAAAACAACGAATCAACATAGAACCTCTGGCTAAAAGAAATTCAAAAACAAAGAATAACATCCTTGGATTAAAAAAAACCTACGTCATAAACTGCTCATTCAAAATCCGCTCTTCTAGGTTGTGTTCGGGGTCAAAGAGCAGGTGCAGGCGGCGGTCGCGGGCTTCGTGAATGGACACGCGCACGATATCGCGGACCTCCACCGAATCCGCCACGGCACTGACGGGGCGTTTGTGGGGGTGGATGGGCTCAACGACAATGCGGGCCGTGTGGGGCAAAATGGCCCCTCGCCAGCGCCGCGGTCGAAAGGGGCTAATCGGCGTCATGGCCAACAAATCCGCCCCCAAGGGCAAAATAGGTCCAGACGCCGATAGATTGTACGCCGTACTGCCCGCTGGCGTGGTGACAATCAACCCATCACACACCAATTCTGGCAAGCGCACCACGTCATCAATGCTGATGCGCAGCTTGGCGGCTTGGCGCGTTTCCCGCAGGAAGGACACTTCGTTGATGGCCAAAGCCTCGAAAATTTCCCCGTCCACCGTTTCGGCCTGCATGTTCAGGGGGTGCAGGATCACATCTTGGGCGCGGCTTAACCGTTCAAACAATCCATCGCGGGCATAGCTGTTCATCAAAAACCCCACGGTGCCCCGATTCATGCCGTAAATTTTTTTGTTTTTTTTCATGGTTTTATGCAATGTTTCCAACATAAAACCATCACCGCCTAAAACGACAATCACATCGGCCTCTGCGGGGCTGACAAAGGTGTAATGGGCCATCATATCCCGCGCCGCCTGCTGGGCATCGGGCGTGCGGGACGCCAAAAGGGCCAAAGCAGGAAGATCCCCCATCATCACGTCACCACCCGCATCACGTCATGAATGGTGGATTGGGACCGCAAAGCCGCCAAAATGGATTGTAAATGATCCTGATTCCGCACATCCAGATCCAGCATAATGGCATAAAAATCATTTTGGCGTTCCGTGATTTTCAGGTTGTTAATGTTGGACTGGTTTTGTCCGATGATGTTACACAAACTGCCCAAAATGCCCGGTTTGTTTTCCAAAATGACACGAATACGGGCCACATACTGCCCAAAATCGCCCGAGGACTGGGCATCCCACGACAGGGGCAACAGGCGGTCCATGTTGCCCTCCATAAAGGGCTTCAGGTTGGGGCAATCCGATGTGTGGATGCTAACCCCCTTGCCTGTTGTCACCAAACCGATGATACGATCTCCCGGCACGGGGTGGCAACATTTGGCATAATGAATGGCCATACCGGGGATCAATCCCACAACTGGCAATTTATGCCCATTTTTTTTCGGGGCTGCTGTGGTTTTGGGCAGGCTGAGGCGGGCCTCTTTTTCCGTTTTTTCCTGCTGCACGATTTCGGGGTGCAGGATCAACAAAACCTCGCGACAGGTCATATCGCCGCTGCCGATGGTGGCAAACAGATCATCCGTGTTTTTCAGTTTGTGATGCCCGCTCAGTTTGGGCAGGGCATCGGTGAGCTGATACAGCGAAATGGTCTTGCCATAGTCTTTCAGGGTGCGCTCCCACATGGCCTCGCCCAATTTTTTGTATTCACCTTGCCGTTTTAATCGGACATAGCGGCGGATACGGGATTTGGCTTTGGCACTGACCACGAACTGTTCCCATGCGGGGCTGGGCTCGCGCTCTTTTTGGGTGATGATTTCAATTTGATCCCCGTTTTTCAAAACGGTGTTCAGGGGGACCAAACGTCCGTTAATACGGGCCCCGCTGCAATGATCCCCCACCTTGGTATGCACGGCATAGGCATAATCCACAGGCGTCGCCCCGCGGGGCAGCACCATCAAATCCCCAGCGGGGCTGAAACAAAAAACCTGATCCTGAAACATGGCAATTTTGGTGTGTTCCAGAAACTCCTCGGGGGAGGACGCATTTTCCATCACCTCCAACAATTCCCGCAACCATCTGTAATTGTGCTGTTCTTTGGTCTGTTGTTTGTATACCCAGTGGGCGGCAATCCCCAGCTCGGCCACCTCATGCATGGCTGTGCTACGGATTTGGATTTCAACACGCATGTTTTTGGGGCCAATGACCGAGGTATGCAGCGACCGATAGCCGTTTAACTTGGGCACACTGATGTAATCTTTGAATCGGCCTGGAATGATCTGATACTTGCTGTGAATCACCCCCAGCGCGGCATAGCAGTTGGGCGTGCTATCCACAATCAACCGAAACGCCACCAAATCCGTCAGTTGATCAAAGGACAGATCTTTTTTTTGCATCTTCATCCATATGGAATAGGGCTTTTTTTCTCGGCCCTGAATGCGGACGTTCAGGCCCGCCTCGGCCATATCGTGCTTCAACTGCGCAATCACCTCAGAAAAATTTTGTTGGCTGTCTTTTTGCAACAGGTCCATGCGCTGGATGATGGACTGGCGAGCCTCGGGGTGCAGCTCCTCAAAGGCCAAATCTTGCAGCGCATCCTTAATGTCATGAATCCCCAAACGCTCGGCCAAGGGGGCATACAATTCTAACGTTTCATGGGCGATACGGGCCCGCTTTTCGGGTTTGGGCAAAAATTTCAGGGTCTGCATGTTGTGCAAACGATCTGCCAACTTGATCATCAGAATCCGAATGTCTTCAGACATGGCCAAAACCAGCTTGCGGAAATTTTCCGCCTGTTGCATTTCTGCCGTTTTCAGCTTGATTTTTGAGAGTTTTGTAACCCCCTCAACCAGCCGCGCCACTTCATCGCCGAATTTTTTTTGAATATCTTCGATGCTGGCCGAGGTATCCTCCACCGTATCATGCAACAAAGCCGTGGCAATGGTGGCACTATCCAAATGCATACCAGCAAGAATTTCCGCAACCGCCACTGGATGGGAAAAATAGGGATCACCGGAAGAGCGCATCTGCCCTTCATGCTTTTCCTGCGCGTAGTCGTACGCACGGCCCACCAAGTCCGTCTGGGCCCGTGGATCATAGCTTTTCATTTTGTCCAGCAAGCTGCTGCGCGAAAGCATGATGATGATTGTCTCCTGTTGGGTATAATAGCATACCGTGTATGAAAAAATGTACACTGGCTTTTAAAGTATGCTACAAAATCATTTAACCTTCAAAGCTTCCGTTTAAAAAAGAAAAACGATGACCCTGATTGTGGATATGATCCCTGCTTGTCATGACAACGACGATATTCTACAGGCCAAAACAGTCTTGGAAACCGAGGCTGAGGGGCTCCTGACCCTCGCCAATGCCATCCCCCCCTGTTTTCCCGATGTTGTGAACCTGTTTTTGCGCACCCAAGGCCACATCATTTGCAGTGGTATCGGAAAAAGTGGCCATATCGCCCGCAAAATTGCGGCCACGTTGGCATCCACTGGCACTCCGTCCTATTTTGTCCACGCGGCAGAGGCCAACCACGGCGATTTGGGTATGATCTCAAAGGCCGATGCCATTTTGGTTTTGTCCGAATCTGGCATCAACAGCGAGCTTCAAGGCATTTTGGATTACGCAGGACGTCTCCACATCCCCTTGGTGGGCATGACGCGGGATAGTCACAGCGAACTGGGCCGTGCCGCCAACCATGTGCTTTTGATTCCCCCTGCCAAACATGCCTGCCCTTTGCGCTTGGCACCCACAACCGTTACCACCATGATGCTGGGGCTGGGGGATGCACTGGCGGTGACGTTGCTTCAACGCCGCGGCTTTACACCGCAGGATTTTAAGGGGTTTCATCCTGGGGGCAAACTGGGAAAAAATTTACTTAGTGTTGCCGATTTGATGCACACAGGTGCCGCCATTCCCACCGTGGATCAAATGGACACCATGCCCCATGTGATTATGGAAATGACACAAAAACGCCTAGGGTGTACCGCTGTTTTGGACGAAAAAAAACGCCTTAGCGGTGTCATCACCGATGGGGATTTGCGCCGTCATTTAACACCAGACTTGCTGACCCAAACCGCTGAAAGCATCATGCACCCCCATGTGCGCACTTTGCGGCCATCGGTTTTGGTTAAAGACGCGCTGGCCTTCATGAACCGCCATCAGATCACCTCTGTTTTTGTTGTTGACGATGATGGGGTTTTGTGTGGCATACTGCACGTTCACGATTGCCTGCGGGCAGGGTTTGGAAAACAAGACTAAGACACACAATTCCATGGTGCAAAACGGCAAAACCGTATCCAAAACAAACCCCTCCTATGGGAAACCCTCTCTTGTGGGGGTTGTTCCTCCCCCTCTGCGATCGGCCAATGCGGGCACTGTTGCTGCCTTACGGCCCAGTAATCTTTGGGGGCTTACGATGATTCGTATATTCTTAACTGTAGCGGCTTTTGGGATTGTGATTTTGGGTCTATACGTCTATACGCCCGCGTTGATCACACAGACCATTCCCTTGGCCAATGTGTCCTTGATGGGCAACGATAATGCCGTTAGCGGTGTGGTGATTCGGGGAATGGATCAACAGCAAAAGCCGTTTACGCTCCATGCAGACAGTGCCCATGCCCCCACATTATCATCTGATGTTCTGCTACACAAGGTACGGGTGGATTTAACCGTATCCCAAGGCGATCTTTTGTCCCTAACCTCTGATGAGGGGGTTTTTAACCAAAAAAACCAAACCCTTCTTCTAAAAGGCAACGTTGTTCTGCTGAAACAAGAGGAATCCTTTCGCCTGAAAGAGCTCCTGATTGATCTGAAAACCCAGCAGGCCAGCAGTGTGTCTGGCGTCAATGCCGCCCTGCCCATGGGCAGCATCACGGCCGAAGGCTTACGCATCACCGATCAGGGAAAAACCATCACTTTTCAGGGTAAAAGCCAATTCACACGAAACGCCACCCCCCCCAGCCCAGCCACGGCTGATCAACCCTGATGGTGGCATGGATTGTTTTTCTGGGGATGATTTTGGCAGGGTATGCCTTTGCGGCGGTGCCTGAGCCCTCGTCGTCTTACCCCTCCCCTTCTGCCCCCCCCTCCCCTGCTGCAACTGCGGAGACTGAAGCCCCCTTACGGGTCAATGCCGCCGAACAGCTCCAATGGAAGCCAGAGGATCAAGCGCTCGAAGCCGTCGGCAACGTCAATTTGGCCTACAAAGGCTTTGTGCTGAAGGCCCATCGGGCCCGTTTGATGTATCAAACCAACGCACAATCCCCCGTATCCACAACCGCCCCCGCCATGGAAAACATTCGAGCCTTTGATTTGCAAGGGGGCGTTGTGTTCAAAAATCCCCTGTATGAAATCACCTGCCAGCGGGCCCATTATCAGATTGCGGATCAACGCCTGCGCCTGACAGGGGATCCTGTTGTGATTAAAAACGCGGCGGACACGGCCAAAATTTGGGGCACCCTGACGGTGGATCTGGCCAATGCCCGCGTTGACGGGGTGGGGGCCGTGCACCTATCGCGACAAGCCTATGACATTAAGGGGCAAGATTTAACCATGATCTTTTTCCCGTGGGATATCAGCCGACTGCAGGATGCAACGCTCAACACGGCCTCTTTATTACGGGATGTGGTGTTGACCTATCCCCAGCTCAAAGTCACCGGCAATCAGGGCCTTTTTGACGCGGCGGGGCAGACCGTCACCCTGACATCCAACGTCACCATCACCAGAGATAGCAGCGTGATTCACACAGAAAAAGCCGTCTTGGATTTAACCACGCGGCGGGTGCGCCTGAGCAGTCCCAACCAACCTGTTACCGGCAAAATTCATGTCCCTGATTTTGAAAACAACAACACCCAACCCAAGGATACCCCCTAGATGCTTGCCCCTGTTTCTGACCCCTGTCTGGCCGGTTACCATCTGGAAAAAAGCTATGGCACAAAAACCATTGTGTCTGACGTCAGTTTGCACGTCAAGCGGGGGGAAATCGTTGGCCTTTTGGGACCCAACGGGGCGGGGAAAACCACCTGCTTTTATATCATGAGTGGCCTGATTTACCCCAGCGCGGGCCGTATTGTGTTGGATGGTCAAGATGTCACGGCCCAACCCATCGACAACCGCGCCCGCCTTGGACTGGGCTATCTGCCCCAAGAAAGCTCCATCTTTCGGGGTCTAACGGTGGCGGAAAACATCATGGCCATTTTGGAAATCACAGAACCCAAAAAAGCCATTCGACAAAAAAAACTGGACCGCCTGCTGGAGGAATTCAAACTCACGGCCCTGAAGACAGCCAAAGGCGAAATGCTCTCTGGCGGAGAGCGCCGCCGCACCGAAATCGCCCGCGCCTTGGCGGCTGATCCAGCCTATATTTTGCTGGATGAACCTTTGGCAGGGATTGATCCCATCGCTGTGGCGGACATTCGGGATTTGGTCCATCAACTGAAAAACCGTGGTTTGGGGGTTTTGATTACGGATCACAACGTACGGGAAACTTTAGCCATGGTGGATCGGGCCTATATCCTGCACAACGGCCAAGTCCTACGGGAAGGCACACCCCATGAAATCATCAACGACCCCACTGTGAAAACGGTGTATTTGGGGGAAAGTTTTGCCTAAAAAAGAAGTCGCGCCCCTTTTGGCACACTTTTTGAATCCCTAAACAAGAACAAAAACCACATCCCCAATGGGAGATCACATCATGGACTACGCCCTAACCGCCCTTTTAGACGACACATCCCCTGCCCCCGCAGGTCCGTCGCAGGATATTCTGCTAACCAACCATTTTGGGGATTTTGTGGTGCATGCCGATACGATTCTTACCTTTGATTACGGCATCATTGGATTTTCGGAATTCAAAACCTTTGCGCTGGTCAAGCTACCCCATCTGGACACCGAAAGCCCCTTTCGCCTATTGGTCTCTATGGAAGAGCCTCATCTCTCTTTTATTGTGTTCCCCACCACATCTCAGTCGCCGTTGATTGAGACAGAGGATGTTTCTGCCCTATGTGAGCGTTATAAAATCGTCCCTTCAGATCTGTTGTTGCTGCACATCGCCAGCATTCAAGAGGATGCCACCCTAGGCAACAAAATCACCCTGAATCTCAAGGCCCCCATCGTCATTGACGCCAGCACCCGCCATGCCGATCAGTATGTGTTCACCGACAAAGATTACACCTTGCATTACCGCATGGATGGCCGCAAGGGCCTTTAGGGGGTACCGCCCGAAGCTTTTTCATCGGGCAGCAGAAGACCTTTTTCCCGATAAAATTGCTCCGCACCCGCATGCAAGGGGATGCTGGCCCCATCCAAAGCCCGCCGCAAAGTCATAGATTTCCCCTGATGATGCCCGTTGGCCAAAAAGGCCTGTGTCGTAGGATGCCACAACGCCGCCGTCATGGCATGAACTTTGGCTATGCCCTGACTCTCCGCCACCACCCACAATGCGGGAATAGCCAGCGTTTCCACGGTCTTTGTGTCTGGATAGGTTTTTTCTGCAATCGTTGCCCGACGATAAAAGGTGGGGTCCATCTTGGGCTGAAACGGCACGGGCAGCAACCGCAAGGGCACCCTGCCCCCCAAATCTCCGATGGCGGCCAAGGGCGTCCCCCCCACCAGTAAAAACCCGTCCAATGTACCCTTTTCCAAATCTTCTGTCACCTTTTCCAGCTTCAAAAACACAGGATTCAAAGATTTCAAAGACACCCCATAATACGATAGCAAAATCGGCACACTGGCAGCCGTTCCCGAAAACGATTCACCCATGCCAATAGTGCGTCCCTTGATGTCTTTCAGGGTTTGCACAGGGGAATCGGCTCTCACTATGCCGTGAATCACATCATCATACAAACGGGAAATCATCCGCAACTTAGGCGCGGGACCCTTTTTTCGAAAGGGCCCCAAACCATAAAACGCATAATAGGCCAAATCCGCCTGCACAATGGCTGATTCCAGCTGTCCCTGCAAAATCAGATTGATGTTTTCCATGGACCCCTCTGTGGACTGGGCCACGGCCACCAAGCCTGGAACGCCGCAACTGCCGCCCTTGTCACAGGGGCGAGACCCTTCGGGATTGCTGATGGCATTGGCCAGCAATCCCCCGATTAAAAAATAGGTGCCGCTGCTGGTGCCCGTACCGATGCGCACAAAGGCTCCCTCGGCTCTGGCTGTGGGAACCCCAAGGACCATCATCAAGACAATAAAGAGGATATGGGGGCGCATGATTCAAATCCTCAACGCGATGATACCTCTTGCAAAACTGTTCGCAAATCCTCGGCGCGGGCGTGACTGACGGACCCTGTCATGACAATATCTTGCAAAGACACCAACTGCCCATAAAATTGACGGGCCAAATCTGAACGGGCACGAACACTGGCCCCCTCCAGCGACAACCCCGCGTATAATCCCGCAGACTTGGCAATCACAATAAAATCGGTTTTCGAGGATACATCAGTCCCCCCGCTCAGATTCGCCCCCACCGTCGCCACCGCAATCCCTGCATCACCGCCAAAACGAAAATGGCCCTCCAACACGTGGGACAGATGCTCTTTGGATTGCACAAAAATCATGGTTTCCGAAACAGACACCCCGATTTGCAGACCCAAACTGCCCCCCGCAATGTCCACAAACCCTGGGTATGACCACGATCCATCCTCTAGCCGCCCCAAAATCACCCCGCTGCCGCCAGAGCCCCCAACGATCAACCCACCTTTGTAAAACGAGGGGATAATGATCACCGCCTTACTTTCCTTGAGCCATTTAGGGGCCTTTTCAAAATCCTTACCCCGAAGCAGATGTTTGGCCGTAAAATAGGCATCACTGACCAAGCGATCCGCTGTATCAGGGCCCGCCTGTGCCGATATGGCCGTCATCACCACCATCAAAAGAGTTATAATCCAGCGCATGATGTGTCTCCTTTTTTTGTTTATGATGCGTTGTTTTCGGGGGGTGTCCTGCGGAATCCTTGGGCAATGATGTAAAATTCGGATGATTCTTTGCGGCTGGCTTCGGGTTTATAGCGCGAGACACGATCAAAATCCTTACGGCATGCCTTTAAAAAATCCTGTGTTTCGGCCCCATCAAAGGATTTTATGACCATACACCCCCCCACAGGCAACATCATCAAAGCCCATGACAAAACCAAATCACACAACGCCATAACTTGCAAATGATCTGTTGCGCGGTGCCCCGTGGTGTTGGGGGCCATATCACTGAGAATCACCTGCGGCACTCGCCCACCTAGGGCATCCTGTATGACCCCATGCGCCGTCTCATCCTGCAAATCTACGCATACAACCGTGGCCCCAGACAAAGGATCCATGGGCAAACGATCCACCGCCACCACGTGGCAGCCCTGATGGACACACCACTGTGTCCAACTGCCAGGGGCGGCCCCCAAATCCAAAACCACTGTACCTGCGTGCAAAAAACCATATTTTTTCTGGATATCCTGCAATTTATACACGGCGCGGGATCGGTATCCCTCAGCCTTGGCCTGATGGACAAAGGGATCACGGTCCTGACGTTTCAGCCAACGCTTTGTGATTTCGCTGTGATGCTTATTGAATTTGCGAATGGATTTATCAAAGCGCATAACAACACATCACTCCTGCAGGGCCTTTATGGTTTTTTGTACGGCTTTGACCCTTTCGGGTTTTTGGGCCCGCACAAACAACCCTGCCGCCCGTTGATACGCGTTCACAGCCGCTTTGGCATTCACCGTGGCCAAAACATTCCCGATACGTTCATGACATTGGGCTTGGTTGTAAACATCGCCAACCTGTTCGTACAAAAACAACGCCCGTGTATACAACTCGATCACCATAGGCTTGGGGCCATCGCTGTCCAGCACTTGATCTGCCGTCACCACCAAAAACGTTGCCGCCCGCTTCTTTTTTCCCTGTGACAACCAGACTTGTGCCGTTTGATCCGCAATGGATGGAATGGACGAAAACTGGCGATATTTAAGGGCCATTGCCAGAAGCTGTTCGTAGAAATACCCCTCTAACAAGGGATCATTGCGCCCCTGAATGGCCTCTTTGGCCCGCTGCATGATGTAGGCTGTCATGACCTTATCCCCCTTTTTGGCATATACCAGAGCCTTCAGGATCTCAACATCGGCGGCACCGTAGACATCGTTGGCCTCACGATACAGGATCTCCGCTTCAAACAGGGCTGTTAGAGCCTCATCCCAAGATGCCTTCTCCACCAACCCTTCGGCGTGTTTATAGACGTGCTCGGCTTTTCGGTGATCCGTCCCCAAAACCCAATAGTCATAAACCGCAGACCACCCCATGACCAAAACGCCCATGACCAGCATGATCACAAAGATGCCCTTCAGGATTTCGGGACGACGCAACATGGCCTCCGCCGAGGCTTTCCACCCCCCCCCAAAAAAACGCCAACGATGGAAATTTATCATTTGTTAAACCTTTTGCGCCATACTTTAAAACAGAACCGAATGAGTTTCGAGGGGTTTTTATGTTTTTTGGCATTCTGGAACAGTGCTTCAGCCATTTAAAAGATTTGGCCAAGTTTACGCGCAGCTCCCACACCCACCTAAAAAATCTGGAAATGCGCCAACGCGCCCTGTCAGAGCTGATCGCCCAAGATGCCGTTGACCAAGACGCCCTCTTTGCCGAATTGGATGCCATCGAAATGGCCCTGATTGACGAGGCCATGTCCCTGTCCGAAGAGATGCTATGGCCCGATCCCGTGCCCCAGTTAACCTATCCTTCATTCACCAAAGCTGGCAACGATAACAAACGCCTTCGGATTTTAGGGAGCGTTTAATCGGTTGCGGTTTCTGTTTCCGACCCATCCCGCTTTTTGGGCTTGGTTTTCACCGTGGTTTGCAGGGTTTTGACCAGATCAAAAATGTGTCTGCGCACATCTTCATCGGCAATGGCATAAAAGGCTTGGAGAAATTCCAAAGAATCCCGACGCTTGAGGGGATCCATCTCTTCCCCATAAGCCTCATCGTCCTCATGCAGGTGGTACATTGTGAGATTCTCACGATCATAAGATTCAATCTGTTCGAAAAAAAACGTGATAGGCACATCCAGAGCGCGACTGATTTCAAACAAACGGCTGGCACTGATGCGATTAGCCCCCCGCTCGTATTTTTGAATCTGCTGAAAGGTCAGACCGATTTTGTCCCCCAAATCCCCCTGCGTAATCCCCAGCATGTTCCGCCGAATGCGTAACCGCTGGCCCACATGGGCATCCACAGCATGAGGATTTGACATAATTTTTTCCTGCTTTTACCATACAAGCCTAAAAATACGATTGTATGGTGCCCGTGTCAATACCTATGATTGTATTTTTTTCAGATTTTTTTGAAGGCTCCCAACGGGCTTGTGGGAAGGCCGATGCGATAGCACAAACATTTATAAAAATATCTTGGCATCCCCCCGCAAAGTCTATAAAACAAAGCTCTGGTCTCGGGGTGTAGCGCAGCCTGGTAGCGCACTTGGTTTGGGTCCAAGGGGTCGGGAGTTCGAATCTCTCCACCCCGACCAGCTTTTTTAAAAAAAGAAAAAGAACGATGTCCTCTCAAATCAAACGTTTTCCGCTATCTTTTTCTCACCTTTCTTTTTACGGAAATATCGTGCCTTGGATCATCATTCTGGGGGCACTGGCGATTTATTTGAATATCCCCCTGACCCAAGATGTCACGTGGCTGGTGTATTGCGCCCAAAAATGGCTGGCCGGCGGCACCCCGTTTACTGTTGATTTTGAGGAATTAAATCCCCCCTTTAACGTGGCCCTCTACCTTCCCCTGGCATGGCTGGTGAATCACAGCCCGTTTCCTGCGGGGCCCACCGTGTCCGCCGGCGTTTGGGGCATCATGATGCTGTTTTATTTGGGGATCCGGCACCTTTTGAATGTACAAACACACCATAACCCACCCCTTGAAAAAGAGCATGCCCATCGCATCATCACCATGGTGGCCGTGGCCCTGTTTTTGGTGCCCTTTGCCCAACTAGGACAGCGGGAACACTTTATGCTGGCGTTCACTCTGCCCTATCTGTTAGCCGCCGCGGGACGGGCAGATGGTCAGCGCCTGCCCCTGAAAACCCAAGTGTTTTTGGGCCTGTTGGCCGGTCTGGGGTTTATCATTAAACCCTATGCCCTGATTGTTCCCCTGCTGGTGGAGGGCGTGATTGCCCGAAATCAACGGCGATTTTGGGCCCTTTTCAACCCCACATCCTTGGCCATCGGGGCCGTTTGTCTTTTGTATGGGGTTTGGATCGTCGTTGCCTTTCCCGCCTATATTGCGTTTTACGTCCCGTTGGTGACAGAGGCTTATCCTGCTTTTGGTAAAAATATCGGGCGATTGCCGCCAACCCTCTTTTCCATGGTTGTTTTTGTGCCTGTGATCGCAGGCCTTGTGTTAGAATTCATTCGTAAAAAAACCTTATGCCCCCATCACCACGTCTGGATCGCGGCATGTTTGGGATTTATTTTTCTAGTTTTGATGCAGGGAAAATTCTTTCTGTATCACAGTTACCCCTTCTTGGGAATCGCTTTTGTGTGTTTGGCAACCCTAAAAACAATCCCCATGCGGTATGGGCTTTTGACGTTCGTTTTCATCACAGGCTTTACGGTCTCACACACACCGTTCATCAATTATTTTCGCTGGCAAATTTTTGCTAATGAAGCTGGGGAAACTTTAAAAACAGAAACCTCAGCACGCTCCATCTTAATGCTCAGTCCCTATTATGGGTTTTTGCCTGTATCCCTTTTGGACAAAAACGATCCCATGATTTATGCCAGCCGATACCAAGTAACATGGTTTGCGTTGTGGATGATGAACTTTGATCAAAATCCTAACCAGCACACCCCCAAAACTCTTGGATATAGAAACCACTTCCTAAGTGCCATGGGTGAAGATATCCGCCACTATCAGCCACAGATTGTTTTTTTGGACCGCAACAAAGGTACGGCGCTTCTCCAAACCCTGCAACAAAATCCTAATTTTCGTACGGAATGGGAACGCTTTGTCCCATTGCCCGTGAATCTGGGGCCCTTTGGGGACATTTTTCAGGTGTTCATCCGAAAAGATTTCCCAGAACCCACCCGCGTCACTCGAGCCATTGAGGATGCTGTCAAAGCAGTATCCCTTAACCAGTCTCCAACAACCCCCGAATAAAATCCAGCAGGTGGGTTTGACGGCGATGGCGGGATTTTTCCGCCGTCATAATGGCGCTGATTTGATCCAGTGCGGTCATCATTTAAAACCAATCCACTTTCAAAAACATACAAATTCCCCCATGTTTTTGAAAAAATTCCCTCTCCCGCTTGCGGAGGAGGGTTAGGGAGGGGGTCTTTTGCATTATTTTTCAGAACATTATTCTTATTGCCAGCCCCCACTCGCCGACGGGGAGAGGGGCCTCTTGATTGTGGCTTGGTATTAGGGCGTGTCATCATTTGCTCAAAAGGGGCTTGTCCCGTATGCTGGGCTGTGAAGTCTGCCAAAAAAACAGTCAATATACGGCCAGTATATCGACCGTTTTTTGCCAGTTTCTCGCCTCAGCATCCAGAAAAATCCATCTTTCTCGCTTAAATGATGACACGCCCTAATCCCGATGATACGGATGATGGGCCTGAATGCATTGAGCCCGATAAATCTGCTCCAGCAACACCAAACACGCCAACGCATGGGCCATGGTCATGGGACCCAAAGACAGGACATAGTGGGCGGTTTTTAAAACGTCGGGATCGTGGCCCTCGGCCCCACCGATGATCAAGGTGGGCTGGGGCCAACGGGCGAGGGCCGCTGCAAAATCCTCTGTTCCCAACATCGTGCCGCCCTTGTCCAGAGCAATCACCGTGCTCTTGGGCGACAAGACTTTGCGAATGCGAGTCCCTTCATCCCGCAAGCCCGCAGGCCCCTTATACAGACTGGGGGGCAGGGTCAGGATGTTCAGCGCAGGGCGCAAACGTTTGGATAAATCATCACACAGAGCTTGATAGGCCTGTGGCAGGGCATGCCCTACACGGATCAGGGTGGGGCCTTTACCCGACACTATGATAGCCACCGTCAATATAAATCACATCCCCCGTAATGCTGGGGGCCAAGTCTGAGGCCAGAAAAGTCGTCGTCCGCCCCACATCATCCAGCGTCACCAGATGATGGGTTGGGGCCCGCTCAGCGGCCAAAGACAACAGCTGTTCAAACTTCTTCAATCCCGATGCCGCCCGCGTCATGATGGGCCCTGGGGAAATGGCATTGACGCGGATGCGTTTTTCCCCCAGCTCTAGGGCCAGATACCGCACAGTGCTTTCCAAAGCCGCCTTGACAGGCCCCATCATATTGTAATTGGGAACGGCTTTCTCTGATCCGTAATAGGTCATGGTGAACATAGCCCCCCCATCTTTCATCAGGGGCTCGGCCAGCTTGGCCATGCGAATAAAAGAATGGCACGATACATCCATGGCATTTAGAAAGCCGCTCAGAGAACAATCCACGACGCGACCGTGCAAATCCTCCCGCGGGGCAAAGGCAATGGCGTGCACCAATACATCCAAACGGCCCCATGTTTTTTCGATGGCCTGAAAAACGGTTTCCAACGATCCCGCTTGGGTTACATCACAGGGCATGAACAGAGGGACCGTTAAATCAGCCAAACAGGGCTCCACAAAAGTTTTGGTTTTTTCGGTTTGATAGGTAATGGCCAGTTCCGCCCCCGCCCGCGACAGGGAACGGGCAATGCCATAGGCGATGGAATGTTCATTGGCCACCCCCACAATCAGGGCTTTTTTGCCTTTCATCAAGTCACCAATACGCATTTCAGAAAAATTCGTCATTGAAAAACCTCGTCAGGGTCTAGGAACACAGCGGGTGGGGTCATCAAACGGGCCAGCACATCGGACAAACTCAGGGCATCTTCTCCATCATGGACATCATCTTCATCACAACAACGCTGACACATCTGGGCAATCTTTCTTTGGCACGACAGGGATAATGTGGTCTATCTTGGGGCAAAAAGCAAGACTTATACATACATGTATAAATGACTTGTGTATAAAACCAAGTGACCACCCAACGTTCAATACAACACCAGAACAATGCCCTACCCCTCCAGCAATCCCCGAATAAAATCCGGCAGGTTGGCTTGGCGGCTGCGGCGCAGTTTTTCCGCCGTCATGATGGCGCTGATTTGATCCAAACTTTGGTGGATGTCCTGATTCACAATGACATAATCATATTCGGCCCAGTGGCTGATTTCCTGACGCGCCCCGTCCATACGTTTTTGGATGACCTCGGGATCATCAGTTTGTCTGGCGATCAGACGGCGGGCCAGCTCTTCCATGCTGGGGGGCAGGATGAACACGCTGACCATGTCCTTGCGGGCGGAGAGTTTAATTTGCTGCGCCCCCTGCCAATCAATATCAAACAGCATGTCGCCGCCGGCGGCCAAAACCGCCTCCACTGGTGCGCGGGGGGTGCCATATTGATTACCAAAAACCGTGGCGTATTCCATCAACGCCTGATTCTGAATCATGGTGGCAAAGGCATCTTTGGTGATAAAATGATAATCTTTTCCATCAATTTCCCCCGGACGCTGGGGCCGCGTGGTGGCGGAGATGGACAACGTCAACTGGGCATGACGCTGCAACAACAGGCGCGACAACGTGGTTTTTCCCGCGCCCGACGGCGAGGATAAAATCAAAATCAAACCGCGATTGTCCTTGTTGCGTCCGTCCATCATTTGGGGATAAAGTGCCTAAAATCACATACAACCTGTTATGAAGAGCATTGCGCCGTAAATCAATGAAAAAAATCCCCAAAACCATTTGCATCACAGGGGCCAGCAGCGGTCTGGGCGCCGCCCTCGCCCTGAGCTATGCCCGCGCAGGCGTCACCCTGTTTTTAACGGGACGCCACCCCACACGGCTGGAATCCGTGGCCGATGCCTGCCGCAACCAAGGGGCCACCGTCCACACAACGGCTGTGGATGTCACCAAAAAGGGCCTGATGCAGGCATGGGCCGCAGATGTCCTGCGCCAAGCCACACCCGATTTAATCATTGCCAATGCGGGCATATCGGGGGGAACGGCCGAGGGGGCCGAGTCTCTGGAGCACATGGAAGCCATGGTCTTCACCAATATCCTTGGGGTTTTTTACACGGTCGAACCTTTCCTGCCGGCCCTGAAAGCCGCCAAATCTGGGCAGATTGCCATCATCAGCTCTTTGGCGGGGTATCGGGGGTTTCCCGGGGCGCCGGCCTACTGCGCCACCAAGGCCGCCGTGAAAAGTTACGGCGAATCCCTACGCAGTTTGCTGGGGGGGGATGGCGTTTCTGTCACCACCGTTTGCCCAGGCTATATCCAAACCCAAATGACCGAGGCCAACGATTTTCATATGCCCCTGATGTGGTCCGCCCAAAAAGCCGCCGATGTTATAAAACGTCGCCTGATGAAACGCCCTGCCCGTTTGTCATTTCCATGGCCCATGACGTTTCTGGTGTGGCTGTTTATGATTTTGCCAGCCCCGTGGGTGGATGGGTTTCTCAGCCGCTTGCCCCGAAAACAGGCTTTGTCCACCCATGATTGATGTGTTGAATGCTGTTTTGCCAGTTTTTTTGCTGATCCTGCTGGGGTATGGCCTGAAAGCTTTTGCCTTTATTCCCAAAACAGGATGGGAGGGGTTAGAGCGTCTGACCTATTACCTGTTCCTGCCAGCGCTGTTGTTTCACAGTTTTGCCCAGCAATCCCCCTCCGACGGGCAGTTTTTAAAAACAACCACCACAATTCTGGTCTTGGTGTTTGCGGCGGTGACGGTGGTGGCATTTGTTGTGGGGCGCCAGATTCTGGCTTTGGACAACAAAACCTTTGCCTCTTTTTTTCAGGGTAGCGTTCGGTTTAACAATTATATCGGCCTGTCACTGGCCACCGCCTTGTTTGGAAAAGAGGGCGTGACGGCTTACGGCATCATGATTTTGGTGGCCATTCCGCTGGCGAATTTTTTAACGCTGGCGGTGATGGCCCATTACGCGCACGAGGATGCCTTTTCCCTAAAGCGCGTCCTGTACCGCACAGCCTTCAACCCTTTGGTTTTGGCCACGGTGGCGGGGTTTGGTATGTCGTTGATCCCGCTGTCGTTTCCTTTGGGGGCCTCCATCATCAAAACGTTATCCGCCGCCGCGTTGCCTGGGGGTGTTTTGGGGATTGGGGCGGCCCTATCCATTACCCATTTGAAAGACTGCTGGAGTGCCGTTGCGGGCAGCTGCATCATCAAGCTGCTGATGTTTCCTGCCCTTGCGTTGGCGCTTATGCCCTTTTTTGATCCACCCTCCCCTTGGGGAGATGTGCTGTTGATTTTTGCCGCCACACCGTGCGCCACATCGTGCTATATTCTGTCCAAACACATGAACGCCAACGCCGATGCCATGGCCAGCATCTCTGCCGTGATGACATTGGCCTCGGCCATCACTCTCAGCCTTTGGATGTATGGGGCCATGGTATGACACGATTGAACAATTTAAGAAACCTATTAAAAACCAAAGCTCTGGACGGATTTTGCGTGCCCCGCACGGATGCGTATCAGAACGAATACCTCTCGCCCGATCAGGAACGTCTGGCATGGTTGACAGGGTTTACAGGGTCTGCGGGTATGGCCGTTGTGCTGCAAGACACCGCCGCGCTGTTTGTGGATGGGCGGTACATTACGCAGGCGGCAGATGAGGTCTCCGCTGACTACACCGTCCACCTGATTCCCGATTCCCCCACGACCGCATGGTTGAATATCCATGCCAAAGGCAAAACCATCGGCTTTGATCCGTGGCTGCACACCGAAAAAACCATCACGGCTTGGCAAAAGGCCTGTCCCAATGTGACGTTTTTGGCCGTGCCCCAAAACCCCATTGATGATTTGTGGCACGACCGGCCCCAACCCCCAACCCCACCCGCGTGGGTTCATCCCGAAGCCTACGCGGGGCAATCGTGGCTAAGCAAAATCACCCATCTGCGCCAAATCCTGAAGGCGCAAAACGCCGATGCCCTGCTCATCACCGATCCCGCCAGCCTTTGCTGGCTGCTGAACCTGCGCGGAGGGGATATTCCCCATTCCCCCCTGCTGCTGGGGTATCTATGGATCCGTGATACAGACATGATCCTCTTCACCCATCCCGACAAAATCCCCGATTCGGTCCACCGTGAACGACCCAGCTTGACCGTGATGCCTACGGAGGCCATGATCGAGGCTCTACCCCCCTGCCCTGCCCTGACTCTGTATGATGATGGGGAATGTCCCTTGGCACTGTCTTCGATTTTAACGCACAAAAAAGCCTTCCCCAATCCCTGCCAACACCCCAAGGCCATCAAGAATCCCACAGAACAAAACGGCATGCGGGCGGCCCACCAACGGGATGGGGCGGCTGTGACCCGTGCCTTGGCTTGGTTGAAAACGGCCCCCCACCCCATCACAGAGCGGGATATCGAAAACCAGTTTTTGGCCCAGCGGCAAAAGGAAGCCCTGTTTCACGATCTCAGCTTTCCCACCATCGCGGGGTCTGGTCCCCACGGGGCCATCATTCATTACCGCGCCACCGACCAAAGCTGTCGCACCATCAACCCCGAGGGGGATCTGGTACTGATTGACAGCGGGGCGCAGTATCACGACGGCACCACCGACATCACCCGCACGGTGTGGGTGGGATCCAATCCGCCGCCGCAGGAAATCAAGCGCCTGTATACCCTCGTTCTCATCGGGCACATCCGCGTGGCCACCGCACGGTTTCCGGTGGGCACCACGGGGGCGCAGCTGGATAGTCTGGCCCGCGATGCCCTGTGGCGGGCGGGATTGGATTACCGTCACGGCACGGGGCACGGCGTCGGCGCGTTCCTGTCCGTGCACGAAGGGCCCTGCGGCATCGGCAGCCGTTATCACACCACCCCCCTGCAGGCGGGCATGATTGTGTCCAATGAACCAGGGTATTACCGCCCAGGGGCCTTTGGCATTCGTCTGGAAAACCTGCTGCTGGTGCGGGACGACCTGCCCCCACCAGAGGGCGCCGAAATCCCCCTGCTGGGCTTTGAAACCCTGACCCGCGCCCCCTTTGCGTTGACCCTGATCGACCGTGATCTCCTCGGGGAAGAGGGGTGGGGGTGGGTGCAGGATTATGGGGTGGAATAAGGGGGTCTTGATGTCATCGTTGGATGTTTTGAATGCGCAAATTAAAGATTTTCTGAAATCAGAAACGCCCGCAGTTCTATGCATTCGCGGGCCGTGGGGTGTTGGGAAAACATATGCATGGGATGAGGCTTATAAAAAAAACCTAGAGGAAAAAACCATAGCCTTGCAGCGTTATTCAAAAATTTCCCTTTTTGGAATGAACACCCTTGATGACCTTAAATTGGCAATTTGTCAAAATCATGAAATGACAAAACACAACTGGTGGAAAGTCTGGAAGCATGCGCAACCTTTGGTTGCAAAAACCCACAAACCCCTTCAAGATGCTTTATCCTTAGTTAGAGTTGGCAATTCAACATTAAAAGCTGTTATCACATACCTACCTAGTGACACAATTATCTGCATGGATGACCTCGAACGACGGGGAAAAAATCTTTTTCTTAAAGACGTTATGGGGTTTATTTCTCATCTGAAAGAACAAAAAAACTGCAAGGTTGTCCTAATTTTAAATGATGAAAAACTGGAAGACTTCAAAAAGGAATTTAATGAGCTAAA
>CANGYP010000013.1 GCA_947458235.1 Alphaproteobacteria bacterium
ATTACAACATGCGCAGCTTTCCGGCAGAGGTGATGGTTGCGGGCGATCATTACGGCATCATCACCCACCGCCAGACGTTCGAGGATCTCAACACCCACAGAAGCGTCTGGACCGGCCCCGCCACCCCCAAACTTCAGGGATAGGGCGAAGTCATCCATGCGGCGCAACAGGAATCCTGAAACGATGGATCGTCAGGCCCTTTCCCTTCCCCCCTCAGGGGCCTTTTACAGGGGGGGCGGACGGTCTTATTTGACCTTGTATCTTCGTCAGGTTTTGGCGCAGTTGTGGAAAACATCGTACCGCCTGCGTTGGTGGCTGGGTGTATGGCTGTCCCTGATAGGATCGGGCGCTTTGGGGGGGATGCCTTTGTGGGTGTTGCTGTTGCTGGTGTCGGTGGCGGCGGTGGGAACGTTGATGGTTTTGGGGGGGGTGCGGGGGGTGCGCTTTGATCCCGTGTTCATAGAATCGTTGTGGGCCCGTTATGCGGCCTTACCTTATAATCCTTGGCGGATTTTGCGGGATCGTCCTGTGGCACCCCATCCCCTGTGGGATGCCCATCGGGCATGGGCCCATGATGTGCTGCGGGGTGTACGTTTGCCAAAGATTCCAGCGCAAATTCTGTGGCAATGGGAGCCCCCCCCCCGTATCGAGCTGGCCGCCGTGGCGGTGGTGGGATTGTTAGTGACGGTGGGCCCAGGCAGCGTTCGCGACATCACCACGCCCCTCAGCCAGATTGCGGGCATCACACAGGCCCCCCCCTTGCAGGCCCATGTCACCCTGCCAGAGGTCTTGGGCTTTCCCGCGCAAACCCTGCCGATACAGCCTTTTTTGAAGGTGCCTGTGGGCAGCACCATCACCGTAACCTTTCCAACGGCCCAACGCTTCATCCCCTTTGTGCGTGTGGGGGATCATAACATCCGTTTGTATTCCATGGATAAACAAACGTGGACAGGCACCTTAGAGCATCCCGTAGGGGGGGGAAGTCATGTACATTTGGGCTTTGTGTCCTTGCCGCTGGGGTCGCTGTCGGTGGTGATGGACCAGCCCCCGCATATTCAGTGGCGAGATCAGATCACATCCCATGATGCGGGGACGTTGACCTTGCCCTATCAAGCGCAGGATGACTTTGGCGTGCAAGCCATCATGGCCCACAGTCGTCTGGTGAATCCGCAGGATGTGGCCCCTGCCTTTCGCGATGTGCAAACATGGGATTTGCAGCGTCTGGACACCCCCCCCTATCCCTTGGGCGGCACTGAAGACACCGCCACGCTGGAGGGGGGGGAATCTTATGCGGCGGGATTTGCCGTTGATCTGTCTCTCTCTGTCCGCGATGCGCGGGGCCAGATGGGAGAAACGGGCCCCCAAAGGGTGGTTTTACCCCTGCCTATCTATCATACCCCTGCGGCGGCGCAGATTTACAAAATCCGCGCGGCCTTGATTCGTGGGGGGAGTATGGCGGATGCTATGCGGGCCCTCACCCAGACTTTGCCGATTCTGCCGCCGCCAGCACCGTCCATGTTTCTGGCCATAAAATCTCTGATGCTGAAATTACAGCGGGGTGCGGAGGAAGATCGTCGCCCCATCGTGGACCTGTTGTGGGGAGTGTTGCAGGATATTGAGCCGCAAAAGGGCCTGAATCAGGCCCAAAACGTTCAGGCTTTGCTGGATCAACTGGCGCAGGCCCTATCGGATCCCACCCAGAGGGCGGCTGTGATGGAAACTCTAAAACAGGCTTTGGAGCAGTATTTTCAACAACTGCAAACCTTGATGAAACAACAGGGCCTGATGCCACCCAACAGCCAATTTGATCTTCGCCCCTTGGCGGATATATTGAGCCGCCTAGAGGAAGCCGCTCAGTATGGTGATCCTGCCAAGGCCACGCAAATGATCGAAGATTTGAAAAAAATGATGCAAGGTATGCCCAAGAGTCAAGCGGATCTGGCAGCTATGAAGGCTCTGCAACGCGCCATGGAGGATTTGGGCAAGCTCGCAGAAGCGCAGGCCAATTTGATTCAAGAGGCTGAAACCCCCAGCGGCCCTGAAAAAGGAATCGCGGCGCGGCAAGAGGCCCTGAAAACAGAATTAACTCGCCTACAGCAGGTTATGGATGGTTTTGGTCTGGCCCCACCGTCCTTGGACAAGGCCAAACAAGCTATGACAGAAGCAGAAAGTGCCTTGAAGGAGGCGTCCCCCGAGGCTATGCCTCTGATGCGTCAGGCACTGGAGGCCCTGAACGAAAGTTCACAGCAGGCCATGGAGCAACTTAGCCAGCAGGGCCGTTTCCTGCCCATGGGCATGGGCGGGGCAGGGGGGCAGATGGGGCCACAGGCTCAGAACCCCGATATCGTCATCCCCCAAGATTCTGGATCCGCCCGATTGCGCCAAATCCTGAAAGACATTCGGGATCGCGTCAACCAAGAAGAGGGCACCACCCGCACCTATCTGCAAAACCTGCTGAAGGGGGAATAAATGACAACACCCGCCGCCCTGATCCGTCACAACGCCCCCTTGGGGGAAAAAAGCTGGTTTGGCACTGGCGGCGCGGCGGATGTGTTGTTCGAGCCCAAAACCAAAGAGGCCCTTATCGCCTTTTTAAAAGCCCTATCGCCGGAGACCCCCCTCACCATTTTGGGCGGCATGTCCAACGTGTTGATTCGGGATGGGGGCGTGCGGGGCGTGGTGATCCGTCTGGGGGCGGGCTTTGCGGAGGTACAGCGACAGGATGACAGAACCGTGCGTTTGGGGGCGGCGTGCCGCGATATGAAAATCGCCGATGCCAGCGCCCTGTGGGGCCTTTCGGGCTTTGAATTCCTGTGTGGTATCCCAGGCTGGTTGGGCGGGGCGGTGGCCATGAATGCGGGGGCGTCGGGATCGTGTTTGGCGGATGTGTTTGTTTCGGCCACTGTGCTGGACCGCGCGGGCAGGGAACATATCATCACCACCCGTGATCTGTCTTTTGGGTATCGCACCAGTGGGTTGCCTGCGGGGATGATTGTCACCGATGTGATCCTGCGGGGCGCCCCCAGTGATCCCGAAACCATCAAGGCCACATTGGCCGCCCAACGGGCCAAACGCAAGCAAGATCAACCCGTCAACACCCGAACCGGCGGCAGCACCTTTAAAAACCCCCATGGGCACAGCGCGTGGTCTTTGATTGACGCCGCCGGTTTGCGGGGCTATCGTATCGGCGCGGCGCAGATTTCTGAAAAGCACACCAATTTTTTGGTAAACCTTGGCGGGGCGAGTTCGTCACAGCTGGAGGCTCTGGGGGAACACGCCCGCCAAACGGTGTTGCAGCGCACGGGCATTGAATTGTTTTGGGAAATACAACGACTGGGAGATCCTCTATGACCCTACCCCCCATCACCATTTTATACGGCGGCTGGTCTGGCGAGCGTCCCATTTCCCAAAAAAGCGGCACCTGCGTGGCGGAGGCCCTGACCCGTCTGGCCTTGCCCCACCGGTTGCTGGACGTGACGCGGGATCTGATGGCGTGGATTCCGGAGTTGCTGCGCTGGCCGGATACCGTGGTGTTTAACGCCCTGCACGGCCCGGGCGGCGAAGATGGCACCCTTCAGGGGATTCTGGACACGCTGGGCATCCGTTACACCCATTCGGGCCGTCTGGCCTCTGCCTTGGCCATGGATAAAATCCAAAGCAAACTGGTGGCGGCGGATGTTGGCCTGTACACGGCCCCCTTTTGGCGTGTTCATCCCCAAACCCCGATGGATTTTTGGGATACGTTGCCCTATCCCGTGGTGTTAAAGCCAGTGGATGAGGGTTCCAGTTTGGGCGTCTTCATCGTTCATAATGCTAACGAAGCCAAAGCCTGCCTGCCCCAACTGCCCCCATCCTTTATGGCCGAGGGCTATGTCCCCGGGCGCGAATTAACCGTGGGCATTGTGAATGGCCGCCCCCTGACCGTCATTGAAATTGACGCGGGGGAGGGTTTTTATGATTACAAAGCCAAATACGACCCCAACCATCACGCCGATTTCTTGATCCCCGCCCCGCTGGATCATGCCCTGACCCAAACCCTGCAGGCGCAATCCGTGACCCTGTATCACGCCCTGCGCTGCCAAGGCGTCGCCCGCGTGGACTGGCGATACGATCCCACGGCCCAAACTGGGCCAGCGTTTTTGGAAATCAACACCCAGCCTGGGATGACCCCGCTGTCTCTGGTCCCCGCCGCTGCGGCATTTGAGGGAATGGATTACGATACCCTTGTGCTGACGATGTTGCAGGCGGCCGTGGGTGGGGAGTAGGGGTAGGGCATTCAATAAATAAATCCTCACCAAGGTTTATGTAATACACAGGTATCTACCCTTGTTTTTTGCCCCTATCCCTCCTATATCATGTGCGTAAAGGAGAAACATCATGACCACCGTTGTGGCCGTTCGCAAAGGCCAAGACATTGTGATTGCGGCTGATGGCCAAGTGTCTTTGGGGCAGACCATCATCAAAAATAATGCCAAAAAAGTCCGACTGCTGGCCGATGGTAAAGTCATCGTGGGATTCGCGGGATCCACGGCGGATGCCTTTACCTTGTTTGAGCGTTTGGAGGCCAAACTGGAAAAACATTCTGGCCAACTGATGCGGGCCTGTGTGGAGTTGGCCAAAGACTGGCGCACCGACCGTTACCTGAGACGGCTGGAGGCCATGATGCTGGTGGCGGATAAACACACCATGCTGCTGCTCTCTGGCACGGGGGATGTGTTAGAGCCTCAGGAAAATGTCATGGCCATTGGATCGGGGGGCAATTATGCCTTGGCTGCCGCTTTGGCCCTGTATGATCTGGATGGGGATGCCAAAAGCATCGCCGAAAAAGCCATGCGTATCGCCGCAGGCATTTGTGTGTATACCAACGATACTGTGACCCTAGAAACTTTGAGTGCTGCATGACCACCGACGCTGATTTAACCCCCAAAGCCATTGTGGCGGAACTGGATCGCTATATTGTGGGCCAAGCTGAGGCCAAACGCGCCGTGGCCAACGCCTTGCGTAACCGCTGGCGTCGCAAGCAGTTAGAAGAACCCCTAAAGTCCGAAGTGCTGCCCAAAAACATCCTGATGATTGGTCCCACGGGTGTGGGAAAAACTGAAATTGCGCGGCGTTTGGCCAAGCTGGTGAACGCCCCCTTTATTAAGGTTGAAGCCACGAAGTTCACAGAGGTGGGCTATGTCGGGCGGGATGTGGAACAGATCATACGGGATTTGCTGGAACTGGCCATCGTTCTGGTCCGTCAAACCAAACGCACAGAAATTTTATCACGGGCCGAGGCCGAGGCCGAAGAGCGGGTCTTGGATGCCCTCGTGGGGGAAGCCGCCAGTCATGATACCCGTGAAAAATTCCGCACCATGCTGCGGGATGGCAAGTTAAATGATCGGGAAATCGAAATTGACGTCAAAGATACCCCATCGGCCATGAAAACCTTTGATATCCCCGGTATGCCAGGGGCACAGATGGGTATGATGAATTTGGGGGATATCCTCGGGAAATCCTTTGGGGCCCAAACCAAAAAGAAAAAAACTACTGTCCGTGAGTCCTACGAATACTTGATTGCCGATGCCTGTGAAGCTCTTATGGATGATGATGACATCATCAAAACGGCCATTGTGTGGGTGGAACAAAATGGGATCGTGTTTTTGGATGAGGTGGATAAAATCTGCGCCCGCTCGGAAATGCGGGGCGGTGATGTCAGCCGCGAAGGAGTCCAGCGGGACTTGCTGCCCCTGATCGAGGGCACGGTGGTGTCCACCAAACATGGACCAGTGAAAACGGATCACATTCTGTTTATTGCCTCTGGCGCGTTTCATTTGGCCAAGCCCTCGGATTTGTTGCCGGAACTGCAGGGCCGTTTGCCCATTCGGGTGGAATTGCAGGCCTTAACCCGTCAGGATTTTTGCCGAATCCTCACAGAGCCAGAATGCAGCCTGATTAAACAATACGTGGCTTTGCTGAACACAGAAAGCGTGACCCTCGTGTTTACTGGGGAGGCCATCGAACGCCTCGCCGAATTGGCCACAGAAATCAATGCCTCTGTGGAAAACATCGGTGCCCGACGTTTGCACACGTTATTAGAGCGTTTAACGGACGATATCAGCTACAACGCCACAGACCACGCAGGCACGGCCATTACGTTGGATGTGCCCTATGTTGATGAGCGTTTGGCATCCTTGGCGAAAAATACGGACCTGAGTCGGTTTGTGCTGTAGGGGGGGTGTGTATAGCCTCTCAAGACAATAAAAATTCGGTTATGTTGGGAAGAAGATATTGACAAAACGGTCTCTGTCCCTAAACTAGAGTTTTGGTTGCATTTCATGATCGTGTCTGTTTAGGCCTTTAGGAACATCTTCTCATGACAAAACTTCTTTTGCCCAGAGCTACGGCGGCGTGGCTTGTGGATAATACCCGATTAACATTTCGCCAAATTGCCCAAGTGGCGGGATTGCACGAACTCGAAGTGCAGGCCTTGGCCGATGGTGAGGGGGGGGCTACACTGCATCCCGTGAACCCTATTGCCAACGGCCAGATCACGGCAGAGGAGATTGCCCGCTGCGAAGATGATCCCACGGCCCACTTGCAGTTAAAAGATAATCCCTTGATGGCCCATAAAGCCAAAAAAAAGGGGGCAAAATACACACCCCTTAGCAAGCGTGGAGATAAACCCGATGCTATTGCTTGGTTGGTAAAATTTTACCCCCAGATGGCCGATAGTCAAATTGCAAAATTGATTGGTACCACGAAGAATACCATCACGAAAATTCGCGATCGCACACACTGGAATATTCAAAACATTAAGCCCCAAAATCCTGTGGATATGGGGTTATGCTCTTTTGCGGATTTTAACGAAATCACCAAAAAATTACTTCCCGCCGCAGAAGAATCTCCTGAATCTGTGGAACATCTTTAATCGGTGCCGTTATGGGCGATAAAAATAAAAAAAAACTTTGGATCATTGGTTTTGGAGCCGCCCTTGTTTTGGCTCTTGTGGTCTATGCGGTTGTTGTAACTTTGCGGCCCACTGTATCCCCCTTTGGCTTACACACAGAACAGTTGATAATCGGCCAAAACACGGTGGTCGTGGAGATTGCCGATACAGATTCCGCCCGTACCAAGGGCCTGATGATGAGGACATTCTTGCCCGAAGGTCAAGGTATGCTCTTTGTCTGGCCCGAAGCAGCCCCCCGCACCATGTGGATGAAAGATACCTTTATTCCCCTTGATATTGTGTTTATCGATGGACAAGGAAACATCATCAACATCATCCCTAATGCCACCCCCCATGATTTATCTCCTTTGGAGGGGGGAGGGCCTGCAAAATATGTGCTGGAACTGCCTGCTGGAGATGCCAGCCGCCTGCAGATGGCCGTGGGGCAGACGATTGTTTTGCCCTGATGTTCCAAAAAGTTACATCTCTTTTAGGGCCTCACAAGGTTTTTCATCCCCAATCCATAGACCCCACATGGCTGCAAGATCAGCGAGGTCGTTTCACCAGCCTGCCTTTGGCTGTGGTGTTTCCTGACAGTCATGAGGATGTGGTGCGTTTGGTTCGATTTTGTAGTGCGGAAAATCTCTCTCTTGTTGCCCAAGCGGGCAATACGGGTTTGGTGGGTGGGGCCGTGGCCAATGGGGCACAGCAGATTCTGTTGAACTTTTCACGGATGAATCGGGTTCGGGCCCTTTACCCACAAGATAGGGTTATGGTGGCCGAGGCAGGCTGCACGCTTCTTCAGGTCAATGATGCAGCCAAGGCCCATGGACTTAGGTTCCCCTTGGGCCTATCCGTGGCAGATCGGTGTTGTGTGGGGGGGAACATTGCCACGAACGCGGGGGGTATGAATGTGCTGCGGCACGGCATGACGCGCAATCTGATCTATGGGATTGAGGGCGTTTTGGCAGATGGTACCCCCCTGCATCATTTGGTGCGCGTACCCAAAAACAATGTGGGCTTTGACGTGGCCCAACTGTTTATTGGCACAGAAGGGACTTTGGCTCTGATGACAGCCGCCACTCTAAAATTAGTCACGTTGCCACAAACAACAGCCAGCGTGATGGTGGCCTGCGATGATTTGGCGTGTGCCGTATCGCTTTTGCATCGTCTTCAGGAACAAACAGCCGATCATGTAGAATCTTTTGAAATCATGTCCCGCGATGCCATGGATTTAGTGGTGCATCATCGGAATTTTTCTTGGCCCTTAAAAGCCCGCACGCCATGGATTGTTTTAACACAAATTATTTTTCCCCATTTTTGCACCCCTCAGGAGGCCTTGCCCGCCATCATAGGGGACCTAAAGGCAGAACATGCAGTCGTGGCCATCACAGCGGATGAACAAACAGCCCTGTGGTACCCTCGCCAAACATTGCCATGGATTCAGGGGCCCAGCATTAAACATGATGTGGCTGTACCGTTGTCAGAACTTCCTGCGTTTCTGGCCAGCACCCAAACTCTACTCATGCAAATCGTGCCTGGGATTCGCCCTATCATTTTTGGGCATCTTGGGGATGGGAATGTGCATTATAATCTTTTGCCGCCTTTGGACTGTCCGCCAGAAGTTTTTTTGGCCCGCGCACCCCAACTTCAGGATTTAATCTATGACCAAGTGTTGCGTCATCATGGGTCCATCAGCGCAGAGCATGGATTGGGAAGGGTAAAAAAAAATCTGTATCATCAGTATGCCGATCCAGGAACCTTATCCGTGGTGCATCGTATCAAACAAAGCTTAGACCCCCATCATCGTTTGAATCCAGAGCTGTAAGATGCGCCTTATCGTTTTGGTGTTTTTGTTTTTGTTTGTGAGGATGCCTGCTGTCAGTCAGCCCCCTTCGGGTTTGACTTTTCACGATGCGTGGACTGTTCCCTATGGAGACAACGAAACCCCTGAATACCATATTTATGGGATTATGAGCAATCTTACGCCCAAAAAAGACATTTTACTACGGGCGGAAACGCCTTTGGGAAAATCCCTTGTGTTTGAAACACTGCGGGCTTCAGCGCTAAAAAAGATTGTGGTGCCCGTTGAAACGTTGGATATTCCCGCAGAACAGGTGATTTTTTATGATCCAGGACGCACCCGTCTTAGCCTTAAAGATCCCGCAAAAACATTAAAAGTGGGGGATACCTTTCCGTTAATCTTGACGTTTCGTTATGCTGGGATCGTCAAGACCACTGTTGACGTTAAGCGCTGCTGCGGAGACATTCGTTAGCCTGTCGAAAAACTCCGGACACTTTCCTTTTGGCTGTCTTCATGCGCGGCCTTTAAAAACATCCCCCCATGCCAACAATAATGCATTGATCTTAAAAGGTTTTTAGATTGAGGTGGTGAATAGTCAAAGGGGATAAGATGTGTATCAGGGGAGGGGCCTAGGGCACACACAATCCCCGCTTGGATGGAGCGTGTAAAAAAGAACGCCATGTCTCCGATAGGGCCCCTGTTGAAAGGGGTATGGTCTGCAGACGCTCTGCCAAGGGTGCGCTGTCTTGTTTAAAAAGATGCTGATAAAGATTTTGTAAATCCGCAATAGACTCCCGCGAATGGCCAGATCGTTTCAAACCCACCAGATTCAGGCCCCGCAGGGATCCGCGCTCGCCCATGACAAGGGCATAGGGCAGAACGTCTTGTTCAACGCCCGTTAATCCCCCGATCATGGCCCCTTGGCCGATGCGGACAAATTGGTGAACGGCGCACAGCCCCCCCAAAACAGCCCCATCCTCCACCACAACGTGCCCCGCCAGTGTGGCGTTGTTGGCCATAATCACACGATTGTGAACCCAGCCATCATGGGCCACATGAACGCCCACCATCAGTAGGCAGTCATCCCCAACGCGGGTATGCAGGCCTCCCCCCGCAGTGCCGCTGTTGATGGTGACATGTTCACGAATCACCGTACGCGCCCCGATGGTGGTATAGGACGTTTCGCCCGCATATTTCAAATCTTGGGGGGGGGTGCCTATGGAGGCAAAGGGGTAAATGACGGTCCCTTCCCCTACAACGGTATGGCCATCCACCACAACGTGACTGATCAGGCGGACCCCCCGATGCAAGGTGACGTGGGGCCCCACCACGCAGAAGGGTCCCACAGACACATCCTCATGAAGAACAGCAGCGGGATCCACCACAGCCAAAGGGTGAATGGCACTAGATTTCATCATCAGGGGTATCCCCATCGACAATCATGGCCGCAAAAACCGCTTCGCACACACGAACGCCCCCTACGGTGGCTTCGGCTTCGATCTTCCAGACCCGCTGGCGGCGCATCAGGGCGCGGACATCGTACAACACCTGATCCCCTGGCACAACGGGCTTTCGGAATTTCGCACTTTCGATGTTCATGAAATACACCAATTTGCCGCGCATATCTTCACCAAGGGCCACGCCCACCAAAACACCAGCGGTTTGGGCCATGCCTTCGATGATGAAAACGCCTGGCATAACGGGCTTTTGGGGGAAGTGACCTTGGAAATGGGCCTCGTTAATGCTGACGTTCTTCACGCCACGGGCCCGATGGGGGGGCTCCACAAACAACACGCGATCCACCATCAAAAAGGGATAGCGATGCGGAATCAACTGACAAATATCCTGAACATCCAAATCGTGAACCACTGCACCATCGGTGTCGGTGTTTCTGCGAAGTTTTTTCATCCATCTCATGGGCTGGCAAGGGTATTCTGATCTTAGAGGTCTGCATTCCATAACAGATTATTATGGAAGGAACAAAGGATTTATGGCGCCTTGAAAGTACTCACCACTTGGGTATAGCGGCCCTCTCCCGCAGGGGAAACGAACGACGGGGGCGCAGCATTGGATAAATGGGCAGGTTCACCTTGCTTCCAAACGGCAATATCTTCGGGTCTGGCGCCTGCGGCGAGGGCCACCTCGTAACTTTCGCGGGGAAGCAATTCTACCACCACAGGGGTGAGGCCTTGGTGATGGAAGCCAAGGGCTTTGGCGGAGGCCTCAGACAAATCAATCAGGCGCGTGTCCACAAAAGGGCCACGATCATTAACGCGCAAAATGGCGGATTTTCCGTTGCGTTGATTGGTCACCCGCACCACAGAGGGCAGGGGTAAGGTTTTGTGGGCAGCCGTTAATTGGTGCTTGTCAAAAATTTCTCCGTTGGCCGTCGATCGGTTGTGAAATTCGTCCCCATACCATGAAGAAATGCCCACTTGTTTATAGGATTCTGGCAAAAAGGGGGTATATGTGCGTCCATCAATGGTATAAGGCTTGCCGACCTTAAACATGCCCCGACTCTGCGGAACAAAAGGCGATGGCTTTTCTGTTGCGGCGCACGCAGACAAAAACAGCATGAGGACAAGGCAGAAAGGTCTATATCGCATCAGCCAGTAACCCCACACTCAGTACAAAATAGCGTGACCGATTCCATTTCATCAACACTTGGGCATTGTCATACACCAAAAAGGCTTGGGCGGGATTGTCGTCCATCACCCAAAGGCTGGCGAGCATGGTGTCTCTGCCTGGTAAAACACTGCCGCTGTGGGTTTGAATCCCTAGGCTCCGCCATTCGGAGAGGGGTTTTGGCGTTTTCATGTCTTCTGAGGCAAGATCCATCCCGTGAGGCAATCGCACGGGACGGCCCCACGTTTGGCCCGTTTTCCATCCGTGTTGTTTCAGATAATTGGCGATGGAGGGAAAAATATCTTTGGGATTTGTCCAAATGTCCCGATGACCGTCACCGTCACCGTCCACGGCGTACTTGGCAAAGCTGGTGGGCATGAATTGACACTGCCCCATGGCCCCTGCCCATGATCCGATAAAAGCATCTAGGCCAATATGGCCCTGATCCAGAATCTTCAGGGCGGCCAGAAGTTCGGTTTCAAAAAAATCGCGGCGGCGTCCTTCAAAGGCCAAGGTCGCCAAGGACTCCACCACAGGAAAGCCACCCGTAATCACCCCATAATGGGTTTCAACGCCCCATAGGGACACCATGATTTCTGGGGGTATCCCATAGGTTTTGGATACGGCTTTCAGCAGGGATTGATAATCCCGCAGGCGAGCGGTGCCTGTCCCAACGCGCTCTTGCGATACCACGCGATCAATGTATTCAGAAAAAGGGATTTTTTTTTCGGGCTGTTTTTGATCCAGCGCGATGATGCGATCGTTGGGGGCGTCGATGGTGTTCAGGGCCTTGTTCAGGGTGGTTTGGGAAATGCCCGCCTGCTGGGCGCGTCCCGCAAAGCCATTGCGCCATGTCAGAAAATCCTCCGCCGCCACCGCGGATGCATTCCCCAAGACCATGGCACCCATCACCAAACAGGACATTATCAGGGGCTTGAACATCTGGGCAGCCTTTTTTATTCTCTTTCACAGGTTATGCCATGATCTGTTGGGCATGACAATTTTTTTTTGTTTGGTCGTTGGTCGCAGGGGAAAAAGAAAAACCCCCCGCGGCGGCGGGGGGGGGATCTATTTGCCGTTTAGGCTAGCGGCACAAATAGCTTGTAAGTTCCTCATGGCTTTTCCGAAGCGCCTCGAGCCTTTTTTGGCTCTCAGGAGTTAGATCTTGTGATAAGATTTTTTTCTGGTCTTGCATATTTTTGTCGAGGAGCTTTGCTATGGTGATTGACTCGTTCACTGAATCGTATAGATTGTACATAGTTTTTGTGGATCCTTTTAGATCCACTTTTACTTTTGAGGGTTTCAGCACGCCAATCAAACCATCGCTTTGCCACACCAAACAAATCTTTCGATTATGTCATTGAAAACAAATCCGAAGATTCGTCCGAAGTGGTCAAATTAACGTTTGACAACTATGCTGTTGTCCCTATAATGGGCTGGGGCTGGGGCTGGGGCTGTGATATTTGTCACAAAGCACGAAAAAATGTGTGTTGCGTGTGAACGGGTCCTTGGGTGTGAATAGGCTTTAGGACAGATCCGCTGGTAAAACCCGCGCCATTGTCAGGGCGGATACGGACTTGGCGCCCCCTTGCAACAAAACATGGGCGCAGCTTTGCAGGGTGGCCCCTGTGGTCCACACATCATCGATCAACACAACATGTTGGCCAGCTAGGATTGGCTTGGCCTTGGGGGAGAGGGCAAAGGCCCCCTGTAATGCCGTCACCCGCTTGTGAAACGATCCCCCTTTCAGGGGTTGTGTGGGCCGCACACGGCGCAGGACTGTATGCGCCACGGGCACGCCACAACGACGTGACAATGCGTTTGCCAGTAAGCTGGATTGATTGTACTTGCGAATCCATTGTCGCCGCCAATGCAAAGGCACAGGGATCAATAAGGTAAACGTGCGGTTAAATGTTTTCAAAGCCTCCATCAAATGATCCCCAAACGTTTCTACCATGAAGGTTTTATCGCTGTATTTCAGTTTTAGAATCATTTGGGAGGACACCTTGTTATAAACAAACACCGACCGCCCCGCCATCAAAGGGCCAAGACATGTTTGGGGCATTTGACGATAGCATCCAGACACGCCATAATCACATGGGTAAGGCACCCCGCACAACAGGCATCTAGGATCATGAATCCAATGAAGAGACCCCCAGCACTTTGGGCAATAGCCCCCATGACGGCGCACAATAATGCCGCACCCCAAACATCGGGGGGGCAAAACCACATCCACCATCATCCCCATCAGGCGGCGTAAGTTCACCATGCCCATGCCTTGCTTGATTGACATTCCCCATCGTGATGCCATGCGCCAGCGTGCCTGTAAAGATAAAACCCATGATCGGTTTTTGCTGTATGCCGTGGCCCATGACATGGTAACACGCCTGCAAGAGTTTCAAAAAAAACCACAATCCGTGGTGATTATGGACGATGCTTTGGGGGTTTTGGGGGATCAGATGACACATGCCTGCCCACAGATTCTTCCCGCTGCGTCGCGCGGCGATGTGGCGATGAATCTTTTGGGATTGGACTATGCGTCTGGTGTATCCGATTTTTTTTGCCGTGCCAAAACATCTTTGTATCCTGAAGGTTTGTTGATGGTCACAACGTTTGGGTCGCAAACATTAACAGCACTCAAAGAGGCCTTATATCATAACGATATGTACCACCACCAAGGGGCGGGGTTGCGTTTTATGCCCACCATGGCCCCCCCCGATTTGGCAAAACTGGCCACGCAGGCAGGTTTTTTTAATCCCGTTGTGGATGCCCATCGTTACAAAGCCTCCTACCAAAGCTGCTTGGACCTTATGCATGATTTACGGGCCATGGCTTTGGGCAATGCGTTAAAGGCTCGCTGTCGTCGCCCTTTGATGCGGCATCACCTGAACACATTAACACGCGATTTGCCGTATGGAGAGGATGGGCGTTTTTGGGTCACCTTTGAGATTTTAACCCTCGTGGCCCATCTTTAAAAGCCATGCCCTAAAAAAAACACCCGCAACGTTCGCTCCTCTGGTGCATAATCCAAGGTGGGAGCGGCGAGAACGCGGCGGTCTTCTGTGGACCACAGGGCGGGTTGGGTCAGGGCCACGGCGTAACGCAGAGGGCGCTGCTTAGCCTTTAGATGGGGCCGAATGCTTTCGTAGCCCTCTGCCCCCAAGGCGGCCCAATAGGCAGAGGGTTCATTGGTTTGACAGAAAAATCTTTGATCCCACAAATGTGGTTGATCCGCTGGCAGGGGGGTGGGGTCGATGGCTTGGGCCTCTCTGTAGATCAGGATTTTTTCAGGCGTGCTGGTTACAATGCACCCATGCAAGCTAAGGGTTTGCTTGGGGGTCTGATACAGGGCCCAAGTGGCGCGGCTCAGGCGGGCAAAGCGGGGATCCACGGCTTTTCCACTAATCAGGCGCAGGGCCTGTTTTAAAACCCGACGGGCGATTTCCCCATCTTGGGCAATCAGGGCAGGATAGGGCAGGGTGATATACCCTTCGGGGAAAATCTGAACATGCTGACGAAAAAACGCGTCCACATGGTGATCAAAATAATCACGGGTGGCTGTTAAGGCCCCTATGGTGGTTTCCAGATGGTGGGGCGTGTCCATCAACGCCGCCCGCAGGCGATTGCGCAAGAAGGACATTTTTTCGTTGCTGGGGTCTTCGATCCAGCGCAGGCCCAAGGCGCGGGCTTCAGCAACAATCTGTTCCTTAGTCACCATCAGCAGAGGCCTCACCACCTGAATGCCCCACCATGTATGGGTGGGGCGCATGCCCGCCAGACCATCTAGCCCGCTACCCCGTTGGGCCGCAATCAAAAAGGTTTCATTTTGATCGTCATTATGATGCCCCGTGACTAAAACAGGATGATGATGGGCATGACACCATGTAATCATAGCGCGATAGCGGGCCCGCCGCAGGGTGGCGGCATCGCTGTTCATGGGTTCATTCAAATCCAAACTACAAAAGGGCACCCCCAGATTTTGGCACCACCGTTGAATGATTTTAGCTTCCATGGACGAAGCCGCCCGTTGATGGTGGTTGATATAAAGCGCGGAAATCACCGTTCCTTGAGGCACAGCGCGGCGTAAGTGATGCAGAGTCACAAGGCTATCCACCCCCCCAGACAAGGCCACCGCCATGTGGCGGGCAGAGGGCAAAAAGGTAAGGGGCGGCAGCATAGCCCTGTACAAAATGCCCTAACCGCAAGCGGCCTTGGCCCGTTTCGCCCGTTGCAGAACGGCGGGGCTGGCCTGTGGATAGCGGCGCAACAGTTCATCAAAACTCAGGCAGGCCTGTTTGTTTTGTTTGGCAGATTGCAGAGACAGGCCCAGCTTGAGCAGACTGTCGGGGGCCTTAGGACTGTCAGGATAATCCTGAAAGGCTTTGAGGAAAGTTTCACCAGATTTTCGATAATTGCCCTCGGCGTAATACGCCTCGCCCATCCAGTAATAGGCATTGGGGACCATTTTATCGTCGGGATTGTTTTTGATAAAAGCTGTAAAATGGTCCCGTGCCTCAGCATACTGCCCTTGTTTCAGGGCATCGATGCCAGTTTGATAGGTACCAGCCTCGGATGGAGGGGTGTCGTGGGTGTCCTCTAGGGGGGCAGACGGTGTGGCCTGACCCAAAGTGGGACTGGGTTCAGAAGGGGAGGGGGGGGATGCCACCGTATCGGTCTCTGGGGCGGTGTCTGTGGGGGCGGGTACAGCTTTGGGGGTGTCGGCCAGTTTTTTCTCAAGGGTGCGGACGATATTTTGCAGGGTTTCCAGTTGCTGGGTTTGGCCTTGGAGGGTGCTTTCAAGGGTGCTAAGGCGCTCTTGCAGATCCATCAGAGATGTTGGGGAGGCTGCAGGATTGACGGGAGAGGTTTCAGAGGCAGACACCGCACGCGGGGGGGCAACACCCCCCAAAGAAATGGGGTCTTGGGCAGAGGCTAAAGGGCTAAGGGCCACACTGAACAGGCCAAGGCACACGACACAAGATCGGGAAAAAGACAGCGACATCCGATGAATATCCCTTTATTTAAAGCGAAAGGTAATCCGGCCCTTGGTGAGATCATAGGGCGTCATCTCCACCGTTACCTGATCCCCCGCCATAATACGAATACGGTTTTTGCGCATTTTTCCTGACGTATGGGCCAAGATTTTGTGGTCATTATCCAGTTTAACGCGAAACATAGCGTTGGGAAGGACTTCCTCCACCGTGCCGTTAAATTCAATCAGGTCTTCTTTGGCCATAACACCTTTGACTTAAAAATAAAATGATGAAAAAAAAGTTAATCGTTTTCTTCAGGATTAGGCGTAACCCCGAAAGCCTTAAAAAGCAACAAAAAACATGGCTCACGCCATGGTGGGCCAATGCGGAGGGTGTGCATCTGCCTTAACGCTCCCTTAATCCTTTCCCCGCACACTCAAGGGGAAGAACAATCAAGAACGCCCATCAACGCGCACCCTGTTTATGTCCACCAGCACCCTGCCTTCTTGGAACATGAAAACCTTGATGCAGCATACCGACCTGATGATGGCGGTGGCGCTGATTGCGTTGATGTTGGTGCTGATTTTACCCCTGCCCGTGTGGATTTTGGATTTGGGGCTAACGCTATCCTTTTCACTGGCCATTTTGATTTTGATGACAACCATGTTTATCAAAAAGCCTTTGGAACTCAGCAGCTTCCCTACCCTCCTTCTGTTTGCCACGTTTATTCGTCTTTCGCTGAATGTGGCCTCAACCCGCGTGATTTTAAACGAGGGGCATCAGGGCATCCACGCCGCGGGACATGTGATCGAGGCCTTCGGAAGTTTTTTGATGCAGGGGAATGCCCTCATCGGGATCGTCGTTTTTGCCATTTTGCTGATTGTGAATTTTATTGTCGTGACCAAAGGTTCGGGCCGTATCGCCGAGGTCTCCGCGCGGTTTAGTTTGGATGCCATGCCAGGGAAACAAATGGCCATTGATGCGGATTTGTCCGCAGGCATGATTGATGAAGACACCGCCAAAAAACGCCGCAAAGAGCTAGAGGATGAAAGCACCTTTTACGGATCCATGGACGGTGCGGCGAAATTCGTGCGCGGGGATGCCATTGCGGGGTTAATCATCACCTTTATCAACATTATTTTTGGGATCATCATCGGCACAACGGAACATGGACTCAGTATGTCCGAAGCTGGAAGAACCTATGTGTTTCTAACCGTTGGGGATGGCCTTGTCACCCAGATTCCGGCCCTGTTAATCGCGATTGCGGCGGGTATCTTGGTCACCAAGGCTGGCGTTGAGGGATCCGTTGACAAAGCCGTTTTGCAACAATTGGGAGGATACCCCAAATCCATCGGGCTGAGTGCCGTGATGATCCTGTGCTTTGCTGCCATGCCGGGGGTGCCCAAAATACCCTTTTTAACCATCGCCCTGATTTTGGGGGGGGTGAGTTTTTACATCTACAAAACCCGCAGAGAGGCCTTAACCAAAGGCGATAAAGGCAAAAAAACTCCCAGAGCTTTGGGCAGTGATGGCCGTCCTGTTCCCTTACCTGCGGGGGTGACGCCCGATGAAGACGAGGCCCCCCCGCTAACCGAAGACCAAATCATCAGCAACGCCCTGCATATTGATGCTGTGCGCTTGGAATTGGGTTATGGCCTAATCCCGTTGGTGAAGGGCAGCTTTGCTGGACAATCTGTGGTTAAATTGCCCGAACAAATCCGCACCCTGCGCAAAACCCTTGTATCTGAAATGGGCTTTATTGCCCCCAGCATCCGGATTCAGGATAATCTGCAACTGGCCAGCGAGGCCTATGTCATCTACGTTAAAGATATTGAGGTCGGACGGGGCACCCTGAAATCCAATTGCGTCATGGCCCTGAGCCCCAGCGGCGAGCCCATCACCCTCACTGGTGAGGCCACCACCGATCCCGCTTTTGGTCTGCCAGCCATGTGGATCACCCAAGCCGAAAGGGATGCCGCCACCCTGAAAAGCTATACGGTGGTTGAGCCCTCTGCGGTGCTGATGACCCATTTAACAGAAATCGTCAAGGACCATATGCCAGAGCTGCTGTCCTACGGCGAAACCCAAAAACTGCTGGATCAAATTCGGGACGATCACAAAAAACTGATTGAGGATATCATCCCCGAAAAACTCTCCATCACCATTTTGCAGCGGATTCTTCAGGCCCTGCTCAAAGAACGCGTTAGCATTCGGGATCTTCCAGCCATTTTAGAGGCCCTTGCCGAGGCTGCGGGACAAACCCGCAACATCGTTCTGCTTGTGGAACATGTGCGGCAGGCCCTCTCCCGCACCCTGTGCCAAGCCCACATCCAAGAAGATGGCGTATTATCCATCGTGGCTGTGGGTCCGCAGTGGGAACAGGCCTTTGAAGACAGCCTCGTCGGCCAAGGGGATATGCGCACCCTAGGCATGGCCCCCAGCCAGATGCAGAAATTTGTCAAAGTGGTCAATGAAACCTTCGAAGATCAAATGCGCAAAGGCAACTATGCAGTTCTGATGACTTCTGCGGGTATCCGCCCCTATGTCCGGATGGTGCTGGAACGCCTCAGCCCCTCAACCCCCGTTTTATCCCAGTTTGAAATTCATCCCAAAGTCAAAATTCGAACTGTCGCGCAAATTTAGAGCAAAGTTTTAAGGTGTCCCCGCTTTCAAAGGCTCTCGCGTTAAGGCCAGAAAAATATCCTCCAGATCGCCCTGTTTGGTTTCAATATCGGCAATGTCCAGTTTAGCGGCGGCAATAGCGGCGAGTATTTTCTGAATGGCCTCAGGGTTGGGCTGATAGTCTAAGGCCAGCGTGGTGGGGCTAAGTATTTTGGGTTGAAAGATGGTGAGGAAACTGGGCACGATCTCCAGCTGGTGGGCAAAGGTTAAAATCAAACGTTTGGTGTCTATTTTTGAGAGCAAAATGTCCGTTTTTTCAAAAGCCCGCAGGGCACCTTTATGAATAATGGCGATGGTGTCGCACATTTGCTGGGCTTCCTCTAGGTAATGGGTGGTCAACAGCACTGTCACCCCCTCCACTTGATTCAAATGCCGCACATACCGCCATAGCGTCTGGCGCAACTCGATATCCACACCCGCCGTGGGCTCGTCCAGAACGAGGACACGGGGTTGGTGAACCATGGCTTTGGCCACCATCAAACGACGTTTCATACCGCCGGATAGAGACCGCGCGGTGACATTGGCTTTATCGGCTAGCCCCAAAGCCTCTAAAATCGCCATGGCGCGGGCGCGACGATGGCGAACACCGAAAAAACCAGCCTGAAACTCCAAGATTTCTAGCGGTGTGAAAAAAGGATCCATGTTGATTTCTTGGGGGACAATGCCGATATGGCGGCGAATTTCAACGGGATGATCATCCAAATCCATACCGCCGATCACAACGCGCCCCGCAGTTTTGGTCACAAGGCCAGCCATAATGTTAATCAACGTGGATTTTCCCGCGCCGTTGGGCCCCAGCAGTCCCAAAATAGACCCCCGTGGCATGCTCAAAGACACATCCCGCAGCGCCACCTTGGGGGCTGCCCCTTTATCGGAGATATAGGTTTTGCCCACATGGTCAATAATCACAGTAGGGTCCAAAAGGTCTTGCGGTAAAGCTGTTGCTGTCATACTGAAAACCTATTCCTGCTCTAAGGTTTTACATTGTTCTTGTGGCTTAAAGTTATTTATAAGCAAAGGTTAGGCCCAAAATCTTAAACACCAATTTTGCCGCCAGAAAGTCACAGGCATGATATCCAGGGATAGGGGCTAACTCGTTCACATCCGCCCCGACGATCTCTGTGGCCTGACAGGCCGCGTGGATAATGTCCAATGCCTCATCCCAAAACATCCCCCCTGGTTCAGGGGTTCCTGTGGCAGGCATAAGGGAGGCATCAAACCCATCCACATCAAAGGTAATGTACGTGGGGCGACCGCGCAAAGGGGCGATGATTGCGTTGATGTCCCATGTGGCTTTGTCTTTGGCCCAGTGGATATGGATGCGGTGACGGTTGGCCTCAAGGAAGGGAATTTCCTCAGCGGAGATGTTCCGAATGCCGCAGGACACCAACGTCACATGGGGCGCATCCAAACACCGGCGCAGGGCGGCGGCATGGCTGTAATGCTGGCCATCGTATCCATCCCGCAAATCAGCATGGGCATCAAAATGCAAAATGGCCAAATCTGGATAGCGCTGCAAGAAAGGCCGAATAGATCCAGCGGTGATGGCATGCTCGCCCCCCAACACCAAAGGAAATTTCCCATCATCCAAAACGCGGGATACAATCCCCGACAGCTGATCCAACGCCAACGGTAAAGAGGGATTGATGGGGGGCTGTGACAAAACCACCGCCTGAAAATCGTGATGGGGCTCTTTCCACAGCACTTCATCGAACAGTTCAACTTGCGGTCCTGCCGCCAAAATGGCCGCTGGCCCCTTGGATGTTCCTTTGCCATAACTGACTGAGGCTTCAAGGCCAAAGGGAATGATGACCGAGCGGGCATCTTGATACGATGGATACTGATTAGACTCCAGATCCAAAAACCCTTCGGGATGAAGATCAAAAGGCAGTTTAGTCATGGTGATGGCCCTCGTGTGGTGCGTGCCCTTGGTCTGGGGCAGCTATGGATTCTGGGGAAACATTCACCCCCAAGGGGGCAAACAGATCTTGATTCCCGATGCGGGTTTGCACAAAGAGTTTCAAGAAGCCAGCTTTTTTAGGCTCCAGATGAAACGACAGCGTGGGGCCGCCGCGTTCTTGTTGTGTTTCGGGCTCAGGGCCCATGGGGTGAATGTGGGCGATGGTGCGCAAATCCTCAGAAAACCCCACAATATGGGCAAAGGCCCCCATGACAGGCTGCAACGTCGTCACAGGCTTCCCAGCCTGATCCGTCACGTCCACAGTGGCCATGGCGGGCTGCCCCACACGCAGGGGATCTTTGAGATTCAAGCGAAAGGCATACCCCCCTACGGTAGCTTCTTGAGATAAGGTTTTCAGGGGAGCCATTGTCTTTTCAAAATCCCCTAAATCCACCGTCAGAAAGGTTTGCTTGCCGTGGGCCTTGGGCGTGATGTCAATCCAAACGCGATAGGCATTTTTTTGGGGAATAAAGGAAAACTGATACGTGCCCGCAACCTTTGTTGGCGTGGGGTGGACATGGTGATAATCGGTTAAGGTGCCATCCACAATCAACAGGTGGATTTTGCGCGTATGAACCTCTTCCAGTTGATCAAGGCTTAGGCCTTGGTCATTGTTTGTGATGCGCAAAACAAAGGTTTGTTTATGTCCGACCTTATCAATGGCAGAGGGGGTCACGTGGGCGTTTAAGACCACAGGCGTTACTGGTTGGGCCATCACTGGTTGGATCCAACACAGGGCCAAAAGGCAAAGAAAAAAGCAAAATCGTGTCACGATGGCCTCCGTTACAGGGCAAGGCGGTTTAAAAGATGTTCCAGATCTTTAACCGTTGTATAGCGTATGGTTAAACGTCCTCCCGATCCTTTGGGGCGTAGGGTCACGGGCAATCCCAAGGCCGTCATGAGGTCTTTTTCCAATTTTTGGGTCACGTCTGGATCCACGGCCATGGGTTGAGGTTTCACCTCTTGAAGATCAAGACCTCCCACAGGCCCATTGTTGTTCAGGGCCTGCAGCAAGGGCGGCGTTTTGCCCTGTTTGTGCATGCGCACCATTTCCTCCACTTGGCGGGCACTTAGCTGTTCCCGCACGATCAAATCGGCGAACATTTCCGCCTCGGGCAATCCGATCAAACTTCGGGCTTGTCCTGCGGTTAGTTCCCCTTCGTCTATCAAGGTTTGCACACGGGGGGGCAGATTGAGCAACCGTAGAGTGTTGGTCACTGCCACGGCACTGATCCCCAATTTTTTTGCCACATCCCCTTGGGTATAGTCCGCCTGATCCAGTAAGCGTTTGTACGCATGGGCCGTTTCGATGGCGGAAAGATCATCCCGCTGCAAATTTTCAATGATGGCGCATTCCAAAGCATCTTGGTCGGACAATTCCCGAATGATGCAGGGAATGTCCGTCAGTTCCGCCCTGCCAGCGGCGCGCCAGCGGCGCTCCCCAATAACAATTTCATAGTGCCCCGCGACAGGCCGCACCACGATGGGCTGGAGGACGCCCTTTTCCTTGATGGAATCTGTTAATTCTGCCAGTTTGGTTTCAGAAAAAAAGGTTCGTGGTTGCAGCGCACTTTGGCGAATACTGCTCAGTGGTAGGGTTTGGACATCTTTGGCCCCATCCATCGGATTTTCCGCGAACAAAGCCGAAAGGCCCTTGCCCAGAGCCTTTTTTTTGGGGGGTATCGTTGACGTCATAGATTAGGGTCGGGGTCGGGATTGTGTCTCTACCAACCGTTTTAGCAGGTTTTTTTCCCGCCGTAAAAACTCTTTTGCCATCATTATGTATGCTTTTGATCCTACGCAGCGGGTATCGTAAAGAATCACGGGTTTTCCGTGGGATGGGGCCTCGGAAATTTTGACGTTGCGGGGGATCATGGTGTCAAAGACGATATCTTTGAAATAGGTTTTGACTTCATCTTCCACCTGACGTGACAGGTTGTTGCGGCGATCGTACATGGTCAGAACAATCCCAAAAAGGTTCAACGTAGGGTTAAAGGTTTGCCGGACACGTTCCACTGTGCGCACCAGATAGCTTAACCCCTCCAGCGCATAAAATTCGGCCTGCAAGGGCACTAAGATCCGCCCTGCAGCCACAAAGGCATTGATGGTCAGCAAACTCAGGGCTGGCGGGCAATCAATCATGATGTAATCATAATGGGGGATAAACTGCTGTAATCCCTGAATCAGGCGATACTCCCGATCCGCCATATCTTGCAATTCAATATCCGCCCCTGATAACGACGGCGAAGCGGGCAAAACATCGATATTGGGCACGCTAGAGGCTACGGCAATGTGACGGTCCCAGCTATCTTCAACCAGCAAAGAATAGGTACCCTGCTTGCGAATGCGGTGGCCAATCCCTAAACCCGTGCTGGCGTTGCCTTGGGGGTCCATATCCACAACCAGAACGCGTTTTTTGATGGCGGCCAGCGCAGTGGCCAGATTGATGGTGGTGGTGGTTTTGCCCACACCCCCCTTTTGGTTGGCCAGAGCCAAAATTTTAAAATGGCTGGGGGGGCGCGCTGAGGGGACAAAATCCCCTGTCAGAGAGACGGCATCGCGGGTTATTGTGTTTGTTTCCACGCTTGAACCACCAAAACTTTTGACTCTTTGAACGCTTGCTCGGCTTGATGAAAGGACCATCCTGCAAGGACCGCTTCCTGTAATTCATCTTTAGCGTGTGCACCTTTCAAAAAATAGCATATCGCATTTTCCTTCGCAAGACATGATCCATAATCCAGCAAACGCACCAATGGGGCGCAGGCACGGGCCATCAAAACATCCGCAAAATCAGCGGGCATGTCCGAAAATGTGACGTTATGCACCGTCACAGGGGCCCCTGTTTTTTGTGCCACCAAGTTTAAAAAGGAAGATTTTTTATGATTTTTTTCCACCAGATGAACGGGGTGTTGACGCAACAGCGCCCACAACAATCCAGGGATGCCCGCCCCACTGCCCATATCCACCACAATTGCGTCAGCAGACAGGGGGGGAATGATGGCGGCCAAGGCCATGGCATCCACCAAATGATGTTTGCAAAACCCCTCCCATGATCCCAAAGTGCTGGCCCCCACAAGGTTGATGGAGGCATTCCACGTTTTCAGGGTTTCATAATACAGGGCCAAGGCATCAGAAATAGGATATGAAGTCATCACACATGCCCCCTTTTTTTGTGTCCCCTTTTTTTGTTGACTGCATCTTTTGAGGCTTTTTTCTCGGGCCAAGCGTTAGGATACATGATCCCGTAAGAACGGATGCACAGTGGTATTGCCAGCCACGATCTGTCCCGAGGTCAGCATGGTATCTTTTCCCCCGAAGTCCGTCACCAGCCCGCCAGCCTCTGTCACCATCAGCAAGCCTGCGGCGATATCCCATGGTTTCAGGTGATCCTCGAAATAGCCATCATACCGTCCCGCTGCCACATAACATAAATCCAGCGCGGCAGCACCAAAACGACGAATCCCAGCGACTTTGCCCATAATCTGGTTCAGGCTTTTTAAAAAGGGGGCCGTTTGACCATGACCAGCGAAGGGGCAGCCCGTGGCAATCAGGCAGTCCGTCAGATGATTCCGACTGGACACACGCAAACGGCGTTGATTGCAAAAGGCCCCGCCGCCTTTGCTGGCCCAAAAGACCTCTTGTTTGATGGGATCATGCACCAGACCCGCCACAATCTGGCCGCGATCTTCTACAGCAATGGAAATACAAAAATGGGGGATCCCGTGGATAAAGTTGGTGGTGCCGTCAATGGGGTCCACAATCCAGTTGATATCCCGAGGTTCGGGCTCGGACTCTTCCCCAATAAAACCATAATCAGGGCGGGCGTGCATCAGCTCTTCGTAAAGCAAAGCCTGCGTGCGTTGGTCCGCCACAGTCACAAAATCGGCGGGGCCTTTGCGAGAGGGCTGGAGGTTTTCGACTTCCCCAAAATCCCGTTGTAAACGACGGGCGGCTTTATCGGCGGCCCGCTGCATGACATAAATCAAAGCATCATAGCGTCCCATCTTAGGCTGGACCTACGATCATGCTCATTTGGCGTCCTTCCATTTTGGATTCAGATTCCACGGTGGCAAGGTCTTTCAGGGATTCTTTGAAGCGATTCAAAACCGCTACGGCAAAATCTTGGCGCTGGATTTCTCGGCCCCGAAAGCGCACGGTGAATTTGACCTTGTCGCCTTCTTCTAAAAATTCCTTAGCTTTGCGCAGTTTTACTTGGAAATCATTTTCCTCAATGTGGGGGCGCATTTTGATTTCTTTCAGCTCCACCACCTTTTGTTTTTTCTTGGCTTCGGCTTTCTTTTTCTGCTGTTCATAGCGGAATTTGCCGTAGTTTAAAAACTTGCACACGGGGGGACGGGCTTGGGGGGCAATTTCCACCAAATCCAAACCCACAGCTTCGGCTTTTCGCAGGGCATCTTGCAGGGGCAAAACGCCCAGATCATGACCCTCTTCATCAATGGCCCGAACGGGACTGATGGTAATTTGCTGATTGATGCGCAGTTCGTCAGCCACAGGCCGGGTTCCTTTGTGTCATAAGAGGATGAATCCTTGGATTAAAAGAAAAACATAGCACGGGAGTGTTAAAAATGATTTGTGTCATCCTAAACGGCCTCTTCCAAACGCTGGGCAAGGGTGAGGAGGGGGCCTTCTTCAAAAGGACGCCCAATCAGTTGCCATCCCAGCGGCAGGCCTTGGTTGTCCAGTCCCGCTGGCACAGACATGGCGGGCAGTCCTGCCATGCTGGCTGGCACAGTCAGAACATCATTCAGGTACATGGCCACAGGGTCTGATTGATTTTCGCCAATTTTAAAGGCGCTTGACGGCCCCGTGGGGGCCAACAGGGCATCCACACCCTGAAAAACCGAAATAAAGTCGTTATAAATCAAACGGCGTACCCGCTGGGCATGCTTGTAATAGGCATCATAATACCCTGCGGACAGGACGTAGGTTCCCATCAAAATCCGGCGCTTCACCTCTGCCCCAAAGCCAGCGGAGCGGGTGGCGGCATACATGGCTTCGAGGGTGTCGGCCTCTTCACGGTATCCATAGCGTACGCCATCATAGCGAGCGAGGTTGCTGGAGGCTTCAGCTGGTGCAATGATGTAATAACAGGGCAGGGCATAGGCGGTATGGGGCAGGGACACATCCACCAAACGACATCCCGCATCTCGCAGGATGGTTTTGGCGCGTTCCCATGATGCCAAAATATCGGGATGGATGCCTGCGGGGGCGTATTCTTTAGGGATACCAATAACTTTGCCTTGCACAGAATCCCCTAAGCCAGCGGACCAATCGGGAACAGAGTGCTGCACGGATGTGCTGTCTTTAGGGTCATGGCCGGCCATGGCCTGTAACATCAGGGCGGCATCTGCCACCGTTTTGGTCATGGGGCCAGCCTGATCTAGGCTGGAGGCAAAGGCCACAATCCCATACCGCGAACATCGGCCATAGGTGGGCTTAATCCCCACAATCCCGCAAAACGCCGCGGGTTGGCGGATGCTGCCCCCTGTATCGGTTCCCGTGGCTGCCAGACACAAATCCGCTGCCACCGCCGCCGCCGACCCGCCCGACGATCCCCCAGGGACGCGGCATAATGTGGTGTCGCCAGCTGCTTTTTTGGGATTTTTCACAGGCCCAAAGGCTGATGTGATGTTGGCCGACCCCATGGCAAATTCGTCCAGATTTGTTTTGCCCAACATCAGGGCCCCTTCTGCAAACAGCTTTGCGGTCACGGTGGATTCATAGGGGGGCACAAAGTTCGATAAAATGTTGGATGCGGCGGTGGTGCGCACCCCCTGCGTGCAAAACAAATCCTTAACGCCAATGGGCAGCCCTGGCAGCAATCCGTGCCGTTTGTTTTGGGCATCCATAGCCACGGCCTGTTCACGGGCTTGCTCTAAGGTTAAGGTGATAAAGGCGTTTAATATGGGCTGCTGTTTTTCGATAGCTGCCGAAAAAGCATCCACCAAATCCGCGGCGGAGACCTCACCGCGTACACGCAGGGCCTTGGCTTGGGTTAACGTTAGGGTTGTCAGATTAGTCATGATGCGGAAACAACTTTGGGAACCACAAAAAATCCATGACGCGCCTGCGGGGCGTTGGCCACCACTTGGGCCTGTTGATTGCCATCAGTGACCTGATCAGGGCGCAGAACCTGAATTTCGGATAGGGGGGTAATCATGGGGCTGATGCCGTCAACATTAACGGGGGCCAGCTGTTCAATCAGGCCCATAATTTTTTGAATATCCACGGTTAAGGCATCGCATTCGGCATCATCCAAATGGATCTTGGCAAGTTTTTTGGCCAGGCGCTGAATATCCGAACGTTGAAGGGTCATGCGA
>CANGYP010000014.1 GCA_947458235.1 Alphaproteobacteria bacterium
ATCGAAGATCAAGAAGCGCACCATAAAAGAGACAATTTCAGCATTTCTCCCTATTAGGGGTCTCTCACAGATCATCCGGTTTGCAACCGTTCCTCAAACCCTCGACTTGCAGTCGAGGGTGGTTGATAAGGTGACCGATTGTATAACTCTGTATAAGTCCGCCAAAAACACTTGCTTTATAGGGTGGATCGGGACCATAATCGCGGCCACAAACGCGGTGACAGTTCCCCCATTTTAAAGAAAGACCCCATGAGCCTCCCCTATAAACGCATTATGCTGAAACTGTCTGGTGAAGCCCTAATGGGGCCCAGCCAATATGGGATTCATACAGAAACCTTGAACCGCATTGCCGAGGACGTGCGGCAGGTGCGCCAAGCGGGGACGCAGGTATGCATGGTCGTTGGTGCGGGCAACATTTTTCGTGGCATGTCTGGTGCCGCTGCGGGGATGGATCGCGCCACCGCCGATTATATGGGTATGCTGGGCACCGTCATGAATGCGCTGGGCTTACAGAGCGTTTTAGAGGCCCACGGGATGCAAACCCGCGTTCAATCCGCCATTCCTATGGCCTCGGTCTGCGAGCCCTATATCCGCCGCCGCGCCATCCGTCATATGGAAAAAGGGCGCATTGTGATTTTTGCCGCCGGCACGGGCAATCCCTTTTTCACCACCGATACGGCGGCGGCCCTTCGCGCCGTGGAAATGTCCTGTGATGCGTTGGTTAAGGCCACCAAAGTCGATGGCATTTATTCTGCCGATCCCAAAAAAGACAAAAACGCCCTGCATCATCGCCATTTGACGTATTTGGATGTTCTGGCGCGTGACCTGCGGGTGATGGATGCCTCCGCCATTTCTCTTGCGCGGGAAAACAATATCCCTATTATTGTTCTGTCCATTGAAAAAGAGGGCAACTTGGCCAGCGTTCTGCGCGGCGAAGGTCTGTTTACCATTGTGCAAGAAGCCAACGAAAGCGAAAAGTCATGAGCGGCGACACCGAAAAACGCATGCAGGGTGCGGTTGAATCTCTGAAAAAAGAATTTTCTGGCCTTCGGACGGGGCGCGCTTCCGCCTCTTTGCTGGAGCCTGTCACGGTGGAGGTTTACGGCAGCCGCATGACTCTGTCTCAAGTAGCCAGCGTTTCCGTGCCAGAATCCCGTTTGCTGGTGGTCCAAGTATGGGATCATGGCAGTGGCCCCGCCGTGGAAAAAGCCATTCGCGATGCTGGCCTTGGCCTGAACCCAAGCCGCGAAGGCGCGACCATTCGGGTGCCCGTGCCAGAATTAAACGAAGAGCGCCGCAAAGAGCTGATCAAAGTCGCGGGCAAATATGCCGAAAGTGCCCGCATCGCCATTCGCAACATCCGTCGCGACGCCATGGACGATGTGAAAAAACGTGAAAAGGACGGCCATATCTCCGAAGATGACGTCGCCAAACAAAACAAAGACATCCAAACCACCACGGATAAATACATCAAGCAGATGGATGATATGTTGCACCAAAAAGAGCAAGATATCAAAACCGTTTAACGCATTGTTGTTTATTCAATCGCACGCTTAAACAGCAACAGCTTTTTCAGATTCACTGTACCCCACGACGGTGCGATTCCGCCCTGCGTGTTTGGCTTGGTACAGCGCGATGTCTGCGGCTTTCAACATCTGGTCCCGCGTAAATGTTGTGTTCCCCACCAGAGAAACTGTAATACCGATGCTGATGCTCAGGTTCATAGTGCCCCCCTGAATTAAGGGGAAGGATTTATTTTCAACCGTGCGGCGCAAACGCTCCGCAATCCTTAATCCCGTGCCCAACGTGGCGTTATCCACAACCACCACAAATTCTTCCCCGCCCAAACGGGCCACCAAGTCACTGTCACGGGTGTTGGTTTGCAGCAATCGGGCGACCTCCACTAAAACTTTATCTCCCTGATCATGTCCAAAAGTATCATTGATGGATTTAAAATGATCAATATCAATCACCATCAGACATGATGCCCCCCCCTGTTTTGACTCCATCTGTAACAGGGCATCCAAATGGGCATTGAAATAGCGACGATTATACAGCTTGGTCAATTCATCTGTTAAAGACAAATCCATAGATTTTTCATGAGAGAGGCGCAGAAGCTTTTGATATAAAAGGCGCTTGGCCTGTGTGCGAATGCGCAACCGAAGCTCGTTGGGCTCGATGGGCTCTACAAGATAATCATTCACACCAATATCCAAGGCCTTAGCCAGTGCCTTTTCCTGAGACTCTTGGGCAATCATAACGATCGGCAAATGACGCGTTGCCTGACGGCTGCGCACTTGGGAACACAGGCGCAGCGTCTCTTCCCCACGAAACGTCAGGGGCAGTAGGGCCATATCGTATTTTCGTGTATCCAAAACCTGCACAAAAGACTCAACACGGGAGAAAAAAGATAGATTATGCTTGTCGGCTTTTAGAAAGGTTTCTATTTTTTCACGCAGCAAGTCATCCTCTATCAAACAAGCAATGCGCACACCATGAACCTGATCATCGGTGGGAAAGGCCACCAGTTGTTCCTCTGGAATCCCCAGCCCCGAAGATGCCATGCGCTGGACTTTCAAACTATCCATCAAAACCTTTAACCGAATCAGCGAACGCACGCGGGAAAACAATTGCAAATCATTGACGGGCTTTGTCAAAAACTCATCTGCCCCTGCCTGCAGGCCGCGAATTCTGTCTTTAATATCCCCCAAGGCCGTGACCATAATCACGGGGATATGGGCAGTTTGTGGATTTTTTTTCAAAATCTCGCACACCTTATACCCGTCCATATCGGGCATCATCACATCCAGAAGGATAATGTCTGGTGGCTGTTGATTCACCAAATCCAGTGCCTTTTGACCCGATGTTGCGGTGGTGACATCAAAATATTCCGACACCAACTTGGCCTCTAGAACCCCCAAGTTAGCCACCCGATCATCCACAATAAGAATACGGCCCGTCATAGCTTGATCCCGTTATGGCTGGAAATCTCGGGACCTTCGAAGGCACGCACAATGTCTAGCAAGGCCTTCATGTCCACAGGTTTTGTCATATACCCATGAAACCCCTTGCTTTTGGCCAAGTGTTGCTCTTCGGCATGGGCGCAGGCCGTCACCGCAATGACGGGAACGGTCGCTGACAAAGGATCTTGCTTCAAAAGCTCCATAACGTCAAATCCTGAGATGTCTGGCAACTGAATGTCAAGCAAAATTAAAAAAGGTCGCCACTCATGAACACAAGACACCGCCGTTAACCCGCTATGTAGATTTTTTGTCACATAGCCGTGAACACCCAAAAAATCCGCCAGCAGCTTATAGTTTAACCGATTGTCCTCTATGATCAGAATGGTTTTGCTCATAACACGTTTCGGGATAATCTTGTTTATATCTCAAAGCCTTTCTGTCACTATACATCAGGGACTGTTACTTTTTTATTGCCAATGCATTCCCCCGAAAAAGATTTTTGACACGCGAATACCAAAACAGCCAAAGCATAAAACACAGATAGGGGAAGTTTCACAATAACCTCCCCGCCTTTTGTGTGACCACAGATTGTTCCCTCTCTTCGGGAAGGCCCACCCTATCAGGCCGCCAGCGCGGTGGTGGTGCGGATGAGGTGGATTTCGTCACGCAGCTTGAGTTTTTCTCGCTTTAAACTCTGAAGCCGCGCAGGGTCTGGTGAGGGACGATTGTGTTCGGCCTCCAAAGACAGTTCAATTTGGGCTATTTTTTTTAATAGGGACTCTAAACGCGGATGGGTCATAAATACGCCTCCTAATTTGTTAATGTTGACCTACACATGGAAGTATCTTACAACACAAAAAGGGCGTCAACAAAAGATTCCCCAGCGTTTTGGTTTACCCTTGCAGCACGGAAAATCCCTATGTCCCTTTTGTCGTCCCATGCGGTGTACAAACCCTTTGCGTACCCTTGGGCTTATGATGCGTGGCTGATGCAACAGCGCATTCACTGGCTGCCCGAGGAAGTGCCCTTGGCGGATGATGTGAAGGATTGGCAACGTGTGCTTACCCCCCAAGAGCGCAACCTGTTAACCCAAATTTTTCGATTTTTCACCCAAGCGGATGTTGAAGTCAACAATTGCTACATGCGCCATTATTCCCGCGTATTCAAACCCACAGAAATTCAAATGATGCTGGCGGCGTTTTCCAACATGGAAACCATTCACATTGCCGCGTATTCCTATCTGCTGGATACGGTGGGGATGCCAGAAATTGAATACAGTGCCTTCTTGCATTACAAAGAAATGAAAGACAAATACGACTACATGCAACAGTTTGGGGTGGATTCCCCCCGTGACATTGCCCTGACCATGGCGGTTTTCGGGGCCTTTACTGAGGGGTTGCAGCTGTTTGCCAGTTTTGCCATGCTACTTAACTTCCCCCGCTTTAACAAAATGAAGGGCATGGGACAGATTGTGTCATGGTCCGTGCGGGACGAAAGTTTACACTGCGCCTCTATAATTCGGATGTTTCAGACCTTTTTGTCGGAAAATCCCGAAATTGACAACGCGGACTTTCGGGCAGAGATTACCACGGCCTGCCGCACCATTGTGCATCACGAAGATGCTTTTATTGATCTGGCCTTTGAACTGGGCGGGATCGAGGGTATGACCGCCGAAGACATCAAGCGCTATATCCGCTATATCGCCGATTTGCGCATGAGCCAACTGGGGATGGCCCCTTTATACAGCATTGCTAGCAACCCCTTGCCGTGGATTGATGAAATCATGAACGGGGTGGAGCATGCCAACTTTTTTGAAAGTCGCGCCACCGAATACACCAAAGCCGCCACCGTGGGCACGTGGGAAGAGGCCTTTGCCTAAGAAACGAAAATCCCCTCTCCGCATGACGAACAAGGCTTCTGGCGTGGAAGATTTCATGAAACTTGCAAAAAAGCTACACGATCATCAAGCATCCACAGTGTTGCACTTGTTTTGGTAAGTGCTCCCCCCTAAACCTCCCAATACCCCCGAATTTCCCCTTTGGCGCTGGGGGTAGGCCTTGCCCCTCAACGCCCATCATCACACAGAAGACGACAAGGCCTCTTCGACGATTTGGGGAGCATGGGCAATCACCTTAAGATAGGCAATGGCATAATCGGGCGGTGTCCGTTTCCCCTGTTCCCAACTGCGAAGGGTTGAAGGATTGATATGATACGCCAAAGCAAAATCTTGTTGGTTTTTCTTAAGCTGTTTACGGAGGGTTTTCACATCAGGGAGGTCTTTTTGCGGCGTCAAAACACGAACATGGGACGCATCCCCCCGCGCATAGGCCAGCGTTTGCTGCAATCCCCGCATAATAGATGCGTGAAGAGAATCATCAGTCATGCTTTCCACTCCTTTTTCAACATTTTGACAAACGTTGCATAGTTGCTTTTTTGGGCAGGCGTTAAATCCTCCTGTTGGTTTTTTCCATACACGGTTAATAAAGACAAAGGATATTGATCATTATAAAAAAAGTAAATCACTCTGGCCCCACCTCTTTTCCCCCGTCCTTTCGATTGCCATCGTAACTTCCTTATCCCCCCTGAACCTTGAATCAAATCCCCCGATTCTGGATACAACGAGAGATAAGAAACCAAATCATCCTTTTCTTGAAGAGAGAATAAAGCCTCAGATTTTTCAAAAAACTCATCTGTTTCAAGAACAGTGATCATAAAAGTAACACAATGTATGATTTTTTTCAAGGGTTTTTCAAAGAAACGCCCAAAGTATAACGCCCCCTAAACCTCCCAATACCCCCGAATTTCCCCTTTGGCGCCCGGGTGGGTGAGGGCGCCAGTGAGGGCACTGCCGACGTTTTGGGCGTATCGCCACAGGGTGCCGCTGCCGATGTTCGGGGCTTTGGGTTGCCACGCTTGGCGGCGGGCGGACAGTTCGGCCTCAGACAGGGCCACGGAAAGCTCCCCTGTATCGGCGTTTAAGGTGATCATGTCCCCGTCTTGAATCAGGGCGATGGGGCCGCCCACGGCGGCTTCGGGGCCCACGTGACCCACACAGAATCCACGGGTGGCACCAGAAAAACGGCCATCGGTGATCAAGGCCACCTGATCCCCCATCCCCTGCCCATATAGGGCGGCGGTGGTGGAGAGCATTTCCCGCATCCCCGGCCCCCCCTTGGGCCCTTCGTAACGAATCACAATGACATCCCCTGCATGATAGGCGCGGTTTTGGACGGCGGCAAAGGCATCCTCTTCGCAGTCAAAGCATCGCGCTGGGCCAGTAAACTGGCGTTTGGCGAGGCCAGCGACTTTGACAATCGCCCCTTCAGGGGCCAGATTGCCCGATAATCCCACAACCCCGCCCGTGGGGGAGATGGGGGCAGTCACGGGCAGAACCACATCCTGATTTTTGTTGAACACGACGTCTTTTAAATTCTCTGCCAGCGTTTTGCCCGTCACGGTGATACAATCCCCATGCAAGTAACCGCCATCATACAGCGCCCGCAGGATCAATTGTACCCCGCCCGCCAGAAACAAATCCTTCATGACATAGCGTCCCGCCGGTTTTAAATCGGCGATGTAGGGGGTGTTTTTGAAAATCTCCGCCACATCAAACAGGTTGAAATCAATGCCAGCCTCCGCCGCAATGGCCGGCAGGTGCAGGGCCGCATTGGTGGAGCCCCCGCTGGCCGCCACGACGCGGGCGGCGTTTTCCAGACTTTTTCGGGTCACAATATCCCGCGGGCGAATGCCAGAGGCCAGCAGGTCCATCACGGCGCGGCCACTGGCCTCAGCGTACTGATCGCGGGATTCATAGGGGGCGGGGGCACCAGCCGAGCCAGGCAGGGCCAGACCAATAGCCTCTGACACGCACGCCATGGTGTTGGCGGTAAACTGGCCGCCGCAGGAGCCCGCCGAAGGGCAGGCCACGCATTCCAGCGCGTGCAGCTCGTCCGCAGACACATCGCCCACGGCGTACTTGCCCACGGCCTCGAACACATCCTGAACGGTGACGTCTTTGTCTTTGTAACGGCCAGGCAGAATGGACCCGCCGTACATAAAGACTGAGGGTATGTTCAGCCGCACCATGGCCATCATCAGCCCAGGCAAGGATTTATCGCACCCCGCAATCCCCACCAGCGCATCATAACAATGGCCGCGCACCGTAAGTTCCACGGAATCGGTGATGACTTCGCGGGAGACCAGAGAGGATTTCATCCCCTCGTGCCCCATGGCAATCCCATCGGTGACGGTGATGGTGCAAAATTCCCGTGGGGTGCCGTGTGCGGCCTTCACGCCCGCCTTGGCGGCCTGTGCCTGTCGCTGCAGGGCGATGTTGCAGGGGGCGGCCTCGTTCCACGTGCTGACCACGCCCACAAAGGGCTGGTTGATTTCGGCCTCGGTCATGCCCATGGCGTAGTAATAGGAGCGATGCGGCGCCCGCTCGGGCCCCACAGAAACATGACGGGAGGGAAGCGTCGATTTATCAATCATAAAAAACCCCTTTTTGATGCGTCAGGAACTTTAGGCTATGATGATGCTGTTGGCAAGACCCACGACCCCCGCGTATACACAATCCATCCTCCTCAAGGACGCCGCTTGAGCTTCCGGTTTGTCTCAAATGGGGTGAACTTATACAATGCATCTCATATAGGCATTCTTGAAATCGCAATGGTTTTGGGGTACAGTGGGGTATGGAAATGAACGTTGATCCTTTTGCCCATTCTTTGCCCCTGTGGATTCACCACAGGCTCAGAGATCATTTTACCATAGAACAGGCGGATGACCTCGCCGCTAGTATTGTGAAAGCGGTTTCTCTCAATGTGGCCACCAAGGAAGATATAGGTTTTGTCCAGGTCGAGATTAAGCGGCTGGAAGCCCAGATGAAGGAAGGTTCTGGGCATACGCAGATTGAGATCAAGCGATTGGAATCCCAGACGAAGGAGGGTTTTGACCACGTCCAGCTTGAGATCAAACGTCTGGAATCCCAAATGAAGGAGGGTTTTGACCACGTCCAGCTTGAGATCAAGCGATTGGAATCCCAGACGAAGGAGGGTTTTGACCACGTCCAGCTTGAGATCAAGCGTCTGGAATCCCAAATGAAGGAAGATTCCGGGCATACGCAGATTGAGATCAAGCGATTGGAATCCCACATCAAAGACGTGGAGGTCGCGCTGAAAACAGAAATCAAGCGCGTCGAATCTGATCTAACCCTGGCGATGAAGGACCTGGAATTGAGGCTTACCCAAACAATGAAGGACCTTGAACTCCGTCTCACCGAAAGAATGGGCAAGTTCACGGCTTTTACCGTGACGATTATCGGGGCCTTTATTGCCTTGGCGAAATTTATCTAAACCCCTTCTAATTCTAAAGGCTTGATGGTTAAGTCTTTTTGGGGAAAATTGTCCATATGTATAAAATGTGAAAAAAATACTTGACGCATATATATATATATTACTTTAAAATTGTTTTAATTGGCCATGTAAACTTTACCGCTGGCCTGCGTTCAATCTAACAAGGAGAATCATGAGCAATAACAATACAAGAACCACTGTCAACATTCCTGAGGAGCAAATCCTCGCGGAATTAAATCAGGCCCCCGTGCCCCCAAAAGACCTTCAGGAGGAAATCCAGAAGGATTTTTATGATGCCATGCGTCGTATTTTTGACGCCCCCATCATTTTTTTGACGGGGGTTGCGATGATTCCAGGAGCGTTTGCGTCCTGGTTGGGATCGGAAAATAAAAAAGAAACGAACACCAAAAATGTGAGGATTTCTCCCTTCACGTTTTTTGGAGTTTTCTTAGTTGCATCCCTCGTGCTCTTCCAGGCCGAGGCAAAAACTGTTCTTCGCTATTTCCTGTTCCAAAAAGGCATCTTGGTTAACCCCAAGACCCAGCTCTTTTTGGAGAAGGGGTGTATCGCTGACAGAGGCGTAGTGATCCCCTCCCACGAGGAGGGCGTGTTGGAAACTCCCCTCCCTGGGGGCAACAAGTGCTCTCATCCCCAAGGATAGAGTTCTTGTTTTTTTAAATCCCTTAAAAACCATCCCTTTGGGGGTGGTTTTTTCTTTGGGGGGGATTTTTTCGATCCCTCCGTTGACTTTTGGCTGTCTTTATTTATAGCATGAAATCAACAATCAATTTCATGTTATGGGGTCCGTCATGATGAACCTTCATCAGGGCCCCTCTATTAACCTTACCCCCATCCTCAGAAGGGCACCTCTATTAACCGTCATTGCGAGCGTAGCGAAGCAATCCAGAAAGGCTTCAGCGCGAGGAAACCCTAGATTGCTTCGTCGCGTTGCTCCTCGCAATGACGGTTAATAGAGGTGCCCTTAGAGCAAAAAATCATTAGGATCTTGCGCCCATGGGCATCCTCCCCTATGAAGGAAAGACCCGTGTTCTAGGAAACAACCCATGGCCCCAAGCAACCCCGCCCATCTGTCTGAATCCGTCGCCCTGGAGGATTGGCGCCGTTTGTTTCTGGCCTTTAGCCCCACGGGGGAGCCCTATACCACCAAAGGCGACATTCTGCGCATACTTTCCCAAAACGGCATCCAAAAAAAAGACACCCGCATTCAGGATGTGATAGAGGCCCTAGAGGCCTATACCCCCAAAGACCATCTGGACTTTGAGACCTTTCGATCGTTGGCAGGGCGTCATCTGTATTTGTTGCAGCGGGCGGCCCAAGGGGGCTTTATTATTCCCGATTTTTCAGGGTTCACCGATTATATTACCCAGATTTATCACGACCTTTTGCCCCTGAGGGCTGGTGATGTGGCCCGCTATATCCCTCAACTGGCCAAAGTGGATCCCAAATATCTGGGCATCAGCATTTGTACGGTGGATGGCCAAACCTTTGATATTGGGGATACGGATGTGGGCTTTTGTGTGCAGTCCACTTGCAAGCCCGTGACCTATTGCATCGCGCTGGAGGCGGTGGGCGAAGACAAGGTTCACGCCCACGTTGGCCGAGAGCCCAGCGGCCAGAACTTCAATGCCATCACCCTGAACAGCAAAAACCTGCCCCATAACCCCATGATTAACGCGGGGTCCATGGTGTGTGCGTCCCTGATTCGTCCCCATCAACCGTTGGCGGATCGTTTTGATGCCATTTTGTCCGTTTGGCAAAGGCTGTGCGGGGGTGTGCGCCCAGGATTCAACAGTGCGGTTTATCATTCTGAAAAGGAAACGGCGGATCGTAACTTTGCGCTGGCGTATTTTTTAAAAGAGGTGGGGGCCTTTCCCAAAGGCACGGATATTCATCAAACATTAGACTTGTATTTTCAATGTTGCTCCATCGAAGTCACAACGAAAACCATGGCCACGCTGGCGGCCACTTTTGCCAGTGCAGGCGTGTGCCCCATGACGGGGGAGCGTGTGTTGTCCCCCGCCTCTGTCAAAAACGGCCTTTCCCTGATGCTGTCCTGCGGGATGTATAATTTTTCGGGGGAATTTGCCTTTACTGTGGGATTGCCGGCAAAATCAGGTATTTCTGGTGTGATTATGCTGGTGGTGCCGGGCGTCATGGGCATCACGATCTGGTCGCCCCGTCTGGATCCTTTGGGCAACAGCGTGCGGGGCGTGGCTTTTTGTGAAAAGCTGGTCTCGCGCTATAACTTCCATAATTTTGATGGGGTGGGGCAGGCATCGGAAAAAACAGACCCCAGACTGCACGCCTATCAAGAAAAAAGACATTTGGCCCTGTCCCTGATTCTGGCCAGCAGTCAGGGGGATTTGGATGAGGTCAAGCGCCTGATGGCCCGAGGAGCCTCCCCCGATGTTCCCGATTATGACGGGCGCACGGCCCTGCACTTGGCCGCAGCAGAAGGGTGGCAAGAGGTGGCGACCTATCTATGCCGCCTAGGTGCCCACCCCGATGTGCGGGATCGCTTTGGGCGCACTCCCCGCGATGAAGCCGCCGTTTCAGGAATCACCCTGTGAAGCCCCGCCACGTGGCCATCATCATGGACGGCAACGGGCGATGGGCGCAGGCCCGTGGTCTTCCCCGCAGTCATGGCCACCGCGTAGGACAAGAGGCCGTCCGACGCACCGTCACCTGCGCCGCTGAAGAGGGCATCCCCTATATCACCCTGTATTCCTTTTCCGAAGAAAACTGGCAGCGCCCTCCCGAGGAAATCGAGGCCCTCATGGCTCTTTTGACAGAGGCCCTGACCAGCGAAACGGATTGGATGTGCCAAAACGGCATTCGGTTAAATGTTATCGGGGCCACGCACAAATTTGCACAAAGCGTGCAGCAATCTTTGAATGATGCCATAACCGCCACGGCGGGGGGGAATCGTCTGACCCTGACCCTTGCCCTGAGTTATGGGGGGCGGCAAGAGATTCTTCATGCCGTGGAAACCCTCCTTGCTGAAACCAAAAATGCTGCACTGACACAGGATTTTTTTGCGCAGCATTTATTCACCAAGGATCTGCCCGACCCCGATATCATCCTGCGCACGGGCGGCGAATATCGACTTAGCAATTTTCTGTTGTGGCAATCGGCCTATAGCGAATTGATTTTTATGGACGTGCTGTGGCCTGATTTTGCTGCGGAGCATTTTCAGGAGGCCCTGTCCCTGTTCGCCCGCCGCCAGCGACGTTACGGGGGGGTGGTGGATAAGACGGAGGCTGCGCTATGAAGGATCGTCTTCTGGTGGGCCTGATCCTGATGGCTGTGGTGGCCGTAGCCTTCGCGTTGCAGGTTTTTTTTCTGTTGCCGATTTTGGTATGCGCTGTGGGCTTGTGGGAATGGTGGCCCCTTTCCAAGCATCCCGCGTGTGCTCCGTGGATGCGGGTGGGGGTGCCTCTTGGGTTTTTGATCCTGCCCACGGCCAGTGTGTTGGGGCTGGGTGATGCTGGGGGCTTGGTTCTGGTGATTCTGGTGGCCCTGACGGATACGGTGGCGTATCTTGCGGGGCGTCGCTATGGTCGCCATAAACTGGCCCCCACCATCAGCCCAGGCAAAACGTGGGAGGGGTTTGCGTCGGGTGTCCTGTTGGCCTCCGCCGCCGTGGCTCTATCGTTGTCATTTTTTCAAGGGCCTCCGCTTTTTTCCTTCCCAGAGTTAATCCTTTTGGCCTTGTTATCCCAAATGGGGGATTTGATGGAATCCAAACTGAAGCGTCATTTGGGCATCAAGGACACAGGGACATGGCTGCGGGGCCACGGCGGGATCATGGACCGTGTGGATGGATTCATTTTGGCCGCGCCAGCGGCGTGGTTGATGTCGGTGTAGCCTTATGAAAAAACGCGTTACGATACTGGGATCAACGGGATCGGTGGGGCAAACCGCCCTGCGCCTTATTGCGGATCATCTGGATGATTTTGATCTTTACGCACTGATTGCCGATCGCAATGCTCAGGATTTGGCCCGTGACGCCCGTCGTTTTGGGGCCACGTATGCCGCGCTGGCCGATAACCAGTGTTACCAAGATTTAAAAAACGCCTTGGCTGGTTCCTCCGTTCAAGGGGTATCGGGAGATGCCGCCATCGCCCAAATTTGCGCCGAGCCTGTAGATATTGTGATTGCCGCCATTACTGGCGCGGCGGGTTTGGTGCCCACCTTCATCGCCTGTCAACATGCCCGTTTGGTGGGCATTGCCAACAAAGAATCGTTGGTTTGTGCGGGATCATGGATGCTGGAAGCCGCAGCGCGTCACGGTGGGCGCATTGCCCCGCTGGATTCGGAACATCATGCGCTGGCTTGCTTGCTGCGGGGGGTGCCCAAAAATCAGGTGAAAAGTCTTGTGCTGACAGCATCGGGGGGGCCTTTTCGCACTCGCCCAAATCTGAGGGATGTCACCCCCGAGGAAGCCCTACGTCACCCCACATGGTCCATGGGGAAAAAAATTTCTGTGGATTCTGCAACCCTCATGAATAAGGGGCTGGAGCTGATCGAAGCCTGCGTTCTGTTTGACGTGGAGGAATCGTGTATAGAAACCCTGATTCATCCAGAATCCGTGGTTCATGGCATGATCCGATGCAAAAACGGGGGAACGCTGGCCCATCTGGCCCCTGCGGATATGCGTTATCCTGTGCGGGATGTTTTGTTTGATGAACAACGGGATGTTCTGCCCAACCTCGCCTTTGCAGCGGGAATGACCTTGACGTTTGAGGCCGTGGATCACCAGCGTTTCCCCGCTATCACCCTCGCGCGGGCGGCCTATCGACAGGGACAGGCAGCATGTATTGTTCTCAATGCCGCCAACGAGTGCGCGGTTGAGGCTTTTTTACAGGAAAACCTGAAGTTCACAGAGATTACAACCGTGGTCGAACAGGCTATGGCACGCCATCATCATCAAACCGTTGCCCATCTTCAGGATGTTCTTGCATTGGATCAGGAAGTCAGGCACACTGTTAAGAAAACCCTGTTTTAGGTGAAGCCTCTATGGACTTTTTGCTGCAATACGATGTTATTTCCTTTCTTTTGGTTCTAACCTCCCTAATTTATGTACATGAGCTAGGGCATTATGTTGTGGCCCGCATGAACGGTGTTCGGGTTGAGGTATTTTCCATCGGCTTTGGTCCAGAGATTTACGGCTGGCGCAACAAAAATGGCACCCACTGGAAAATCTCTCTGATTCCCTTTGGCGGGTATGTGAAAATGTTCGGGGATACCAATGTTGCCAGTGCGCCCATCGGCATGGACGACACCATGACAGCTGAGGAAAAAAAGGTTGCCTTCCCCTACAAAAAACTGCACCAGCGGGCCGCTGTGGTGGCCGCTGGGCCAGCCGCAAATTTTTTGTTTGCGGTTATTGTGTTTGTGGGCATTTACGCTACTTTGGGTCAGGTGTATGCTCCCCCTGTGGTGGGGGATTTCACCGCCGATTCTGCCGCAAAGGGCCATCTGCAGGTGGGGGACCGCGTGATTTCCATCAACGGAAAGGCCATAGAAAGTTTTTCGGATATTCAAAACATAACCCGTTTTTATGATCGGCCAGAGCCCATGGTCATCGTTTATGAACGTCAGGGTGTTCAGAGCACGGTGGCTATTCAGCCCCGCCGCGAAGAAATGACCGATAATTTGGGGCACACCACACGCATTTCCCTTTTGGGGATCAGCACTAACGAATCCGCCCTCAGGGATTTGCCCCTGCATCGGGCTGTGCCTGCGGCTTTTGAGGATACATGGGCCATCATCACGGGTACTATGACGGGGTTGTGGCAAACCATAACGGGCGTGCGCTCTGTCAAGGAATTGGGTGGCCCTGTTCAAATTTACCGCATTTCTGACAAAGTGGGGGAGCAGGGTATCATCGCTTTGGTGATTTTTGCAGCGCATTTATCCATCAGTCTTGGGTTGATCAACCTTCTGCCCGTACCCGCCCTCGACGGTGGTCATTTGGTTTTTTATCTCTTTGAGGCCATTTTGGGCAAACCCTTGCCTCAAAAAGCCCAAGAGATCGGATCTTTTGCTGGTGTCGCTATGATTTTGATGTTGGCACTGGTGGTCACATGGAACGATGTTCAACGTATTTTTCAAATGGGATAAGCCTTTTGCTCTGTAGTGTGATGGAACGGCCACAGGGGGGCGTTTCTTTCAAAGCGGCATGTTTTCGGGGTGGACCCGTCTCTTTAGGGATGGTAAACCAAAAGCTGTGGATTGTGTTTTTTTGAAGGGGATTTGAGGCATGCCTGTGCGCTTTGTTTTTGCTTGTCTGTTGTGGGTGAGTCTTTTTGCCGTCCCTGCCTTCGCCGCCACGCTGAAAACCATCACCATCAAAGGCAACGAACGCATTCAGGAATCCACCATCCGGGCCTATATTCCCTTGCAAACGGGGCAGGCCTTTACCCAAGCCGATTTGGATCGCGCCCTTAAAGAACTTTATGAAACTGGCTTGTTTTCCGATGTCAAAATCACGGATGCACAGGGCATCCTTCACGTTGTTGTTTCAGAAAATCCCATCTTGAACGAAATTGTGCTTGAGGATAACGAATCCCTGTCGGATGATATTATCAAACAAGAATTGACCCTGAAATCTCGGGACGTCATCACGGCAGAGAAGGTGAAGCAAGATGTGGATCGCCTGCAAAAGCTTTATCAACGCAAAGGATTCTACGGCGCGGAGATCGAGGCCAATTATATCAAAAAAGATCAAAACCGCGTAGATTTAGTTTTGACCTTTAAGGAGGGGAAGAAAACAACCATCGCCCGTATCACCTTTGTGGGCAATCGTTTTTTTAGCCAAGACACCTTGCGCTCCGTCATCACATCAAGGGAATCGGCGTGGTATCAGTTTCTTTCCAGTACGGATATCTATGATCCAGATTTGGTTGCCTATGATGAACAACAGTTGACGCAACATTACCGCAACAACGGTTTTATGGATTTTCGCGTCACGTCTGTGGATGCCACCTTGTCCAAAGATAGAAAACAGTTTGCTTTGACCTTTTTTATCGAAGAAGGCCCCCGCTATCGCGTTGGCGGTATTGATTTTAAAAGCGTGTTTAAGGATATCACGCCAGAAGAGCTTAAGCCCTTGATCGTCTTTGAGTCTGGTGGTGTGTTCCGTCAAAAAGACATTGATGCCTCAGAATCCGCCTTGGTGGATTTTTTGGGCGAGCGGGGATATGCCTTTGTGGATATTGACCCTGTCTATACCCCTCGGGATGTGCAAAAAGACAGTGAGGAAGGGATGGCAGAAGGTCTTGTTGATGTGGTTTTCTCCTTGAAAGAGGGGCGCCGCGTGTATATTGAACAGGTGAACATCATCGGTAATGTGCGTACGCTGGACAAAGTCATCCGCCGAGAGCTTACCTTTGCCGAAGGCGACCCCTATAATGCCATCAAAATCAGAGAATCGGAAAAAAACATCCGTAATTTGGGTTATTTTAAAAATGTCAAATTTGACGTTAAGGAGGGCTCAACCCCAGATCAAAGCATTATTAATATCGAAATTATGGAACAACCTACGGGGGAGCTGTCTCTCGGGGCGGGTTTTTCATCCACAGAATCTTTTTTGGCGGATATCCGCTTGAGAGAGAGGAATTTTCTGGGGCGGGGGCAGGATGTTCGGGCCTCAACCTCTGTCTCCACCAAGCGCCAGCAGATTGATTTGGGCGTTGCCGACCCCTATTTTCTGGACCGTAAGTTGTATGGGGGCTTGGATTTCCAAAATCTTGTGCGGGATTTTCAGGACGAGAGTTCCTATGATGAAGAACGCTTGGGTGGACGCGCCACCTTGGGTTTTGATTTGGGGCCAGATTTAAACCAACGGGTGTTTTATTTTGCTAATAATGTTAAAATCAGCAATGTGGATGAAAACGCCTCCCGATTTATCAAGGATCAAGAGGGGGAATACTTAACCTCTGGGGTAGGTACACGCTTTACCTATGACAAGCTGGATAATCGCATTCAGCCCAGCGAAGGGTATATGACCTATTACGAAGCCAACATTGCTGGTGTTGGCGGTGATGTGGATTATTTGCGCAATGAAATCGGTGCTGCAAAATACTGGCCTCTGTATGAAAAAGACTGGGTGCTCAGCACCGAGGCTGATACTGGTTATGTCTTTGATTATTCTGGTGGTGATGTGCGCATCAATGACCGATTCTTTTTGGGCGGTGCCCGTTTGCGGGGCTTTGAATTGGCGGGTGTGGGGCCCCGCGATCGCACCACAGGGGACGCTTTGGGAGGGCAATACTATGCCAGAACGTCTGCCCAATTGCGTTTTCCCTTAGGGCTGCCAGAAGAACTAGGATTAAGTGGGGTGTCCTTTGTTGATGCAGGGGTTTTGAGTGATGCGGTCAATGAGGGGCCCGATGTTCAAGATGACAACAGTATCCGCGCATCGGGTGGTTTGGGCTTGGCATGGCGTTCGCCCTTTGGCCCTGTCAGTATTGATTATGCCATCCCCTTTGCCAAAGAAGATTACGACGAGGAAGATCGTTTCCGCTTTAGTTTTGGCACGCAGTTTTAAGGTGGTGGCGGTATAGAGACTTTTGCGGATTTTCCTTGCCAACCCAGCGGTGTTTCCGTTAAGACCGTTAGATCAAGATGGTGGATCTGTAACCGTCCCCCGTTTTTTTCAACAAAGATAGACTATAAAGGATGAATGATGCGCGTATTATTTTTTTCGGTGTTGCTCTTGATTTCGCTGACCTCCTTGGCATCGGCGCAAGCGTTACAATCCATCGCTGTTGTGGATTTAAAGGTGATTTTGCAGTCCTCGAAAGCGGGCGCATCCATTAAGCAGCAAATGAACAAAAAGCAGGATGAGTACAAAAAAGATTTGGAAAGTCAGCAAAAAAAACTCTCGGATGCCAAAGATGCTTTGACACGGGATCGCTCCGTACTTTCGCCTGATGCCTATGCGGAAAAGCGCAAGGCCTTTGAGGCCGATTTGGGTAAATTGCAAACCAACATGCGTGGCAAAAAGAACAGTTTGGACAAGGCTTTTTCAACAGCCATGGAAACCCTGCAAACCCAAACCATCGCAGTGGTGTCCAGCATCGCCAAGGAAAAAAATTACACCTTGGTGTTGCCCAGAAGTAGCGTTTTGGTTCTCTCGGACAGCAGCCTAGACATTACTCAAGACGTGCTGAAGGTTTTGGATGAAAAACTTAGCAGTATTGATCTGAAGTTTTAGTCGTATAGATGGGGGTGGCTGGTTTGTGCCAGCGCCCCCCAAACGGTGAAAGCATCGGCCAGCGCCCCCACATCATGGGTGCGCATCATGGCCACGTGGGGCGCGGCGAACAGCATGGCGGCCAGACCTGCGGGAAGGCGCTCTGGTATAGTCTTGTTCACGAGGGCTCCCAAAAAGGATTTTCGGGATACTCCCAAAACCACAGGGTATCCAAGGGTGGCTAAGTCGCCTACCCCCTGAATCAGGGCAAGATTATCCTGAACCGATTTTCCAAACCCCACACCTGGGTCCAGCAGGATTTGGGAGGGGTTCAGGGGGCTCTTGTCAATCACGGTTTTTAGATCACGACGAACATGGGCCATCACCCCTTGGGGGTAAGCATGGGGGGGATGGGACTGTATGGGGGTGGCTTGGGTCCTTGGTGAGGTTGAGAAGGGCAGGGCGTTGTGCATAAGAATCAGACGCGCTTGAGGGTGTGCCCTGAAAACATCCCACAAGGCAGGAGAGACAGAAAGCCCCTCGATGGTATTGATCCCCTGAACACCAAGATCAAGGGCGGCTTTGGCCACAACAGGGCAGGTTGTGTCCACAAATAAGGGGCAGGACAACGCACGACGTATCAACGATAGCGCAGGCAGAAGGCGGACGCGTTCCGTGTCATGATCCACGAAGGGGGCCCCAGGGCGCGAGCTGAAGGCCCCAATATCCAAACAATCGGCCCCCTGAGCCACCAAGGATTCCGCATGATCCAACGCCGCTTGAGGATCCAACCGCCCATCCCCCGAAAAGGAATCTGGCGTTACATTCACAATGCCCATAATCAAGGGGCGTCGGTTCATAAATCCCCAGACGTCACACGCACGCCCACCCCCTCTGCATCAGGGGTCACGTCCAATTTTAAAATCTCAACTGTGACACAGGCCACACGGGGATTGTCTTTATAGTGATTCACCAAAGCGTTGGCTAGATGCTCCACCAAGGGCACGTGATTTTGGGTCAGATTACGGATAACGGTCTGGATATCCATATAACATAGAGAATCTCGCAACCCCCCAACGGGATCATTGATTTTTAGGGTCAATTCCACGGACACACGGATACGCTGAGGGAGGTTATGTTCATGATCCAATATACCAATCAAGCAGGAGTGCTCAAACCCTTTGACTAAGATCGTTGTTTTCATGGCGGGGCCGTCAGGGTGTTTAAGGTGGCCTCCAGAGCGTTGGTTGCTTTGTTCAAACGGGTAGGATCGGGGCTGCGTAACACCAAGCTAACGCCCCGTTTGTTGCCCTGAAAATGGGGATAACTGCCGATTTTGACATCAGGATATTGATCTTGCAGGGTGGAGAGAGCAAGGGCCATTTCCCCTTCCATCAGAGTGGTGGTTAGGGTTTGACTGTGAATCACGGCCCCTGGGGTCAGACGATCCACCACAAAATCCAGCATGGCGCCCATGATGGTGGGCACCCCTGCCATGACAAAAATGTTGTTGATAAAAAATCCAGGGGCCCCCGTGACGGGGTTGGGGATCAAATCCGCCCCCTGCGGCATGTCCGCCATGGATAGGCGGGCTTCGTTTAACTCTTCGGGTTTGTAATAGGCCCGCAGGGCGGCCTCAGCCTCTGGGTGACGGACAAAAGGACGATTCACAGCCTGCGCCACACATGCCGCCGTGATGTCATCATGAGTGGGACCAATGCCGCCAGTGGTTAAGACGTAATCAACGCGCGGGGACCATGCTCGCAGGGTGTCCACAATCACATCGGCGTTGTCGGGCAGCACACGCGCTTCGATGACGGCGATCCCTTTTTCCCCCAGTTTTTGGGCAATGACGGGAAGATTTTTATCGGTTGTACGGCCAGAGAGAAGCTCATCTCCGATCAGAAAAACCACGGCTGTTTTTGTGGGCATCAGGCCGCCTCAACCCGTGAGGTTGCGGGATCAAAAATGCTACGAATTCGGTTGTCGCAGGTACTATTTTTCAACACCAAGGCATGGGGTGGGTGATGAATGCGGTGATTCAAATCGCAAATGGTTCTGGCCACATGGGCGCGATCACGATAGGGATGGGCATAGACCACAAATACCCGATTCCCCCGTCGCATGATACACAGATGATCGCATGTTAGGGACAGAAGGGGTAGGGGCATCACGCAGGCGTGATCCGTTTCTAGGGCAAAATCAATCCATTCCTGAAACGCCGCAGCCAAGGGGGTGCCCTTGCCGTTGAGGGCGAGGGCCAAAGCATCACAAAGACTCTGGTGTTCATCCAAGCACACATGCACTGAAGAGAGGGTAGCGGGCTGGGGGGAAGTCTGTATCATCACTACGCCACGTCCAGCCAGCCGATGTGGCCATCTTTTCGAGAAAAAACAGCATTGATGCGGTTGCTTTTGATATTTTTGAAGAAAAACACTGTTTCCCCTGCCAGATCCAGCCGCATAACAGCGTCTTTGACGTCCATGGTTTCAATGGGATGGGGGGCTTCTGCGACGATGACGGGGTGGCCTTCATCGGCATCCACCAATTCATCAACCTCTTCTTCTGCCCGCATGACATAGGCCTTGCCTAATAGGGCAGGGGCAGCGTCCCCTTGGGATTTGTGATAATCGGTCAGGCGGCGTTTATAGCGACGCAGTTGTTTTTTCAGGCGTTCGGCGGCCTGATCAAAGGCGCGATATACATCGACATCTTCCCCTGTGCCCTTAATCACAATGCCACTGCCTGTGCCTGAAAGCAGGGTAGCGTCCGATGTAAACAAGTGGTTGCGGCGGGAAAATACAACATGACAGCTGATGGCCCGATCCAGATAGGTTTGGTTGATTTTGGCAATGGTGGCTTCCACATGGGTTTTAAGGGCCTCGCCAATATCTATTTGGTGACCAGAAACTCGTATGTCCATAAGGTTATTCTCCGCCGTAGCTATGGGAACAAAAGGGAGACCTTGTGTAGCAGAGTTTTTGCGGTGGGGCAAGACGGTTATACAGATGCTTATACAGGGCTTCAGGGCTTGCAATGGCCTTTAGCGGGCGTAGGCTTTTTTCAGGGCCTCGGCCACCTCAGGGGGCACAAAGCTGTCGATATTGCCGCCCAAGCGGGCCACTTCCTTGACTAAACGCGAGGCGATGAATTGGTGTTTTTCCGAAGCCATGAGAAAAACCGTCTCAATATCAGGTGCCAACCGCGTGTTCATCATGGCCATTTGCAGTTCATAATCAAAATCCGCCACCACGCGCAGCCCGCGAAACAGGACGTTGGCTTTGTGCTCTTTGGCAAAATCAACCAACAGGCCAGAAATCACATAAACATCAGCGGGGAAATGAATATGGTCTTTGATGAAGGCACACCGTTGCTGGGATGTAAAAAGAAAGCGCTCTTTGCTGTTGTGCTCGGCTACGCCAATGATTAAACGGTCCACCAAGGTGCTGGCGCGACGCATGATATCAACGTGCCCCATGGTAACGGGATCAAACGATCCAGCATAAATCCCTGTGCGCATAGGTGTTATTTCTTTTTGAGGGTTTTTGTGGTAACACAGTGTTATCATGCCTAGGGCATAAACGTGAAGGTTTTATGAAATGGATGATCATTGTTTGTGGGTTACATTTATGGGCATCGGCGGTGGCTTTGGCCGATACCCGATTAAATCGGGATCAAATTATCGCGACTTTGTCGGGATATTCCATGATATGGCGTACGGATCAAGGGGTGAGTACTCAGTATTTCGATCCCAGAGGTATTACATTTTATGAACGTGTGGGAAAAAAACCAGAATCTGGCGTGTGGACGGTCAGTGAAGACCATTTGTTTTGTTCCCGCTGGGGTCGGGGAGGGTGGTCCTGTTATCAAGTCATTCGGGCCCCTGATACCATGATTTTTACGGGGCCTGTGAATGAACCCATAGGATTAAATAACGTCATGGTGGGCCGGTTGGTGTCGGGCAATCGGACATCGGCAAAGTCCCCAGAGTCATCGCGACAAGAAATCCCAGTTGTCCATGTGTTGGGCCGGATCATGAGCGGGGATTATTTAGGTGGTATTTCTTACAGGTAGCTTCCTTTAAAAACCAGAGGCTAGACGGATATGAGCTTGTGTTTTGGCCACGCTGAGCATGTGTTGGATGGGCTCGCGGCCTTCCATGATGCCGCAATGGTATAAATCGCAAAGGGCGCGATCCACCAAAGCATCATCATTAGGATAAAAAATCATGGTTTCTAAAATGGATAAGACGTAATCTGCACGTTTTTGATCCATCAAATGCATGGATTCGGCGATTTGTTCGGCAAAGACTTTGGTTTTGTAGCAGAGCTCTTGGTATAAAAATGCGTCACGATAGGAAAATGTGTCGGGGACAAGTTCCGGTGTTTCATAGGCGTGTTGTCCTACAACCATGGAGCCTCCTAAAATGGGTTTAAAAAACAGGATCAATATAAGCCTAATAGTACATGCAAAAGTTGAAAAAAAGGTTAAAGATTATGTGTTAAAAAAACTGGGCCAGCGCTTCCTATACAACCCCATTGATGATGGGGGATTTTTTTATTGTTTTTGTTGCCCTTGGGGTGTACGGGCGGGGAAGGTGTGGCTGGCCCAGAAACGGTTAAGAAAAAACCTAAACAGTCTCCAGTTGTGCATTGAAAGATTGTTTGGTCCCTTTTATATCTTTTTGTGAAGATTCAGGATTGCGCAGGACATAGCCGCGTCCCCAGACGGTTTCGATGTATTTCTCTCCGCTGGTGGCTTGGGCGAGTTTTTTGCGCAGCTTGCACACAAACACATCCACAATTTTCAGTTCAGGTTCATCAAGACCCCCATACAGGTGGTTTAAAAACATTTCTTTGGTTAACGTTGTGCCCTGACGTACTGCCAAAAGTTCCAAAATGGCATACTCTTTGTTGGATAGGGGCAGGGGTTCATCGTCCACCATGGCCACTTTGTTTTTTAAATCCAGAACAAGACGCTTCCCCACACGAATGACCTCTTGGGCATGGCCATGGGCGCGACGAATGATGGCACTGACACGGGCCAAAAGTTCATTTTTTTCATAAGGCTTTGTTAAGTAATCATCGGCACCAAAGCCCAAAAGATTAACTTTTTCATTTGTTTCATTAAGACCTGAAAGCACCAAAACGGGGACGTTGATTTTTGAAGCCCGCAGGCGGCGAATCACCTCAGACCCCCGAATGTCGGGCAACATCAAATCCAAAATCACCAGATCGTACATGTCCAGATAAATTTTTATGATTTCCAGTGCCTCTTCACCAGAGGCCGTGGTGTCGACCACATAGTTGCTTTGACGCAAAATTTCTTTGATGGCGCGGGCGGTGTCGGCGTCATCTTCGATCAGCAGAATACGCATAATGTCCTCGTGGGTTGTCGTTCTTGTTGATGTGATGTTAACCCTATCAAGGTTGATAAAAGGTTAACGCCATTTTTTTTTATGTTTTTTTATGAAAGCAGTCCATGATGTTGCGTTGAAAGCCCATTTTTGGGTGGGATTGTCTCCAGTCTTGGGGGTAAATTTTAGTGCTTTTTATTTTTATTGTATTATAATTTTCGATTGAAGAAAGCCTTGAGAAAACACATGGAGGGGACGGTGCAGGCAAACAGGGCTTTGATTTTTGAAAAAAAGACCACAAAAGACATGGTTGGGAATTTTAGGAAAATAATGTATTATCAGCCTGTTGTGAGCGCTGCCGCCTCAGAGGTTGTGTTTTATGAATCCTTGTTGCGCTTTGTGGGGGAGGATGGGGCAATGTTCGCGCCCACGCCCTTTGTGCAGCGGGCAGAGGCGAACGGATCCATTGTTGCCTTGGATTCTGACAGTTTATCAATTGTATTCAAAGCTTTAAATGCAAATCCGTATTTGATTCTGAGTGTGAATGTTTCATGTTTGTCTTTAGAGCATTCCCTTTGGGCCCAGAGCTTTTATGAGGGTGCCAAGGCCTACCCTGATGTTTTATCCCGTTTGATCATAGAGGTAACGGAAACGCAGAATTTTTTGTTGTCACCAGAGGCCTGTGATCGTTTGCGGCATATCCGATCTTTGGGTGTGCGTTTGGCATTGGATGATGTGGATCAGGTATTGTTCCCTTGTTTGCAAATGCGCCTACAAAGCGGCAATTTTCTGGTGGATTTTTTAAAAATCAGCCGCCATTTGACTGGGGCCTTTGAAAAAAGCTCAGGCCACACAGATCAATTATCTGCCTTGTTGGGCTTGGCCCACGATTATGGCATCACGCCCATTATGGAGGGTGTGGAAACAAAAGCTCAGAGCGAGTCCCTAGCCACCCAAGGCATCGTGGTGCAGCAGGGGTATTACTGGGGTCGCCCAGCGTCGGTTTTTGCGGCGATTCTGCCATCGTAGGGCTGTGGATAACTCTGTGGATAATGGAAAGCCTTTTGATGAAAAAGGACTTTAAAAAGGCCCTTTGGTTTTACAGGGCTTTTTAAAAATTTCATTTAATGAATTGTTTTTAAAGGAATAAGTAAAGGCGCCGCTTTGGTTGCGCCCCGTATTTCTGGGAATTTTGTCTTGGTTAGGGGGTGTGGATAACTTGTGAGTTTTTTTCCCCCAAGCGGGCTTGCAGCTGGTTGAGGGGCAGATGTTGCAGATCGTTAAAATGGCTTGTCACCGTTTGTATCATAGCGTCAACGGCGGGTTTTTCATCGGGGGTAAAGGGGCTGAGGACGAAGTCGTGAACTTGAGTTTTATGCACGGGCCGCCCAATGCCCAAACGTACCCGCAGATAATCAGGGCCAAGGAAGCGGTCCAAATCCCTAAGGCCATTATGGCCCCCATGGCCGCCGCCGATTTTGATTCTAATCTTCCCCAGCGGCAGGTCCAAATCATCATGAAATACAATGATATGTTCAATTATTTTCTTGTAAAACGTTAACACATCGTAAACGGCCAGACCAGATCGGTTCATATACGTTTGGGGCTTGACCAGCAGAAGGCCATGAGGGTTGCGGCTGATGAGGCTATGGTGTTTGGTCTGCCAAGTGGGGGCCCGCACAAGGTGGTGCAGGGCATCCACCACCATCATGCCCGCATTGTGACGGTGCAGGGCGTATTCGGCAGTGGGATTGCCAAGACCAATAAAAACACAGCGCATAGTTTAAAATCAGGGGATTTACATTGCCATATAATGTGGTATAAACAATGCCCTTTGGCAAGCCTTAACGTGGTTTTCATGAAACTTTTAACCTGCAACGCAAATCGGCCCTTGGCGGAAAACATTGCGGCCACTCTGGGCGTGCCTTTGACGCAAGCGTCGGTGAAGCGGTTTGCCGATATGGAAATTTTTGTTGAGATCCACGAAAATGTGCGCGGCCAAGATGTGTTTGTGATCCAGCCTACGTCCTATCCAGCCAATGATCATTTGATGGAGTTGCTGGTGATGATGGACGCTCTGCGTCGAGGGTCCGCGCGGCGCATCACGGCGGTGATTCCCTATTTTGGGTATGCCCGTCAGGATCGTAAATCTGGCCCCCGCACCCCCATTTCTGCCAAGTTGGTGGCCAATTTGATCACCGTGGCAGGGGCCAGCCGTGTGTTGACGCTGGATTTGCACGCTGGGCAGATTCAGGGATTTTTTGATATTCCCACGGATAATCTGTACAGTGCCCCCGTGTTTGTTGAGGATATTCAGCGCACCTTTGCAGGGCGTGCCCCTGTGGTGGTGTCCCCCGATGTGGGCGGCGTCATGCGGGCGCGGGCCATTGCCAAGCGCTTGGGCGGTGATTTAGCCATCATTGATAAACGTCGTGAAAAAGCGGGCCTTTCTGAGGTCATGAACATCATCGGAGATATTCGGGATCGCCACTGCATTATGGTGGATGATATTGTGGATTCGGCGGGCACCCTGTGCAATGCGGCGGTGGCCCTGAAAAATCAAGGGGCGTCCAGCGTTTCCGCCTACGTCACCCATGGCGTGCTGTCAGGGGGGGCTGTGGCGCGGGTGATGGAATCTCCTCTTGAAACTTTGGTGATAACCGATAGTATCGTCGCCACAGATGACGTGCGTCATGCTGAAAAAATTCGTCAATTGACCATGGCACCCCTGCTGGCAGAGGCCATGGTTCGTATTGCAGAAGACCGTTCCGTATCGAGTTTATTTTAAAGGAGTTCAATCATGAGTGCCACCGCCCGCAGTCTTCCCGTCACCACCCGCACCGAAACGGGAAAAAATGCCATGTACCGCTTGCGCGGCACGGGGCGTGTCCCTGGTGTTGTGTATGGGGGGGGCGCCGATAATGTGATTTTTTCTTTGGATATTCGGGATTTGATGGCGGGATTGCACAATGAATCCTTTTACGCCACTGTCTATGAATTGACCCCCGATCAAGGCAGCCCCATCCGGGCCCTGCCCAAGGCTGTGCAGTTCAACCGTGTCACGGACCAGCCCATTCATGTGGACTTCATGCGCGTGACGGACAAAACGAAAATCAAGGTTTCTGTGCCCCTACACCTGACCAACACCGACAAATGCCGTGGGCTAAAGGCTGGCGGTGTCCTGAACATTGTGCGTCACACCGTAGAGGTTCTGTGTTACGCCAGCAAAATCCCATCCCACTTTGAAATTGATCTGCTGAATGCCAAAATCGGGGACGCCATCAAATCCAGCGCCCTGACCCTGCCCGAGGGCGTCACGTTTACCATTACCGACCGTGATTTCACCTTGGCCACCATCGTCGCCCCGAAGAGTGGCACTGCGGGTGAGGGGGAGTGAGGGGGTAGGTGACAGGTGACGGGATAAAAAAGAGAGGCGGGGGCCTCTCTTAAGCCTTATAGGAGTATGGTTTTTTCTATATACTCCTCGCCCTCATCGAAGGCTTTTTGGTTCTGTGCATGGCCCCAAAGAATTAGGGCTTTGGCTAGGTCGCCCCAAAGCCCCTCTCTTGGGACAACTAATGCCTTTACGGGCGTTAGTTCAATTTTTGAACAGTACCCCGACGGCGGGGTTTCTCCGTCTTCTTCTTGGGCGTACTGCACCTCCCAAGTTGTGAAGCAAACTTCGCATTCGAACCAGTTGCCGAATGTTTCCAGTATTGTTTTTAATTCTTCGGTGGTTTTTTCCTCCGAAAATTCAAAGTGGCAGTTTACTGAAACGTAAACGTGATTGCAAGTCTCCATATCTTAGTTCCAGGGTCATTCAACAAAAATCCATTAATGATTTGTGTTTTTGGAAAAAGGTAGGTTAGAATTGGTGCAAAAAAAAGGGGGTGCACCATGGGGTCAAGGGTGAAAAAAAGTTTAGCAGAATCGTTGTTATCCTTGCCGGATCCGCGGGG
>CANGYP010000015.1 GCA_947458235.1 Alphaproteobacteria bacterium
AGATATTTCTGACCTTACGCAAGAAGAACTTGACCAAATCGCTGAACAAATGAACAATACCCCACGAAAATGCCTCGACTACAAAACCCCAAACGAGGCCTTTTCCGCCGCTCTCAAAGGGTGTTGCACTTCAAGTTAGACACCGCCATCTCTTAAGTTCGGTCACTCAGAATGGCGCGGTACTACTCAACAATTGTACGCGCTCCTCTACAACTGCAACCGTAGGCACCCTGAAATACCGACCGTGCAAGAGATTCAAAAGATGCAAATCACAGCAGCAGCATCCGCCGCATCATCATCACCAGCAACAGACGTAGTTCAATTTTTGACCACAAAGCAACAGGATTCGATGGGCTGAATTTTTGATTGTCAAACCCCGTGCCTTCGGTGTATGAGAATAGCCTGTATATGGTTTTGTCCTGTGACCAACGCCAAATCTTCGTCATCGAACGCAGCGAATCCATCCAGAAATGCCAGCAGCAGAAACACTGGATGGACACGCCTCCTGCGGAGGCTCGCAATTGTGTGGGAAAGTTTTAGCGAGAAATGAACAGCCCTGAACAAACCTGTTAAAATAAACCTAGGAAAACCAGCCGAAAACATAGTGTGAACACACCTTGTGTTTTGGGCTTTTGGTGTTTTGGGCTTTTGGTGTTTTGGGCTTTTGGTGTTTTGGGCTTTTGGTGTTGGGGGCTTTTGGTGTTGGGGGCTTTTGGTGTTGGGGGCTTTTGGGGACATCAACCCCCTTGGTGCCCAGAAGAAGACTCGAACTTCCAAGGTCTTGGGACCGCTACTACCTGAAACTAGTGCGTCTACCAATTCCGCCATCTGGGCATCACAATCATCCTTGCGTCTGCCACCGTTAAGAGAGAAAGGGAACTGTTTTTTTGACGTTGGGGGTCATGCGTGGCGCGTGGGGATTAGGGCGTCGTCGTTCCAGCGGATGGTTTTTTTTAGGGCTTCGGCGGGGGGTCATAGCCATCCCCGCCCCATGGGTGGCAGCGCATCAGGCGCTTGGTGATGAGAGTCAAAGCTTTGAGCAAGGTGTGATCATTCAGGCACATGCGGGCATACTGGGAACACGTGGGTAAAAACCGACAGGATCGCCCCATAAACGGGGACAACAGCACCTGATACAACCACAAAAGCGCATAAAAGGGGGCTTTGAGGATGGTTTGAATCATGGTAGAGAGGATCCCTAAGTCTTTACTCTAACTTATAAGGTCATGCGTCTTGATATACAAATCATTGTTGATCTGGTGGGGGCAGGCCAGAGGGTTTTGGACATTGGGTGCGGCGATGGTGTCCTGCTGGGGCGTTTAAGGGAAGAAAAACACGTGGATGCGCGGGGCATGGATGTCCACCTTGAAAGCGTTCAGGCCTGCGTTCAAAAGGGGCTGGCCGTGATTCAGGGGGATGCGAATCAGGATTTGGGGGACTATCCCGATCAATCCTTTGATTGGGTCATTTTGTCCCAAACATTGCAGGCCATGCAGCGTCCCGATGATATCATGCGGCACTTGGTCCGCATCGGCCGCCGCGTTGTGGTGTCCATTCCCAACTTTGGATATTGGAAAGTGCGTTTGTTCCTGTTGCTGCGGGGGCGAATGCCTGTTTCAAAATTCCTGCCCTATCAATGGTATGATACACCCAACATTCATTTATGCACCGTGCGCGATTTTATCGCGTTATGCCAAGATCAAGGCATTGTTTTGGAACGTCTGATCCCCCTGACACCCTCGGGCACCTATGATCGGTCTTTTTGGGCCGATCACCTGATGAACTGGGCCGCTGAACAGGCGGTGTTTGTGGTGCGTGGATGAGAGCCCAGCCCCATCCCGATCCCCATCAAAGCATCTTTTCTGGCATGAAATATTTTCTTGACGCCCTCTGTAGGATTTGAAATAACAAACATCCTGATGAAAAAGGCCTGATGTAAACGATTCTGGGACTGTCATGAACTTAGACCTCGATTTAATTCATAGCACATGGGGTACAAAACGCATTTGTCATGCGTGCAGCACTCGGTTTTATGATATGAACAAACCCGATATCATTTGCCCCAAGTGCAACACCCCTTTTAGTGCAGAAAGCATCCTGAAATCTCGGGGTGCCCGCGTTGAGAGGGAGGCAGAATTTTTGCCCAAAACGGATGTTGCCGTGGATGTGGATGATATTGACATTCCCGACGATGACTTTATACCAAGCAATGACGATGATATCGACGCCGATTTGGACACGCCACACTTAGACGAAGATGAAGAGGACGTTTAAGACTGTTTTTTATGGGGCTATAGCTCAGCTGGGAGAGCGCTTGCATGGCATGCAAGAGGTCAGCGGTTCGATCCCGCTTAGCTCCACCATAAACCTAAACACGTTACTCTTTAAAACCTCATAATGACTTGCTTAAGCGGTCTTTGGGTAACATTAAAGGACTCTTCTTATGATCATAGATTCTATAAATCCTTCAATAAAAACCTTTTTATTGCGTACTTTTATTGTTATAGGCCTGATTCTTTTAATTAATCCCTTTCATGTTGTTGAAGGGGGGACGCGGGGTGTGAGTATTACGTTGGGAACCATTAAAAATGAACCCCTGAATGAAGGTCTTCATCTAATTATTCCCCTTATAACAAAAGTTAAAGATATTTCTATTCGCGTTGAAAAAAATGAAATCCAAACGCAAGCTGCAAGTAAAGATTTACAAAATTTAAGTATCCAGGCTGTCATTGGTTGGCAGGTTTCCCCAGAATCTGTTACAGATATTTATCGTAAGTATGGGGATTTAGACGATCTTGCCTCTCGTTTAATTTTACCAGAAACTCTTTCTGCCATCAAAGCAGAAACAACAAAACTAACGGCAGAACAAATTCTGCAGCAAAGACAAAAGCTTGAGGATTCAATTCTAAAAGAAATCCGATCAAGGGTTTTCACAGAAGGTGTCACGGTTGCTACCTTTAATATCTCCAACTTTGAATTTTCCAAAGAGTTTGGTCAAGCCATCGAGGATAAACAAGTTGCCCAGCAACAAGCCCAAAAAGCTTTCTATTTAACAGAAAAAGCAAAAAACGAAGCTCAAGCCCTTAGAGAAAAAGCAAAAGGAGAAGCTGATGCAGAAATTGAGCGAGCACGAGGTATTTCAGAATCCCAAACAATGATCGCGAAAACATTGAATTCTGAAATTTTACATCGGCAGTGGATTAATAAATGGGATGGAAAATTACCATCGACGCTTGCTGGATCCAACGCTAACTTTTTGCTCTCTTTGCCAAATAAAGGAACACCTGCGCCTTAAAATCAATAAATGCTATCTTTATTTGCTTTTTTATTTTAGCTTTGGTCCTATGTTTGTTGTTTTCGAAGGCGGCGATGGCGTTGGAAAATCCACACAAATCAATCAGGTCTCCCGTGTCTTAACCCAGCGCGGCATTGCCCACATCACCACCCGTGAACCTGGGGGCACACCCCCTGCCGAGGCCGTCCGCCGCGCCCTGCTCTATGAAAAAGATCAGCCTTGGCCCCTGTGGGCAGAGGTGTTTTTGCTGGCGGCCGCCCGCGCCCATCATGTGGTCCATGTCATTCGCCCTGCCTTGGATCGCGGGGATTGGGTTTTGTGTGATCGTTTTACTGAATCCACCCGCGCCTATCAGTATCAGGCCTATGCGGAAAATCCAGCGTTGTTTGATGCCATTGTGCATCAGGCCACGGGGGGATTGACCCCCGATGTGACTTTTGTCTTTCTTCTGGAGGAAGGAGAACGCCTAAGCCACCGCCCAAGCCATCAGGATGATTGCTTTGAATCCCGTAACGCTCACTTCCAACACCAAGTCACCGCCCATTTTGCCAATCTGGCCCGCAATCCCCCTGCGGATTATATGGTTTTGCAGGCCGATCAACCCGTGGCCCAGATTACGCAAACGATTGTGGGGGCTTTATTGACAAAACACATGGGACGGATATCCACACCACGGGCTTGAGGGAGGATGATGTTTCTATCATCCGTTTTCTGACCCTTTTGCATGGTCGTTATGATCGGTCTGCGCTTTCTCAATACCCCAAGTATAGACTTTGGGCATATTTTTCATTTTTTAACAAGGAGATATTCTATGACAACGACTCTATATACCCAGCGTCTTGAGGCCCCTGCTGTGTCTGCGGTGCCTTTGGCGGATGTTTTGTCCTATGTGCGCTTGCCTGCGGCGACGCCAGAGGCCTCTTTGGTGGAGCAATTCTTGGAAAGTGCGGTGCAGGCCGTTGAGCTGTATTGCGGCTTGGGATTGATTCGGCAAAAATGGCGTTTCGTGGCCCATAAGTGGACAATCACGCTGCCAGATCGGAAAACCTTTCGGGGGCCCGATGTTTTGGTGCGCTACCCAGGGTGTTCCATGAAAGAGATAAAGCTGGCGCGCACGCCCTTGATCTCTGTGGATGCTGTTAAAGTGTTTGGAATCAATGGATTGATGGAGGATATCGCCCCTGCCCTGTATCAGGTGGAATCTGTGGGGCAGACGGTATTTTTGCGCAATGCCTACGGCGCGGATTTACCGAATCCCACTAAGGATCGTTTTGGGATTCGTGTGGATGCCACCATTGGTTTTGGGGACACCCCCAGCACCATCCCCCCCATGCTGCGTCAGGCCATTTTGGTGTTGGTGGCGTCGTATTACGAAAACCGTGGCCAAGGCTATACGGATATGCCCCCCTCTGTCAAAACACTGCTAGCCCCATGGCGTCAGGTGAATCTGTGAGGGCCCTGTACCCGCCCCCAGAATCTACAGACCACTAAGATCGACCTTGGCAAAAATGGGATAAACCATGAAAATAATGACGGGAATAAAGAAAAAAAGGACCAAGGGTAGGACCAGTTTCGATGCAAGGGCCTCTAGTTTGGCTTGGATTCTCGCGATACGATCTTTGCGCATTTCTGTGGCGATTTGTCTCATGGATTGGGCAATGGGTGTTCCGGTGCGTTCGGCTTGGTTAATGGTGGTGACAAAAGAGCGCACTTCGTCAAGGGGAAAGCGTTTATAAAATCCCTCAAACGCCTTGGCTCTGCTGTCGAGAAGGGCCAGTTCGATACCAATGACCAAGAATTCCTCTGAAATCACGGGATATTTTTTTTCCATCTCTCTGGCAATTTTGGGCAGGGCTGTGTCAATGGTCATGCTGGCTTCATTACACAAAGCCAGCATTTCCAAGGCATCGGGGAAAATCCGCTGGATGTCCGAAACGCGTCGATTGCGGCGGTTTTTAACATACAAGATCGGCAGATAAAGCCCTATGGCTGGGCCAAGGATATAGGGGAGCAACCCCACAAGTTCATCATCCGTGGGATTGAAGACCACATACACGGCCCCCAACCCCAAACCCACAACGGCCCCCAGAAGCTGGGCGAAGGTGTAGAGATAAAACGCATAACTGTCTCTGTACCCTGCCTCGGAGAGCAATTTGATGGTTTCGCTGGGCGTTTCGGTGACTTCCGTTTTGATACTCCCTTTATTGGGTGTCTTACCAAAGTGGTTTTCCAAGAAAAACCCCAATTTTCTAAAGGGTTTTTCAGCGTGTATGGATTTTTGAAATTCTGTTTCCCGCCGTTTGGTTTGGATTTGTTTTTTGATCAGACGATCAACCGCTTTTTCAGCACCCTGCGGCATAATCCCCCGCAAAAAAAGGGCGATGGTGGCAAAACTGAGAATCCAAATGATGATCCCATTCATATTAACCATCCAATGCTTTTTTGTTCATATAACGGACCAAAAGTATGCCGCAGAACATCCAAATGACCAACGCTCGGCCCATATCTTTGCCCTCGGGCCCCAAAAAATACATGACATTTTGGCGATCAAAAAAGTACATGCCTATGCCCATCACAATAGGCATTCCAATAAAAAAGCGGACCTGAAATTTAGCATTGGCGGTTTTAACTTTCAGCTGTCTTATCAAGGTTTGACGGTTCAGGATGATTTCCCTGAGAGAATCCATGCTTTTTCCCAGATTCCCCCCTGATTCGATTTGGGTGATAACACTGAGGGCAAAAAAGTCAAAATCCTGCAATTGAAGACGAGCGGCGGCCATGGTGATGGCCTGTTGCGGGGTGCGGCCGAACAGAATGTCTTGGCGCATACGGTTAAATTCGTCCCGAACGGGGCCAGAAAATTCTTCGCAGACGACACGAAAGGCTTCCTGCAAGGATGCCCCCACGCTGATGGCACGGGCTATGGTGGCCACAACATCCACAAAATCGTGTTCAAAACGTGCGCGGCGTTTGTATTGCTTTCGTTTTAGATAAATGTTAACCATCATCAACCAGATGGCCAAAGCCAACGGTATCGCCACAGGCAGAGATAGCGAAGCCCCAAGAAAAAGACCCAATGTGATTAAAGCCGCGATGGGAAGGGTTAAGGCCACAAATTGCCCAAAAGAGATTTGAATTCCTGCGCTAAAAAGCTGCTCATCCAAGCGTTGTTTTAGAGGGAGATCCTGCATGTTGGATGCGCCCCGTAATTTTGCGGTGATGAGAGATGTGGACAATTTGGCAGAGTTTTTTGCAAGGGTGCCTTGTTGTGTGTCTATAGTTTTTAAAGATTTCGGCTGTATGCGGATGATACCAAGGCCATACAAAACCAAAAGAAAGACGACCAAAAATCCCAAAAATAGAACGATAAAGGTCATAGAAGATCCCCCTGCATGGCCAAGCGGAGTTCATCCCCCAAATCGTAATAGTTGGCGCGTTCCACAAAAGCGGGGGTGATTTTGCTGGAAACGAATGCACCTTTTAATTTTCCATCGCTGTCTATACCTTGGTAGCGATAGGTGAATAAATCTTGGGTGACGATGTTGTTTTCTTCCAGCCCTGTGATTTCTGTGATATGGGTGACGCGGCGGTGGCCGTCACGCATCCGGCTGACCTGAACAACCAGATTGACGGCATAGGCCACCATGGTGCGTGTGGTTTTTTCTGGCATATCAAACCCAGACATGGTGAGCATATTTTCCATACGCATCAAACAGTTCCGTGGTGAGTTCGCATGCACTGTGGACATGGATCCATCGTGACCTGTGTTCATGGCCTGAATCATGTCCACAATTTCCCCACCGCGACATTCCCCAACGATGATGCGGTCGGGTCGCATACGCAGGGCGTTTCGCACGAGGTCGCGGATGCTGATTTCCCCCTCGCCCTCTAGGTTTGCGGGTCTGGTTTCTAGGCGGACGACATGGGGCTGTTGCAGTTTTAACTCGGCGGAATCTTCGATGGTAATCACACGCTCTTCGTCCCAGATCCGTTGAGACAAGGCGTTAAGAAGGGTTGTTTTTCCCGATCCCGTCCCCCCCGAAATCATGATGTTCACGCGGGATTTTGCGGCGATATCCAAAACGCGTTCCATGGGTGCGGAAATGCTGCCACTTGCCACCATATCCGCCAACGTAATGCCCTTGACAGAAAACTTCCGAATGGAAATGGCCGTACCATCCATGGACAACGGATGGATGATGATATTCACACGGCTGCCGTCGGACAATCGAGCATCCACCATAGGGGATTTTTCGTCGATACGACGGTTTACATTGTTGGCAATGCGGGTGGCAATGTTCCGCAGATGGCCTTCATCCCGAAAGGGAAAAATGACGGGTCGCAGTTTTCCCGCCCGTTCATAATAACAGTTTTTGACATTGTTAATCAGGATCTCGGTCACAGTGGGATCTTTGAGCACCAATTCCAACGGCCCAAGACCCAACATGTCATCCAAAATCAGATCAACGACCTGTTTTTTTTCCTTTTGTGTGAGAACAATTTTTTTGGCATAGGCCATTTGGGATGTGATATCCTGAACATCGCTTTCCAGTTCGGCCCGTTTCATTTTGGATGCGGCGACCGAGTCAATGCGGTTCATGATGCCGGGGTAGAGGGCAACGTAGGCCTCCCATGATGTTTTATCGACTAGGTTTTCGGCCTGTTCGATGTCGGTTTGGATTAAGGAGCGCTTGTCTTTGGGATTCAGGTTTAAAAAATCCTTCATCAGGCGTTGCACAATGGTGGATTTCTCTTCAGCGGATAGGGTTTTACCCATCAAAGACAACCATTCCCCGATAATTTTGCGAAGTTTGAGCTCGGTGGAAGCCAAATCCGCATTTTTGGCTTCTTCCTTAGAGATGCGTCGTTCAACAACCTTGATAATGCTGTCATAAATGGGATCGAGATGAGATTGTCCTGTTGTCATGAAAACGCATCCTATGTTTTAAACTTACCAAGAAGAGTAGAAACGGCCTTTTGAAACGGGGACGATGCAGCACGGGCAAAGCCTTTTTCATCCGTGACCGTTTCGATGAGATCGTGCACGGCCTGTGTGTAATCGCTTTTGGGGGCTAAATGGGCTACAGGTTTAGATTCATTGATGGATTTTAACAGCAAATCCGTGGCATCGGGAATCACCCCCACCACCTTGACCTTGACCCGAGAGCCAAAATCACGGGCCGCAATTAAATCGGGATTGTTCGCTTTGAAGCGATTCAAAACAACCCCAACCGTATTGACATTTTTGTAAAACACGGCTTGGTTGGACAGAAGAATCGTATCACGAAGGCCAATGACTGTGGCATCTGTGGTGATGAAAAGATAGGACAAACGTTCAACAAAGGATGCCATTTTCACCACAAGGGATCTAGGCATGTCGTAAATAATGTAGTCGTAGTTTTTTTCCACAATTTCTAAAAGACGGATCAGACCCTCTTCTTTTAAGAGAGAAAAAGAGGACAAACTGGCTTCGCTACAAATCAGGTGAAGATGGGGTGTTTTTTTGATGCATAAATCCTCAACAAAGCCCGCATCAATGCGGGAAGGGGCATCCATAACATCCTGCAAGCCAAAACGGGGCTTAACATCAAACAAAAAGGCCTGTATGCCCAAATTCATATCCATATCAATCAGTAGAACTTTTTTGTGTAGCTCCTCTGCCAAGGACCATGCCACAGCCGCTGCCACACTGGATGTGCCAACCCCCCCGTGGGAGCCCACAAAACCCATGATTTTACCGCGATAATTTTTTTTCTGTTTTTGATCCAGATCCATTTTACGGTCACTGAGGTGCGCCGCCGCATTCAGGATATCTTGACCTGTGATCGGGGCAATCAGATAATCTGACAGAGGATTTTCCGTGATTTTCCGAAACAAAGGAATATCATTTTGGGTACCTATATAAATGATGATTTGGTTATAATGAACTTTTGTGTGAATCGATGCCACAAAAGCCACGGGATCGTGGACATAGCTGAGATCCACCAAAAGAATGCGGGCTTGGGACACCACCCCCCATTGGCCAGCCATTTGTTTGACAGGATCCCCCATGACGAGTTGGCCATCATTCCAAAAGGTGGCAATGGCCGCATTCACCGCAGGGGCGATGTCCGGGTTTTGAATGAAGGCGAGACATGTCATAAAAATGCCAATTTCAAAGCGATCCGAGCCATCTGATGTTTATGATTATTGAGATGTAAAACCAGAGCTATCCCCTTTAGATTTGGGCTCGAATTTACCCTCTAGGAATTCCTTTTGTACTTTTACAGAGGGCATGGTGCTGTATTCAGGATCCATTTGGCGTCCACGGACGACATGTTGGGGGTTTTTCATTTGGGCCAGATAATTTTGGCGGTTGGCACACCCCATGCCAGCGGCATCCATGCTGGTGGTACGGGCGCGAGCAAAGCTCCAGTCCGATAAATCCACACATCCAGCGGCGGTGACGGTGTATTGTTTCACGATGACGGCAACGGGGACTTTTTTGGTTTCAGAGAGTTTATCATCCACGGTGACGCCAGCTTTTTGGGGCTCTTCTGGGGTCGTATTTTCATCACCAGCGTATTCCACAATGCGGTGATAGGGTATCTTTAGGGCATCCATAGCGGCCGTCACCTGACGGACTTGGTGTTCAACCCCTGGGCGAAAGGCAGGGACTGTGCCTTCGGCCATCTCCTGATCCGATGCCGTTTGGATATGGGAGACATAGAATATAGCGTTTGGCATATCGCGGTAATAGGCGACAAAACGGCCAATATACTCCTGATACTCCTTAGAAAGGGGTGCGTAGGTACTTTCTGGCAAGGCCAGAACGATGCGGTCCTCTTGGGATTCCAGTTGGTAGGGTTTCTGGTCATGGGTTTCCAAGTTTTCAAAGGTGTTCCCAGCGCAAGCGGAGAGCATTGTCAGGCCTATCAAACCCATCATCAAAGACATATAACGGCGTACCATAATCAAACCTTTCTGTATGATTCAAGAATCCTTGGGATTCTGATTATTATTCCATAACCGCGCCACCCATGGGCACGCTGCTGCCTGTTTTGCTCTTGCGGTTACTTTCACTGCCAGAGATGCGGGAGGGGCGCAGAGTGTCGGACAGACGCTGGCCACCAAAGGCCCGCTGGGCGAATGTGGGGACGCGCAGGTCGCTCCCAGGGGATTTAAAGGCCACATCAGGATTGCTGACGGGGGTGACAATGCTGGGCGTGACGATGATCATCAGCTCTGATTTTTCCCGGGAAAAATTTTCCGAACGAAATAGGGGGCCAAGGACAGGCAGATCCCCCAGTCCAGGAATGGCCTTGACAGCTTCCTTCAGGTTATTTTGAAACAATCCGCCCAGCAAGAATCCCTGACCATCGCCCAGTTCCACGGTGGTTTCCACTTTTCTGGAAACGAGCGAGGGGATGTTATAACCTTGAAATTTTATCGATCCCTCTGCACTCAGTTCGCTGACCTCAGGCTTCACATTCAAACGAATACGATTTTCGGAAAGCACCACGGGTGTAAAGTTCAAACGCACACCATACTCTTTGTATTCAATGGTGACACGTCCATCGGAGTCAGGCACCAAGATCGGATACTCACCCCCTGCGAGGAAGCTGGCACTTTCGCCAGACAGGGCCGTCAGGTTAGGTTCAGCGAGGACGGTGGCCATACCTTCATCCTCCAAGGCCTCGAGCAGAACATCCACACCCAAGTGTTCACCAAAGTAGGAGAGGAAGGTTTGGTAGGTGTTGCCAGTAACCTCATAAGAGTCGAATCCGGGTCTGAACAAATTTTCTTCATCGGGTGTTGTTATCGGGCCTCTGGGGCTGAACAGACCAGAGCGGAAGCTGTTAAGATCGTTTCCATACAGGTTCCACTCTATACCAAAGGATTGACTGACGGTGCGGTTAACCTCGGCGACGCGTACGCGTAGCATAACTTGGTTATCGGCGGTGGTGGTCATCATGTTGATGATGCCAGAATCAGATCCTGGGGCACCCCCCGCGTCAGTGGGTGCGAAGCCTTGGGCGATACGCATGGCGACTTCGGCGTCAGCGGCGTTTTTCACCATCCCCTTTAACACCAGACGGCCGCCGATAAATTCGGCCTTGATGGTTGCATTGGGCAAAACCTGTTTAATGGCATCCATAACCACGGCGGTGTTCATGGACACGGTGATGGTTTCGGTGTAGGCAATTTTCCCCTCGGCATCCAGAACGTGCAAAGTGGTTGATCCCTGTTTCAAGCCGTACACATACAGCATGTTGGCGAACTCTGCGGATACATCCACAATTTCCGAGTTGGCCACAAAAACGGCTTTGGCGGGTTTATTCAGGGGGACGAATTTCCCCGTTCCCGCCATAACCTCCATAGCATGGGCCAAAGGGGCATGGGCGCAGAAGAGAGCCACAAGAATCAAAGGGATATATCTTTTCATAACATAAACTTTCAATAAAAGATCAAAGCTTAAAGATTAAGGGTTAGCGGGGGCAGAGCGTTCCTTAGATTCCTCTTGTTTGCCCTTGGCAGAGCCGCGCATCATGAAAACCTTGTCGGATTCGGCTGGCGACTGGGCAGAGGCCTCTTGTTCAGGGATTTCGGGGGAGGATATTTCTTTTTTCGTTTCTTGCTTGCCCCCCCTAGAGGATCCCAGCATGATAAACAGATCCTGAGAATCCCCTGTTTTCGAGGGTTTTCCTGCCTGCACAGTTTTGGTTAAATCTGGTCTAAATCGGGCAATAAAAGAGCTGACATCAGCGGTGGTGGTTTGGGATTGGAAATCCCCGTCCATGGCACTTTCGATGAAATAGGGAGGGGTGACGGATTTTTTCTCAAGTTCCTCTGGGGTAAACTGGTTGTAAAGAGACAGCTGTAGGGGGTTCGCCACCACGGAAATTTCCCCTGTTTTTGAGGCCACAGCGAGGATTTCCGCGATTTTTTCGGTGACTTCCAGCGTCACGCTGCGGGCCATTTTGGGTGGCTGAGGGGCCGCACCTTCGGGATTTGTTGCTGGATTTGCGGCGAAGTTAAATTGTCCATCAATGGCCAGAATCCGAACGTTTTTAAACAGGGTTTCTACGACGTTGACGGACTCTTGTCTGTTTTTCTTGACGTCCACATTCATTTGATGATTCAAAATGATATCGACATAATCCCCAGCTTGAAGGGCCCCGAGAACGTAGCCATCGGATGCTTTGATATCGATGGAGGTGGCTTTCATGCCTTTACGAATCAGGGCGGAAAAGTAATTGCTGCGGCTTTGGGCGGTGACGAGGTTGGATTTCAGCAAGGGGGTGCCTGCCGCTTGAGGGGTCAAAAAGGCCGCGCCGATAAAGCCCGGCAACTCGTCTTTTTTGATATGATCGGGCAGGATGCCATTTTTGGGCCATTCTTTCACTTCGACGATGGTTTCGGAGACGATACCACCCGCATAGACTTTGTTTTTTAGGGTGTAGATTTCTGTGCCCTTGAATTTTTCCATCAATTCATTGGTGTTAAAAGCCTGCTGTTGCACGGAAACATTGGTCGGCTGATCCGATTGTGTTGAAAAGAAGAAGGCCAAAATCCCCGCCAAAACAGCCGCAGCGACAAGATAAGCAATACGCATAACATCTATTCCTTTTAGAAATACCTAACGTGAAACAACCTGAACCCAAACCTTTGCAAAAAGAAAAAATCCCCCCGCCGATAAGGCCAAACCATAAGGTATCTTGAGGTACAGCATATCGGCTAAGTTTGAATTTTCCCTTAAGGCCATGATTTTTTTGTAACGGACCCCCGCATAGGCCACGGAAACGGCAAAACCAGCAAGGGCCATGACCAGCAAAAACATCATGATGTTCTGGGGCTGGCACCAGAATCCCAAGGCGGCGAAGAGTTTTCCGTCCCCTGCCCCCATAATTTTAAAATGAAACGCGGCAAAGCCAACAAGTAGGAAAATGGCCCCAATCCCCACCTGAATCATAATGGCGGTGGGTGACAGCAATGGCAGCCACACCCCAAAAGCAGAAACAGCAATCGCAATCACCACGCGGTTGCTGATGCGGTATGTGGTAAAATCTTGGTAACACACCAATAAAGAAGCAAATGCCGCAAACACAATACACAAAGAAGGCCAATAAACCGATACAATGTGATGGGCATCAAAAATCATGAATCAACAACACAATAACATTAAGAGTTTATTAAGAGATAATAAGAGTCTTTTTGTGTATACATTGCATCACAGGGAAAGTCAAGATATTTTTTCAAAAAAAATAAAATTATACACAAAAGCATTTTTTGATGGCGCCTTCTATTTTTAAAAAACAATTGTTTAAAAAGGATTTTTTATGAAAACAATCTCCCCATCTTTGTTACAGCATTTGCAGGATTGTGTGACGACCTTGGCCACGTGTTTTAAAATTACCCGATTGGATGGGGTGGTGTATGGGTTTACCAGTTGGGATCGCCCGTTGGTGTTGGATGGGGTATCGTATCAGGCCACGGAAAGCCTTGTGAGCTCGGCACTGGAGAGTACGTCGGATTTAACGCCCGACAATGTGGACATTCAGGGGGCCCTGAATCACGATGTTCTGGACGCGGTGGATTTGATGTCAGGGGTTTATGATGGGGCCTCTGTGGACGTATTTCGGGTCAATTATCAGGATTTGCCCACCAGTTTGATGGATACCCGTATTTTGTGGCTGCGCCGCGCCGTGATTGCCACGGTAAGTTTTGAAAACGGTCGCTTTGTGGCAGAGCTGCGGGGATTAACGGAAAAGTTGAAAAAGGCGCATTTGGACCTTTACAGTCCCACATGTCGGGCGCGGCGGTTGGGGGATTGGTCCTGCGGGATCTCTTTGAACAGTCACCAAAACACCCACAGCGTCACGACGGTGACGGATGGGCGGCGGTTTGGGGCGAACAATCCCAAGGCGGATAATTATTATCGTTTTGGCATCGTGCGGTGGACATCGGGGCAAAATACGGGGCGTGAGTTTGTGGTGAAGGCTTATGCCTCTGGTCAGTTTACGCTGGCCTTTGCGCCACCCTTCGCGGTTGCGGCGGGCCATACCTTTGTGGCCACGCGGGGTTGTGATCGGCAATTTTCCACCTGCCGCGATGTGTTTAATAACGTGAAAAACTTTCGGGGCGAGCCCCCCCACCTGTTGCCTGGGGAGGATAAGATTCGTACGTTGTAGGCGGCATTCCCCGACATTACCCCCCTATGGTCCAGACCACACCGATGCGGCCCATGCATTCCAAGAATGTGGGGAAACTGGTGTGGATGGATTCCCAGCCTTGGATGTGGATGGGGGATTGTGTGCGTAGGCCCATGACAAAAAAGCTCATAGCCATGCGATGATCGAAATGGGTGGCAATGGTGGCTCCGCCAGAAACAGTATTCTGGCCATAGACCGTCAGGGAATCCCCGTGACTTTCCGCCCGCACACCCACCGCAGAGAGGCCGTCCAGAATGGCCTGTAGGCGGTTGCTTTCTTTAACCCTGAGTTCGGATAAACCGTGCATATGTGTTGAACCTTGGGCAAAGGCCGCCGCCACCGATAAGATGGGATATTCATCAATCATACGGGGGGCGCGCTCTGCGGGCACTGTAACCCCACGCAAGACACTGCCCCGCACCACGATATCCCCCACCTCTTCGCCAGAGATAACGGTTTGATTATGGATTTGAATGTCCCCGCCCATCTCCCGAAGGGTGTCCATCAGGCCCGTTCTCAGGGGGTTTAGACCAACTTTGGGCATCACCACATAGCTGCCAGGTATCAAGAGCGCGGCCACCATCACAAAAGCCGCCGATGAGGGATCCGCCACCACATGCAGGGGGCGGGGGTGAATCTCAGGATAACCCGTCACCGTGATGGAGCGGAGCCCTTGGGGATCCTGCGTGATACGATGGGGAATCTGGTAATAGGCCAACAAGCGTTCGGTGTGATCGCGTGACGGCTGGGGCTCCATCACCGTGGTTTCCCCTGGGCACATCAGGCCCGCCAGCAAAATGGCAGATTTCACTTGGGCCGAGGGCACAGGCAAGGTATAGGTTATGGGCACAGGATGGGTCGCGCCCTGAATCAGCAAGGGCAGAAGGTTATTTTGGCGGGCTGTGATTGTGGCCCCGAATTGGGACAAAGGCTGCATCACACGCCCCATAGGCCGCCGCCGCAAAGAGGCATCCCCCGTCATAAACACCCGAAAGGGCAAATTGCATATCATGCCCATCAACAGTCTGGCACTGGTCCCCGAATTGCCCATATTCCAGATGTCCTCGGGTTCCTGAAAGTGTTGATAGCCCGGACTGTTCACAAAAACCGTACCGTCAGGATGATCCCGAAAATCCACGCCCAAGCTGGCCAAGGCCATGCGCGTTGCCAAAACATCCTCGCTGGGCAACAGGCCCGTGATGGTGGTTTCCCCCTTGGCCAAGGCAGCAAACATCAGGGCGCGATGGGATAACGATTTATCCCCTGGGATGGAAGCCGTCCCCGACAAGGGGGATGAGGCAGCTTGGGACACAAGAAATGACATGGGGCTTGCTTTCACGAACTAAAGAGACTCAACGCTATAGCCCTTTTCCAGATTCATCTCAACCTTACATCGAGGGAGTGGGGAGTGGGGAGTGGAAAAATCATCATGTGACCGTCGGGGGAGGGGAATCAGGTCAAAGGGAACAGGGTGTCCCCCCTACCCTAGTCCTCGCCGGCTCCTACCTCACAAACACCGAAGTTCTTTGAATTTTTTTCTGCAGTTGCAAAATACCGTACAGCAGGGCTTCGGCCGTAGGGGGACAACCAGGGACGTAAATATCCACGGGCACAATGCGGTCGCATCCCCGCACGACAGAATACGAATAATGGTAATACCCGCCGCCATTGGCACAGGATCCCATGGAAATCACCCAGCGGGGCTCGGGCATTTGATCGTAAACCTTACGCAGGGCGGGGGCCATTTTGTTGGTTAATGTACCCGCCACAATCATCACATCCGACTGGCGGGGCGATGGGCGAAACACGGTACCAAAACGGTCCAGATCATAGCGGGATGCGGCGGTGTGCATCATCTCCACCGCGCAGCAGGCCAAACCAAAGGTCATGGGCCACAAAGACCCCGACCGCGCCCAACGTACCAGCTTATCTACGGATGTTAGGACATAACCGTGGGTGTTGACCTCGTCTGCGGCCTGACGGATCAGGGTATCATAATCCTGTGGAGGAGTATCAATGGGGGCAGGGGTTATTCCCATTCCAACGCTCCTTTTTTCCATTCATACAAAAAGCCAACCGTCAAAATGGTTAAAAATACCATCATGGAGACGAACCCCGGCCACCCCAGATCCGTTAAGACAACAGCCCAAGGGAACAAAAAGGCAACCTCAAGATCAAAAATAATAAAGAGAATGGCCACCAAATAAAACCGCACGTCAAAGGTTAGGCGGGCGCTTTCAAATGGGGCGAACCCGCATTCGTATTGGGACACCTTTTCGTTGTCCGGCCGATGACGGCCCACAATCCACGATGCCACCACCATCACCGTGGCCAGTCCCACCGCAATCGCCAAAAACACCAAAATGGGTACATATTCTGAAATCATGGCAGTACTATACCACGCCTTTGGGATCAGGCAAGTCGCATGTTGCAAAAAACAGGTACGCTGTGGTATGCCTAGCGTGTTTGACGGATACAGGGATTTTCCAAATGCACGACGATACGCGCAACATTACCACGGCGGTGATTCTGTCCATGGTGTTTCTGCTGCTTTATTATGGCTATCTGGCCCCCATGTTGACGCCCGCTAAAGAGGATCTGCCAGCGCAGCCCGTGGCATCCCAGACCGTGGGGCTGGATCCCTTGGCACAGGCGGCGGCGGTTGTTCGGCCCTTGCAGGATGTTCTCTCTGATACAGATCGTTTTCCCATCGACACGGCGGGATTAAAAGGATCCCTGTCCCTCTCTGGCCTGTTGCTGGATGATATGATTCTAAAGCAATACTTTACAGTGCTGGATGGCAAAGAGCCCGTGCGCCTGCTAACCCCGCCCCAAACGGGAACGCCCGATACCTTTTTACGTCTGGGCTGGGTGGGTGAGGGTGCCCCGCCCCGCGATGCTTTGTGGACATCCGATGCCAAAAAACCAGGGCACTTTACATGGACCAGTCCTGAAGGTTTGGTCTTTACCACTGTGCTCACCATGGACGGTTATCGCCTAAGGGTCCAGCAATCTGTCCATAACATTGCCCCCAAAACGCTGGAGATTGCCCCCTTTGCCCTGTTGTCGCGTCAGGGGCCTTTGTCTGATCGCAGTGATCATGTGGTGACAACGGGGGCCGTGGGTGTTTTTGATGGAACCCTTGTGACCAAAAACGATTCGGATTTGGATGACACGCCCGATGGGTTTTTCTCGGGCGAGGCCAGCACGGGCTGGCTGGGTCTGGCGCAACATTATTGGTTTACGGGATTGATCCCTGAAGGTCCAGTCCAATTCCGCCTGCGCCGCCAAACTGAGGCCACAGGCCCCCGCCACCAGATTGATTATGTGGCCAAAATGCCCCCATTGTTGTCGGGACGCACCCAAACCTTTACCACCCACATTTTTGTTGGGCCCAAGGATCCTGAAGTTTTGGAGCAAACCCAAAAAACTCTGAATCTGCCGCTGTTTGATCGCGTCATTGATTATGGAACCTTTTATTTCATCACAAAGCCCCTGTTTGCCCTGCTGCACTGGCTGTATCAATACACGGGCACCATGGGGGCGGCGATTTTGCTGTTGACGGTGATTGTGCGTTTGCTGATGTTTCCGCTGGCCAACAAATCCTATCAATCCATGAACAAAATGAAGGATTTACAGCCCCGCGTTGACGAATTAAAGGCCCGCTATAGCGGCACCGCCACCGAAGAACGCCTGCAACTCAGCCAAGAGGTCATGAAACTGTATAAAGAAAACAAGGTCAATCCCGCCTCTGGCTGCTTGCCCATCTTGCTACAGCTGCCTGTGTTTTTGGCCATGTATAAAATTCTGGTGATTTCTTTGGATATGCGCCATGCCCCGTTTTGGGGGTGGATTCCCGATTTATCGGCACCAGATACGGCCTATATTTTAAATGCCTTTGGCCATTTGCCTTTAGACTTGCCCTCGTTCTTGCATATCGGTGTTTGGCCGATTTTAATGGGCATCAGCATGTACATCAGCCAGCTGTTCAACCCCAAGCCCACGGACAAAACGCAGGTGATTTTGATGAACACCATGCCCATCATGATGGTGTTTGTGGCCGCCCCCCTGCCAGCGGGCTTGGCCATTTACTGGACATGGAGCAACCTGCTGTCCATTCTGCAACAGCTGTATATCAAAAAAACTGCCAAGGCGACGAAGAAAATTTGATTGGGCCCCTCGATTAACCCCTTATGTGTCATTGCCCCCCGCAAGGGGGACACCGAAGGTGGGCGGAGTTAATCCATGAAAACCAAAGGCCTAGACCCACGCTTTGGTGATATTCTACCTGTCACCTGTCACCTGTTCCCTAATGTCACCTGTTCCCTAACATCGGCAACAGGGCCTCAGCGATTTGAACGCTGTTCAGGGCGGCACCTTTGCGGACGTTGTCAGCGACAATCCATAGCATCAGGCCGTTGGGGACGGAGGGGTCTTTGCGGATGCGCGATACATACACCGCATCCTCCCCCGCGCAGTCGATGGGGGTAATAAAGCCATCTTCGGGGTCCAGCGCATCCACCACCAAAACGCCTTCGGCTTTTTTCAGGGCGCGGCGGGCGGCTTCGGGGTCGATGGGACGTTCAAACTCCACCGCCACAGCCTCCGCATGGCCCACAAACACGGGAACGCGGACACAGGTGGCGACAACCTCGATGCGGGGGTCCAGAATTTTCTGGGTTTCCACGCGCATTTTCCATTCCTCTTTGGTAAAGCCATCGTCCATGAACACGTCAATTTGGGGAATGACGTTAAAGGCAATACGCTTGAAAAACGGCTCAACCTCTATGGGTTGATTGGTCAAAACGTGACGCGTTTGGGAAAACAGGGCATCCATGGCTGGCCGCCCCGCCCCCGAAACGGATTGATAGGTGGATACCACCACCCGTTTGATCCCTGCCAGATCGTGCAGGGGTTTTAACGCCACCACCATCTGAATGGTGGAACAATTGGGGTTGGCGATGATGTTCTTTTTTTTGTAATCTTTCAGGGCCTGCGGGTTGACTTCGGGCACCACCAGCGGAATCTCGGGGTCCATGCGAAAATGGGACGTGTTATCAATCACCACACACCCCGCCGCCGCCGCCTTCGGCGCATAAATGGCGGAGACCTTTCCCCCTGGGGAAAACAGGCCGATATCACACGTGGAAAAATCAAAGGTTTCCAGATCCTCCACCGTCAAAACATCACGCTCGCCAAAGGATACCTGTTTGCCCACCGAGCGTTTCGATGCCACCGCATGAACTTTGGATGTGGGAAAACGACGCTCCGCCAGCGTTTTTAACATCTCGCGGCCCACGTTTCCCGTGGCCCCCACAACTGCAACCCGCATAGTCATGACACGATTCCTTTATGAGCGGGACGATAACACAATATCCAAAAACTCGCGCCGCAGATCTCTATCTTTGGCAAAAGATCCCAGAAAACAACGGGTCACCATGTCCATGCTGGTTTTGTGCACGCCCCGTGTGGTCATACACTGATGGGCCCCCTCAACATATACCGCCACCCCGACGGGCCCCAAAGCCTGATCGATGGCGTGGGCGATGCCGTTGGTCATCACCTCTTGAATTTGCAAACGCTTGGCAAAGACATCACACACCCGCGCCAGCTTGCTGATGCCCACAACGCGGTGATGGGGGATATAGGCCAGATGAATTTGCCCCAAAATCGGGCTGATGTGGTGTTCGCAGTGGGATTCAAAACGGATGTTCCGCAAAATCACCATATCGCCGTAGCCTTCCGCATGAAAGGACGCCGATTGCAAAATGGTGGTGGGGTTGTCGTCGTATCCCGCAAAGAACTCTTCGTAGGCACGCACGACACGGTCGGGGGTGTCAATCAACCCCTCTCGGTCGGGATTGTCACCCGCCCACTGCAAGAGGGTGCGCACGGCGGCCTCGGCCTGATCTCGGGTCACGGGGCGTTTGTTTTCAAAGGTCATGGTGATTGCAATTTTTATATCCAAAAAAGAAAATTGACTGTAACAGAGCAACGGGCGATGGGCAAGGTGGAAACAGGGGCTTGCAACAGGGGATGGTCCGCCATCCAGAACGGCTGTGTATAATCATTTGACATTTTTGGTCATAGCGCGTAGGATAAGCACAATTATCATGCGGAATACCCGTTATGCAAACTGTGCATCAGACCATTTTTGCCCAGAATTTGTCCGCTTTGTTGGATCGGTTGCGTGATGATCATACACCCCTGATTATCACCCGCGATGACGCGGAGCCAGCGGTTTTGATGTCATGGTCGGATTTTCGCTCTATAGAGGAAACCGCCTATCTGATGGCCAGCCCCCGCAACGCCCAGCGCCTTAACCAAAGCATTGATGCCTTGCAATCTGGAAAAGGTTTTGTGCGTCCGCTGCGCGATGATCAATGATTTTGCAATGGTCCCACCAAGCTTGGGAAGATTATCTCTACTGGCAAAGTACGGATAAATCCATGTTAAAGAGGATTAATCTTTTGATCAAAGATGCCCAGCGTCATCCTTTTGAAGGTCTGGGGGATCCCGAACCCCTAAGACATAACTGGACAGGGTTTTGGTCACGGCGCATCAATCGGGAGCATCGCTTGGTGTATGCGGTTGAGGATGACTGTTTATCCATCGCCCAATGTCGCTATCATTATTGATGGTTGATGGATTGCACAGGTCATTTAAAACCAGCGAACGCCCCCTAACAGCAGGGCGATGGGCAAGGTGGAAACAGGGGCTGGGCGCACTGATGCTGTAGGACTGCCTTGCTTTTCTGGTGTTTGTCTCTATGATCGCGCTGATCTCGTGTGCGGATCTAGGTAACAAGCGCAAAACAACAGGGGGGCTCATGACACAACAGCGACAACAGCAACGATGCCAGACGTTTGACAGCCTGCCTACGGAAAACCCATCCTATCTGGATTCAGAACTCATTACCTATATCGGCAACAAACGCAGTTTGCTGCCCTTCGTGGGGAAAGCCGCCCAGATTGTCAAACATCGTCTGGGAAAAAATAAAGTGTCTTTTTTGGATCTCTTTGCGGGCAGTGGTGTTGTGTCCCGATTTATGAAGATGCACGCAGAATCCATTGTATGCAATGACTTAGAGGATTATTGTGCCATCGTGAATGATTGCTATCTTGCCAATCCATCCGATATTGACGAAAAAGAATTGTTGCATTATTTGGCGTGGCTACAGACGCAAATTCGCCAAGATTGGCGGCGGGGCTTTATTGCAGAACTCTATGCCCCAGAAAACGATCGCGCTATTCAGGACGGCGAGCGGGTATTTTATACGCGGGAAAATGCTGAATTTATTGATACAGCCAGACAGCATATGGACAACATTCCCGAACATCTCAGGAAATTCTATCTTGGCCCCTTGCTGGTGAAGGCCTCCATTCACAACAACACAGCGGGCGTTTTCAAAGGATTTTATAAAAATCGACAGGGCATCGGGGCCTTCGGTGGGGAGGGTGCGAATGCCCTAACACGCATTCTGGGGAAGATATCCATTGATAGGCCCACATTATCAAACCATGACACACACGTCACCATCACCAAAGAGGATGCCGTCTCTTTCAGCATGAACCACAAAGAGCCTTTTGATCTGGTGTATATGGATCCGCCCTATAACCAGCATCCTTACGGGTCTAATTACTTTATGTTAAATCTGATTACACACTACAAACGGCCCGTTTCCTACAGCCGTGTGAGCGGCATTCCCGATGATTGGAATCGCAGTCCATTCAATAAACCCTATGGCGCCAAACCCGCGTTATTTTCAATTCTTGAAAATCTGAATGCCCGTTTCTTTTTGATTTCCTACAACAGCGAGGGCTTTATTAAAAAAGACGAATTTGTACAGGGTCTTGAGGCCATGGGCACCCTGACCATGCTGGAGACGCGCTATAATGCCTATCGGGGCAGTCGCAACCTGAATGCGCGGGATACATATGTGACGGAATATCTATTTTTTTTGGAAAGAAAGTTCTAGGGCGTGTCATCTCCGCGAAAGCGGGGGTCTAAGCCTTTGGTTTTCATGGATGCGTCCTTGCGGGGGAATGACACATTGAGGGGTTCATAGAGGTGCCCCCCTGTTACTGGATCTCCCCCGCCCGCTGGTACGCCGCCTGAACAGTGGCCTTCAGCAGGGGGAACAGGCCGCTGTGGGGGTGCATCAAGATAGAGAGGCCAGCCTCGGTCGTGCCGCCTTTGCTGGTGACGGCCTCGCGCAGGGCGGCGGGGGATTGGGGGTTGGCGGCCTTCAGACTCAGGCTGCCTTGTACCAAAGTTTGAGCCATCACGGGGGCTTGGTCTGGGGAAAAGCCAAGGGACAGCGCGGCTTGCTCCAACGCTTCAAGAAAGGCATACACAAATGCGGGACCACTGCCAGAAAACGCCGTGATGCGATTCAAATCGTCTTCGCTGGTCACGGGCACCAACATGCCTAGGGAGGAAAACAGCGTCTGGATCAGGGCTTGGGCCCCCGAATCTACTTCGGGGGGGATGTAATACCCCACAATGCCCGACCCCACAGCCGCAGGCGTGTTGGGCATCAGACGGATCACGGGGCGACCCAGCCCCTGCTGCAAACGCGCACACGAAAACCCCGCCGCAATGGAAAAGACAGCCTGCGCCGTTTTGGCAATCTCCGCCCATTGGGGCAACAGGCTCCCCAAAATCTGGGGCTTGACGGCAAACATCACAACAAAAGGTTGCGGCAAAGGGGGAAGTTCCGACGGATGGGCACAGGACATGGTCCCCCCTCCTAGATCCTGCACCTGATGAGGATCCACGGTGTAGATCACGGAAAAGGGACAGGCCTGCCGCTGCCAACCTGCCACCATGGCACGGGCCATTTGCCCCGCGCCAACCACAACCATAGCGTGTTTTTTTGGTGACACTGATGATGAAGTGGAGGGAATCATAAACCTTAGGTTGCGTTGACTGAATTTTAACCTAAAAAAGCAATACTCATGAAAGTCAAAAAAAACACAAGGATTTTCTTATGGCCTCTTATCAAATCCTCTTGGCGGAAGATTACCCCCTGAACCAAAAATTGGTGGGCACCATTTTACAGATGATGGGGTGCGAGGTCTTGCTGGCCAACAATGGGGAAGAAGCCGTTTTTTTATTTCAAACGTATAAAAAAACCCTCGATGCGATTCTGATGGACATTAAAATGCCAGTGATGGACGGGCTGCAAGCCACGCGCAAAATCCGCTTATCCAAATATGGTGCACAAATCCCCATCATTGCCCTGACTGCCAATGCGGTTGAGGGGGACCGCGAGCGCTGCTTGGATGCTGGCATGACTGACTATCTAACCAAACCCATCGGGCGTGCGGCTTTGGAGGGCATCTTACACCATCATCTTAGGATGAAAGATACCATCTCTGCCGAGGCCCTTCGATAGACCCTGCCGCCAAGGTTTCTCGGATCAAATTTCCGGATCAAATTTCCTTTGCTTTTTTTGTGAAATGCAATTAAAATAAATTTCACTTAAAAAAGGCATGGGTCCATCATGATTTTTAATGACGACACAGGGGCTTTGGCGTGGTCAGAAGGGGATGCGCGGGGTCACGAGGATCTGCGTTTTCATTTGCTGACAAGCACGCTGGATGAGGTCAGGCAGCATTTTCAGGCCACCTTTCAAAAGGTCAATGCCCTGCGTGCCTGTGGGTATAGCCCAGAGATGATTGCCCCCTACGCACAGGCTTTGATGCCGATTTTGCTGGAATTGCGTGTGCGTGGCTATGAGGTGGATTATGGTGGGCACATTTATAAAAACCCTTTGATTGTGCCTGTCCCAGACCACTATCCTTTGGAACGTGAACGTCAAAAACATCGCCTGCGCCATTTGCCGCCCGAGTTTTTTCAAATTCTTTATACCAATACCCTTCAAAAATTGCGGGATCAGGTAAAAAAAGAAAGTAAATCCTCATCTTTATCCTAACCCTATCAAATACCCTTCAAAAATTGCGGGATCAGGTAAAAAAAGAAAGTAAATCCTCATCTTTATCCTAACCCTATCAAAGGTTTGCCTATGTCCATGGTGGTCCCCTATTTTTCGCCCGAAGGTCACAAAAACGCAGCCCGTCACGATGAATCCATGCTGGATAAACTGTTGGAGGAGCGGGGCCAAAAAACCATGTCCCCCAAGGCACGCTTGGATGATCTCCTCAGTTTATTTGATGCCCATGATCCGATTTTTATGGCCATGACGATGAAGTCGTGAGGGAGACAACAAGGGTTGCCCTCTCTCTCCCCATCCCTCTCCCCGACGGGGAGAGGGCGATTTCTACGCACCACTCACCACTCCCTACTCACTACTCACCACTCCCCTACGAATTCATGGCATCAAAGAAATCCGCGTTGTTTTTGGAGTGTTTGATTTTGTCCAGAATAAAGTCCATGGCCTCGGACGGGCCCATTTGCATCAGCAGGCGGCGCAGGACCCACATTTTGGACAGGGTTATTTTGTCCACCAGCAGTTCCTCTTTCCGTGTGCCGGATTTGGTGATGTCGATGGCGGGGAAGGTCCGTTTGTCGGACAGTTTGCGGTCCAGAATCAG